>JAILZY010000069.1 GCA_023512255.1 bacterium | reverse complement strand
AACTTTCTTCTCTCTTTATTTTCTCTCCTCCCCTTTATATTTTCAACATTATTTTTTCAACATGGGGAACATCTGGTAAAAAATCAGAAAACGAGCAAGGGGACAGGCTTGAGAAGAAACTCTCTTGCCTGCCCCTTTCTCAATCTCTTCTCTTCTGATCAGCGCCTTACTGAGAGATAGAATCAGATGGCCAATGATCCTGATTAGCCTATAGAATAGGATAAAGAGAAGCTGCCGGCCAAAGAGGCTGAAACACCGACCCGTAAGGTGAAAATGTCGGTCGGAGGGGTGAAGGGAATACCTGCTGGAGGCCTCCCAAACCCGAGATCACTGCCGGAGCCGAAGTGGTAGAGGTGGGGAGAGTAGTTGCCGGTGTGGTTAAAGGAGTAGTTACTGGAGTAGCTACCGTGGGAGTTGTTACCAGGGTCGGAGGTAGAGAACCTGTCGGATAAATATAGACCGTAAGTGGTGGCACAAGGGCAGACAATTTGATGCTTGGGATACTTGAGCCGGTAGTGCCGGTAGAAGGTTTGACTGATAGCTTCACGCTTGTGGCTGATGGAGGAATAAAGATCGTGGTTACTCCCTGAATAGAGGCGTGAGCAAATCGGAGGGGAGAGGTAGCGGATGAGTTTCCTGCCAACAAGGCCGAAGGAAGCAGCCCACTGCCTGCTGTCCAGCGGCCTAGAAGGGGTGATAAAAAATCGTAAGGATAGCGTGGCGCCAAAGCTAGATAGCTATTCCAAAAGGGAAGTCCAAACAGGCCCTGGGCATTGGCGATCGCAAGAGGAGAAAATTCAATTGTGCCTAAAATGACCAAGACCACAATACCAGGGAGGAGCATCTTCAATCTGTTTTTCTGGATAAAGCAGCGTATCATAGGGATTTACCTCTTTTCCTTAAATTCGAATGAGCTTTCACTTATCACGCTTTTAGACTCTTTCAAGTCCACTTTAACAAGACGCAATATCTACCAGAGCCGCAACCATCAATGAACCACAATCCCCAGGAGCCACAAAACCGCACAGAGCCTCAACCTGATCCTAACCCATTCGCTCATCGAACCACAATCTGCTTTAACCACCAGAAAAACGCCTTACACTCTGATTCTGGTCATTCCTCCTTTTTGGTTATCTTCTAACCTTATGTTTTTTTAAGGAATTTTTAACTAAATGAGGAAGCTCAACAGGGCTAACCTCGCCTGAGTAGAAAGAAAGCAACTTTGGTGCCGGCCTTCTATCCTAACCGGCTTTTGGGATATTTGTGAAAAATTAATAAGTTAGCTAGCTTAGCATAATCAGGTGTGGGTAAAAAATATGTAACATTTTTCATAAGTATTAAAATTATGCAGCGTTATACACAGTATGAAATGGTAAGCGCCCAACCATAATGAGTTATAACATCCTGGAATGAGTTATAACCTCCTGGCCAGGATAATTATTTCGCTTCTCCATGGCTGAGTCATTATGTCAAGCTATAAACCTTTATGGTCGGGTAGTTAGTATATAATTTAAATGCGGTCCAAACCTAACTTACTTATTAATCCGGTCGATATGAAAAATAGGGGGGTAAAAAAATTCCAATTTGTCTATGGAGCGGGTCAATGAAAGATATTATCTATTCCGATAAAGCTAACCTAGAGACGATATTCAGCCTCACCCGGGCTATGATCGAGGAAAAAGACCTATATTCCCTTTTGCGGCAAATTCACGATCAAACCAAACAGGTTCTTCAGGTGGATCGCTGCACTATTTTTCTGTTTGATCGAGACAGAAATGAGCTTTGGAGCTGGGTTAGTCCTGATTTGGAAATCGAAGAGATTCGCCTCCCCCTCGGTCAGGGCATTGCCGGATGGGTAGCTGCTAGCAAAGAGGCTTTGATGATTGCCAATGCTTTTGATTCTCCTTTTTTTGATCCCACCTGGGATCAAAAAACCGGCTATTGCACCAATAATATTCTGTCTGTTCCGATGCTGGCAAGGGGCAGCGAGCTGGTCGGTGTAATCGAAGCGATCAATAAGCAGGGAAGCAATTTCAATGATTATGATCGATCCTTACTCATGACCTTTGCCTCTTTGGCCGCGGCCGCTATTCGGGATGTTGAACGAGATATGGAGAGAGAAAAATTCATTGACAGCGTAGTGCGCTCTTTTGGTGAAACGATTGATGCCCGCTCTGAGTTTACCGCCGGCCACTCACAGCGAGTGGCTACTTACGTGCGGAATTTTGCTCAGGCTTTAGGCTTAAGTAACCGAGAGATCAAGGTTGCCTATTATGCCGCCCTCCTCCATGATGTCGGAAAAATCGGCATTAAAGATGCTATCCTGGAAAAACCGGGTCGATTGACGCCCGAGGAGTACCAGAGCATTAAAGATCATGCCGCTTATACCAGAAATATCCTGAACGCCATTGATTTCCCCGATGACCTTAAGGAAATACCGCAGATCGCTAGCTCTCATCATGAGCAGATCGATGGCGGAGGATATCCAGTTGGTCTTAAGGATAACCAAATTCACAAATTGGCTAAAATAATCTCGATTGCTGATGTGTACGAGTCGCTGACCGCTCGGGATAGGCCTTATCGCAAGGCCATGTCAATCAGTGAGGCCCTGGAGGTCCTGATCAGGAATAAGGGCACCTGTTTTGACCCGAACCTAGTGGATCTTTTTATTGAAAAGCGCATCTACCATACAGAGCTTAGAATCCACAAGCGAATAAGCGTGGATCTAGCCATAGAATACGTGCTCGACCCCGAAGGCCAGGTAAAGGAAGAGCAGATTGGCCGGGGAAGGGCATTGAACCTAAGTCAAAGTGGGCTCTTATTCTCTTCGGACATCATCTTTCCGACCCATAAATTAATCGGTCTCACGGTCTATATCCCTAATGATCGAATTGAGGCCCTGGCCCAGGTCGTCTGGTGCCGTGAGGCTGAGTTGCCGGGAAAATTTCAGGTTGGATTGCGATTTGCCGATCTTTCCTTCCACGATCAGCAAAAGCTGCAAAGGTATCTGCAAAAAATTCCCACAATTGGGTGATAATCTCGTTGCCGCTTGATTCCATAAATCCGTAAACGATTTTTGAAACTTAGGGGCTCTTTCGCTAAGTGTAAGTGCGTAACACAATTACGCAGCGGATCAATTGGGCTATCAATTGTAGAGGTGTAGAGGCAAGCCCTTGTGTCTGGTCTGCCCCCAGCTTTGCGCGCTTTGTTAGCGAGAGCTTAAGGGCTTTTGAGTTATTGATGAGGAGTGGCCGCACCTTGTGAGGCATAAGGGACGAATTCCTTTTTGGCCAGGCTCTCGAATAACCAAAATTCCAGGCTGCTTAACCATTGCTGGTATTCATTTGGAACCGAGCTGGTAGAGCCTAGGGATTCATCCCGGAAAAGGTGTGAGGCAGAAAAAACAGCCACCAATCCTGCACCGCACTGTTTGACCGCCAAAACAGCCCTGCCCTGGCCGTCAGTCAGAAGGGGGCTGCCGCCTTTGATCTGCCAGGCTTGGTCAAATTCTCCCAGGGCCGCGCCAGTTCGCTGATCAAATATTTCCCCTTTGACAATAGACTGATGGTCAATCCTAAGATCAAAGGTTTTCAAGATTTGATTGGCTGATGAGGCGCGGTTTTTGGGGCTGTCTAGGAGAAGTAGGCAGCCTCCTTGGCGAAGATAGCTTTTTACCTTTAAGACCTCCTTTGAGCTAAACTCTTTTTTAGGATCGATGATCACCACCACTTTACCGCACCGTATGGCCTCATCGAGGCTGGGTTTTAGACAGGGAACATATCCAAGACGCTGGATCCAGACAAAAAAGGTAAGAAAACTTTTATCCCGACTATCAGCCAGGCGGCTTGTGGGGAGAAAAGAGGTCGAGTGCTCAGATTCTAGAGCTATCTGAAAGAAATCTTTCCTAGGCTTTGGAAGCTGATAATTTTTCTGGCTCAGCAGGTGGCTAGCCGAAATTCCTAAAACCACCCCAAGAAGGCCAAAGGTGAGTAAGTAGCCGAGAAAATCAGCCCGCTTTGGCCGCCAAACAATGGCCAGGCCGAAGAGGCAGCAAGCCCCTGCTAGGAGAAAGAGAAGGTTAGCTAGCCGATATCTGTTTTTCCGGTTGAGCCACTCTATGGAGCCAAGAAGCAGCTCAGGTTTTCCTGGGATAAACATAAAGAAGTTGGAAAAGCAGGTACTGTCAGTGTAGGCCAATACTCTCCCTTGTCGGTATTCTACGGCTGCACTTTGGATAAAAAGCCCGAATTCATAATCAAAGTCCTCTTCGGGAATTGGGAAAAAATTTTTCTGGGAATAGTCAAGGTAGTGATTTCGCAATCCATAGCCGGTTATGACTGATGAGGCTGTCGGTGGAATAGCCAGGGTACAGGATGAGCCAAAAAGAAAGAGGGGCACATGCTGAACCACCGGATGAGGTAATAGGCGAGGCGGGCGATAGAGAGAGAGTTGATAGGTCGGCAGATCATAGGTAACATCATAGCGAAATCTCAAGCCAAACTTTTTAGCCACCTTATTGAGATAGGTACTCATGCCAAACACATTGGTATGATCACTGATGAGGAAAAGGCCACCTCCTTTGGCCACAAAATCCTCAATAGCCAAGATCTCATCCTCTGAGTATTCCTGAGTCGGGGTCTTTAGGATCAGGACATCAACCTCAGCCAGAGTATGCCGGCTTAAGGGTTGATAGTTTTTCTTCACCTGAGGATAGAAATAGGTTAGATACTCACTCAGGCAGTAAAAGTTATAATCGCTTCTTTTGCCAAAGAGCTTGGTGTCGAATTTCTCATCTGTCCACTCCCAGTCGCTGTGAGCCTCATCAATGAGGATCCGACCAGGCTTTTTTGCGCCCGGATCCTTAAAACCAATGGCCAAGACCAGACACAGCATGCCAAGAAAAAGCAGGCTGCCTACCCTACGGTAGGCTTTTAGGCTACCGAGAGAGGGATAGATGACATATAGGCCCTGCCCCGCAGAGGAGATGGGCAAAATTTTAGCCAGGATTATGCTCTTGGGGAAAAAGCTGACCGCAGTGATCAGTGATGACCAGAAAATAACCTGAGTTTCGATTTCAAGGCTAATGAGAAAAAGCATGAGAAACCGCACCACACAGTAGCCACAGAGGATGAGGAAGAATTTTCCCATCCTGCCTCTTCCCTGGCCAGTGGCTAAAAGAAGCATCAGACCGCCAGCCAGGGTAAGTAAAAATGGGAAAAGGCCAAGCTGCTCCAGGCTGATCGAGACCTTTAGGGTCCGGCTCACTGTCTGAATGAAAAATGCGCCATCACTCAGGCTGATCCAAGACCCAGTGGCTTTTAGCAGTGGATAGAGCAGGGGGTGGAGAAACGGAAGGCGATGATAGCGAGCCGAAAGAAAGTAGCCAAGCGGCAGAATAGCTGCTTGAGCTAGAAAGATTAGGCCACAGAGAATAAGAGAATCGGCCAGCGGAAAAAGCGCTGAGCCTGACCTTGAGCATGGCCCTCTCCCCTTGGCTAGGCAGATCATCCATACCAGGCTGATGGCTAAAGTCACTGATCCTGCGGCCCAAAGAGGCGCAGGTGGCACAAAGATCGGCAGCAGAAATAGCCAGCCTGAAGAAAGAAGCCACGGCAGCAACCATAGACAAAAGCTCATAGCCGCTCTCCGGAGATGATTTTCTCGATGATATCCCGCAGAAAAAGAATGTTTCCCTCATGGTAGAAGTTATTGATATGCTCAAGATTATGGTTGAGCACAAAGCGAGTGTCTGAGATAAGCACCAAGCCACCTCGGCCATACCTTTGGAAAACAACCAGTGGATAGCCGCCCCGCTGGAGCAAAACCCTCGTTTTGTTCTCTGCCTGATGCTCAATTTGAATCGGCCAGGCATCCTGAAACTGGACCTCATAATTTCCATAGCGTTCCCTAACCGGGCCAAGGGGAATATTGATAATTGAAAGACTAAGGTCTTCAAGGAAAGAGAGGCTGGCCTCACGAACCATCCAGCCTGAGGTCCAGAGAATCATCCCCCCTTGAGCCATAAAACGGTGCAGAAGCTTTCGCTCTTTCGAGGAAAAGCTTTTGGTAGGGCTGATAAACACCCAAAGGGTTGAATTATCCAGCAGGGTGGAATCAAGCCTTCTGGTGATAAAGGGAGTATAGCGGTTTCTCATAAGGTTATAGGCTAGCCCGTCAATCGAGTTTTTTTGCCAGCCACTCAAGTCAAACAATTCACCATGAGAACTATCAATATAGGCTATCCTATAGGCTCCCCTCCTGGGGCTTTCCTGGTTGGTGGAAAGCTCATCAGGCTGATGATAAGCCTGCACCCGCGGCGTTTTAGCCAGGAATAAATCAGCCAGGGATAAATCACTCGCCTTTTCCGTCAGCCAGTAAAAGATCTGCTGGATAAATTGGTAGCTGTAGGGCAGACTCCCATTCTGTAGGCTAGAGGTATCACCAAATACCAGAATCTTTCCCTTACCCAGCCGAGATTCGGCTACTAGAACCACATCCCCTAACTGCTCTGATCTTTGATATTGAAGGTCGCCCAGAAAGCCTTCCTGGGGATTATCTTTGTTGCCTGCATCTGAAAATGCCCTCACCCCGATCAGAATTGGCCGAGCCGGTGGGCGAATTTCCAATGAGGCGCCAATCCAGATCTGGAGATCATTTTCCGTAGTCAGATGTTTGGTTATCCTGTGGGGGCGAATTTCCATGCAATTTTGCCAGGAAGGGACAAGGGGGCAGGCGCTGTCAAACTGCAACTTGATCCCCAGCGGGGCTATTAGGTCGTTTAAGGGCTCACGGATGAAGCCAAGGCCGGTATGATCTCCCATGACCAGCAGGCTTCCTCCGGCTAGGAGGTAGCGGAAGATCGCCTCCTTGACCGGCGCCTTGAATCGTTCCATGAGGTTTATGACCACTAGCAGATCAACCCCTTGAAGCTTACTGTCATCAAGCTCTTTCTCAAGCTGCACAAGGAACCCAAGAGAGCTTAAAAAGTCAGGCAAATTACCAAACATCCCTCCGCTTCGATCCCCATAGTAGCCAAATTTAGGCCGCGACCAGTCCAGATTGTCGTAAATCACAACCCTCCTTTGACGGTCCAAAGCCACGCGGCCACGGCCGCAGGGGATGATGGCCCGCCGGTCCTGAACCATCAGTAAGATAAGGAGGACAAAGGCGAAGGCGACAATCCGCCTCCCTAGGCTCATGCCGCCGCAGCAGCAGGAGCATGAGCAGTCCCCCGTGAGCTTTCTACCCTGAGAGAGGGCTAACTTGCCTTTGAGCCTTGTTTTATAGAGCCAAAGGGGGACCAGAAATATCAAGAAGGCAAACCAGTGAGTCTCAAATGGAGAGAGTTGAAACAGAGCCTGATATACCCTAAATCGAAGCCTAGAGAAAATAGCCTGCTGGATGATAAGATAGAGCGCTTGGCAGGCAAGGAGGCTAAGGAGCATGAGCAGACTGTCAAACCAAAGAGCCAAGGTACTCATAGCCGCTGGGTTTTCCAGCCTCATGATTATGCCAGCCTCCTGGTCCAAAGCCGAGGCCGCCTTGGCCGCAGGGTTTTTTCGCCATGCTCTGTGGCCTGCTCTTTGGGCATGGAGGATGAAAGCCACAAGATAGGCGATGAAGGGGATCAGGATAAAAAAGCCGCTAGCATGATGACCAAAGGGCATGGGCTGTCTGGTTAGAATTTCGATCAGGCGCATCATCAGGCGATTGGCCCATCTTACCCCATACCAGATCAGCCAGATGTGGCTGTATCCATAATCGAATAAGGCTACCAGCCCGCTGGCAGTGAGGAGAGCGTAAATCTCATCCTTAGCTTCATCAGCAAAAAGAGTAAGAGCCACTCCCAGGGCGCAGATAAGACCGATAAAGCCCGCTTCTTTTGAATCAAGGAAAAGCAGCATGAAAGCAAAGCCTACCGCGGTCAAGAGAAAATCCGGCCATAAACTCCTTTTCTGAACTCGCCAGGCGGCCTGAATGATGGAGGCAATCAGCATCAGTCCGAGAACACAGGAGGTGAGCCGGACAAATGGCTGTCCGAAATAGAACAGAGTGCTTAGATTAGTGGTCAGAAGAGCTAAAAACAGAGCCACAGGAGCAAATGCCCTACTCCCCTTTTGGCTGTCTGCAGGAGATCGGGAGCAGTGGCTGAGCAGTTTAAATGCCCTCTTCTGCTGCTTTGTGTGGTTTTGATCCTGGCGCCGATGATGATTCAGAAGGGAATGAGGGGAAGTTTTCAAAAAGTCTGCTCCTTAATTTCAAGGCCCCTTGAGTCAACGGTGTGATCCCCCGAGGCGGGAACACTACCACCTCGGGGGCTTTGAGACTTTTTAGCTATTTTTGAGATTTTTTAGCTATTTTTATAAATAGCAATCAAAAGAGGTCAAAGAGGAGCGGCTTCTCACTCCCTTTAGCCAATTGGCGAGGGCTATCCGCCTTGGCGCATGGTGAAGGGTAGATGCGACAGAAGCGGCCACTGCTGCAGGTAGAGCGAACTCCACAGGTAGTGCTGCACGTATTTCCCACCAGGGTAGGAAAGCCGTAGCACCTTACTCCCTGACAGGTCTTGCCTCGGAGGGTAGGGCAGATGATCGGAAAGTCGCCCCGACCTGGGAATCGCTCGTTTTGATTGCAGGGTTTATGGTCGATTTCTATTTTTACTTCTCTGCCGCAGGGTTTCTTTTCAATTTCCACAGTTATTTCCCTGTTGCCTGGAGTTTTTTCAATCTCAACTTTCACCTCGCGGCTTAGTCCAAGAGGCCCACGATCGACATCAATTTTTACCGTCCCGTGATCGAACTCCTTGAGCGTCTCATGGAGCGACTCTTTGAACAGGGGAGAGGCCTGATCATCTTTTGCCTGGACCAGGGGAGTGCTGAAGAGTAGGATAAGAATTGAAATAAGCATCCAGATAACACTTTGTTTGAATAGGCTTTGCACTTTCATGGGGTTTCTCCTTTCTTCTAAAGTTATTTTTATAAATTAGTCTTAAAAATTTACTATTTATTTTTTATACCCTTTTGTATTCTTTTTGATGGCATAAATCATACCTTTTTATCAAAACAGAATACAATTTTGCATATTGCTCTTAAGGTTCTTCAATTTTTTGGCCTTATGACCAAAGCGGATTTTACGACTTTATCTTGAGGTTAATCTGTTACCAAAGACAGAAGGCTCTTGGTTACAAAATTGTTATCGCTGGAATAACTATTTGGTAATAGGTAACAAAGATGGTAATCAATTTATAGTAGAAATTAAATAGAGAGAAAATAAATTATGTATACAATGAGGTATTATTTTGGGCTAAGATAACTTAATTAATGCTAAATGTCAAGTTTTTTTGATGGCCAATTCTCCCCAATTTATACATATTTTCTGCAATATATGATACAAAAAAGCCGACAACAACTATTGATATGGAGATAAAAATTCGTCAAATACCTATTACTCCAGGTGCTCCCAAGAGGGATTAACCAAGGCGCTGTAAGATTGAGGGAAAATGAAAGCAGAAGCAAACTACCAGGAACCGGCCCAGTCCTTGGAAGAGGAAAACCCTCCTAACCCAAATATTTTCCTCTCGGTAATCGTTTCCATCTCTCGTGAGCAGAACCAGATTGATGAGACACTCGATCTAATCAAAGATTACCTCCAGACCCAGCGCTTCAATTCGGAAATCCTCGTAGTCGACAGAGGCAACTATGACCAAACCACCGAAGTAATCACCGATCCAGGTCGCTATATCTACGAGTTTAAAGAGCAAAGATCCACCCGAGTTAAGAGAAACATCGAACATCTCGGCCAGGGATTTTCCCTATCTCGAAGCCTACTCAGAACCAGGGGAAGGTATATCCTCTGTACCGACGAAGAGATGTCGGTCCCCATTGCCGAGGTGGAAAAAATGTTGCCTTATGCTCAGGCTGGAGCAGACCTGGTGCTCGGTCTTCCAATGGGCTGGGGGGAAGATAGGCAGAATGGGAATCAGCAGAGCAGCCAGCAGTCTGTTTTTACGAAGGTTTGGAGGAGAGGCCTTGGGATTAACTATCCCGACGACAAGAGCGCCACCTGGTTTGCAGCCCTCATGGGGATCAGATACCGCGGCTGCCTGCTCAAGCTTTTTAGGCGGGATGCGGCCAGATGTATTGCTGGGGCACAAAAACTTTATGGCCGAAGCTTTGATCTTGAGCAGCTCTATTTGGCCTGGGCCCTTGGATTTTCAATCAGAAAGGTGAGGGTAGAATGTCGCCCCCAGCCAGGGAGTAGAGTGCACTGTGAGGAGCCGGGCCGGGATGAAAGTCGATCTTCTCCCCGGCAAAAGGGTAGGGTAGCCTCCGCAAGGGGGCAGATCGGTCTAGGTAATCCTCTCCACCTGTTGATTGATGCTTTGAAAATTATCTACACTCACCGGAATCTCCGGCGTTTGAGACAGACACCCTCTGAAAATTGGACGGAGTCGGCTGATCGTGTAGTCTAAAGGACTGCCGGCGAGTTTAAGTCGAGGGGAAAACCCTTTTGAAAAAGGGTTTTCCCCTCGAAAAACCCCTTTCCTAAAACTTTTAATAACCTCTAGTGAGAATCTTTCGAATCAATTCAATATCAATATTAGGGCAGCTTTTTAGTTGATTAAATTCATAATGAGCGTAAATATCCTGCCAGCATAGAGAATGCTTTTTACATAGCCTGGTCAGCAGATCAGGCAGTGATTGATACAATTGCTTGGCTGAAAAAAGCCTCCTTCCCACCAGGCAAACACCCAGGCTATCCTGGTTTTGACCATAGCAATGGGCGCCTTCTTCTTCCTCGCTTCTTCCTGTCTCAATGTAGCCGTCCAGATTTGCCTGGTACTCTCCAGGTCGGATGAATCCGTTCAGGATTAAATAATGATAGCCGATTTTTCGAAAAGGGTTCTGGAAGTAGATTTCGGTCCCAGAGGGCCAGGCCAGGGGTATGAGAGGATTTTCCTGTCCGGTGTGCAAATCATTGACCAGGTGCGCATCACCAAACTCACTATCTGTGCAATGAATAATTATCTTGTTAATTTTCCTCATTTTTCTTATGTTGCCCTAATATTTTATCTGCCTATATGCACTCAAGGTTATGTTCGTTTTTTCACGATTAAGGAGTAAAGCGAACATTAAGTAAATCATTTTGGGGCGGCTTTTTAAACTGGATCATGAAAAACTATCTGCTTTCAAATACACCAACAGATTGCTTTCTGTATCTGATCGGTGATCTATCGATCATCTTTTTATCCCTCCAGGTTTGGTTCGGAGGATACACTACTGGCAGGCGGCTACTCTGGCTGTGGACTCTTTCCCGGCTTGTGCCGCTTTACCTGCTGCTCTTTTTTGTCTGTGATCTATTCTGCGTCAGGGTTTGCCGAAAGCCGACCTTACTTATTCAGAGAATCGCGGCTGCCTTCAGTATACCATTTGCCCTCTTGCTTGTCTACTCTTTGGGCAGAGCCGATTTTAGCCTGCTGGTACGATTTCTTCCTCCCTTGGCAATGGTCATGCTCTTTGTACTCCTCTGGCGACTGGCTGCTGGCCAGCTCCTTCCCCTGATTAGCTCTCCCCGCCGAGTTCTCATTGTCGGCCATACCTTCAATGGTCGAAAATTGGCTCAGGCCCTGAAGGAGCATAAGCCGGTGGGAAAGTATCGGTTTTTGGGTATAGTGGAATCAGCCTCGGATATATTTTCGACAGAGGTGGAAGATGATGGGGTTGAGGTTTTGGGAAAGATTGGAGATTTGCCTAAAATCGTCAATCAATACCGACCTCAGATTATGGTTATTGCCCTGGATGAGCGCCGTGAGAGCTTTTCATCAGAGCAATTTTTAGACTATAAACTCAAAGGGGTTAAAATTTATGATGCCCCTGATTTTTACGAGCAGCTCACCGGCAAGATTCTAATCAATCGGCTTCGTCCCAGTTGGCTTTTGTTTACCGGCGGTTTTCATCGCCGGGGTATGATCCGAAAGGTCAAGCGACTGGTAGACATTATTCTTTCGATTCTGCTGCTAGTGCTCACTGCTCCGATTCTTCTGCTCGCTGCCATCCTGATTCGGTTGGATTCGCCGGGCCCGATTCTCTTCACACAGGAAAGAGTGGGCGAGGGGGAGGAAATTTTCAAGCTGTATAAGTTTCGAACCATGAGGGTCGATGCAGAGCAGAGGAGCGGTCCGATCTGGACGAGAAAAAATGATCGGCGGATTACCCGCGTTGGCCGTATTTTGAGACAGACCAGGATTGATGAGCTTCCTCAACTGATCAATGTTTTCAAGGGAGAGATGAGTCTGGTGGGCCCTCGCCCGGAGCGGCCATTTTTCGTTCAGCAACTGGATAGGGTTATCCCTTATTACAAACAGCGACTTGTGGTCAAGCCTGGAATTACTGGGTGGGCGGCTGTAAACTACCGCTACTGTGCTACGGTGCGGGAGAGCGGAGAAAAACTCGGCTATGATCTGTTCTACATTAAGCACAGCTCGCTTGTCCTTGATTTTTTTATTGCTTTAAAAACCATCAATATCATTCTCTTTAGGAAGGGAGCTCTCTAAAAAGGGAGTGTGGCATTTTGGGGTATCTGGTTAAGGGATATGGGAGGTTTGAGAACTTATTATGGAAATTCAGATTAAGAGGGTGAGGAAAGTGTCGGGTTTTAAGAGTCGGTGGGCGATCATCAGCTGTCTAGTGATCGGTTTGGTGTCTATGGGTGTAGTGCCTATAGGCAGGTATTCTTGTCCTCTGGCGGCTGAAGAGCCGTATCTGATCGGGGTTGAGGATGAGCTTTTCATTTCGGTCTGGGACAATACCCAGCTTACCCGATCTGTGGTTGTTCGTCCAGATGGGAAAATCTCCTACCCGCTGCTGGGAGATATTCAGGCCGCTGGCCTTACGCCGGAAAAGATGGCAGAAAGTATTCAGCAACAGTTAGGCTTATTCATAAATCAGCCGGCAGTTACGGTAACAGTTACCAATATCAATAGCTTCAAGGTCTATGTCTTTGGGGAGGTTCAAAGGCCAGGCATGGTAACCTTAAAGCGGAGGACAACTATCTTGCAGCTCCTATCGCTCATCGGAGGGGTTTTGGAGACGGCTGATCTTACCCGAGCCTCGCTGATCCGCAATGGCCGCTCTGTTGAGTTGAATTTTTATCAACTGTTGAAAGAGGGGGACCTGAGCCAGAATATTGAGCTTAAGGCTGATGACACGATTTTCATCCCTGACAATTTCAGCAGTAGGATAACCATAGTCGGTGAGGTCAAAAGCCCCAAAGTCATTCCTTTCCGCAAGGAGTTGACCATCATGGATGCTATTGTGGAGGCTGGGGGATTCACCGATTTTGCCAAAATGGATCGGATCAAGATTGCTCGGCGCTTTAGCCAAGCTCAGGCTGCGGCCACAAGGGCTGGGATAGCCAAACCGCAGATTATTGAGGTAGATTTCAAGGCTTTATTAAAAAAAGCAAAATCCGAGCTGAATATACCCCTGATGCCGGGGGATACGATTTTTGTTCCACAATCCTTGCTGTGAATTTTGTGAATTTTAGATTTGTCTGTGCAGAGAGAGTGGATTTGCCCGAAGGAGAAGCAGGCGGGCTTTGCGGTGATAAAACTTTGTGGGGATAAAAGATGGGGAAAGAGACGCTAGAGTATTATATCCAGATTTTTCGCTATCACAAAAAGATCTTTTTTTTCTGTTTCTCGCTATGTCTCCTTCTTTCCATTGTCGGCAGTTTCTTGCTGCCCAAGCGTTATCGGTCGCAGTGCACGATCATGCTTGAAATCAAAACCATAGAAAATCCCCTAGCTCAGAATAAACAGACCAGCCTCGATCCAGAGCAGATAAAGACTATCCGCAACCTGATAGTTAGCAATAGCCGCCTCAGTCGGGTAATTGAGCGCCTTGGGCTCAACCAGCGCGCTCAAAATTCTTTTGAGCTTGAACAATTGATCGCTCAGATCAGGGATAACATCATTATCGACAGCCCAGGCACCGGGTTATTCACCATTACCTACACGGGAGAGGAGCCGCAGCGGGTCAGGGACATTACCAATACCCTGGCCAGGATGTTCATCGAGGAAAACCTAGAGCTTACCGGAAGCCAGGCCCAAGTTGAGTATGAGTTTATCCAAAAGCAGTTGAGAGAATATAAGGAAAAACTGGAGAGCTCGGAAAAGGCTCTCAGAGCCTTTAAGGAGAAAAATATTGGGCAGATGCCGGGTGAGGCTAATATCAATCTTGCTCAGCTTCAAAAGCTTCGGGATGAATTAGTTGAGGTCAAATTGAAAGCTAGGGAACTGGAACAAAAGCGGCAAATACTGCAAAGGCAATTGGCTGAGGAGCAGCCTTCGATCGTGGCCTTTGTTCAGAGAGAAAACCGGATCAACCAGCTTCAGATTCAATTGGCTGAATTGCTCTCTCGGTATACGGAACGCTACCCTGAGGTCATCAAACTGAAGGCCGAGCTGGAAAAAGAAAAGGCCTGGGCAGCTCAGCAAAAAAGCAAACAAAAATTTGATGGGATAGACCCTTCCCAGGAAACCTCGATCATCAATCCGATCTATCAAAAGCTCAAGGAATCGATCAACAACATCGAGGTTGAAATCAATCTGCTCCATACCAGGCGGCAGGAGTTGGAAAAGGATATCGAGCGCTATGCTGCCCGGGCAGCCTCAATCCCTGCTCAGGAAGAGGAGCTGGCCAGACTGACCAGGGATAAAAAGGTCAACGAGGAAGCCTACGAAGTTCTGCTCAAGCGACTGGCTCAGATCCGCATGGTCAAGGAGATGGAAAAGAGTGCTCAGCAAAGTCGGTTTAAAATTCTAGATCCAGCTCGTCTTCCCCTTCGACCTGTGGCTTATAATCCCTTGCAGATTACCTTGGTCTGTCTCATCCTGTCTTTGGCCGCAGGTTTTGGAGCCCTGATCGGCTTTGAGTATCTGTTTCGCACGGTCAAGGACGAGAGCGACATTCAGGACAATCTCCACATCCCGGTAGTGGCTAATATTCCCCTGGTGCTTACTTTGGAAGAAAAAAGGCAGCAAAATCGCCAGCGGATACTCCAGGGGCTAATGGTTATCTTTTGGATACTCATTATTCTTTTTTCTTTGATGAGAAACTTATTTTAAGGAACTTTCGGTATAAGAACTTTTGCTATGGGATTAGCGATAATTTCGGTATTAGATTGATAAGTACTAGATTGATAAGGGGAAAACAACCATGAGCTTTATTGAGCGGGCTCTTGAGCGAGCAGCCCGGGAGAGGAAAAAAAATGAGGCTCTGTCAGCCATACGGCCAAAATCACCCAAGCCATCCGTTGATTTTCATGAGCTCGATCCTCGGATCCAGGCCATGATGGAGGATCGCACCGATGCCTTCGAGCAATACAAGCTGCTGCGAACCATGATTCTGAACGCCAGCCAGCAGAACGGGGAGCGGCTGGTTCTAGTTACCAGTGCGGTCTCAGGAGAGGGGAAAACCACGACCTCGGTAAATCTGGCCATCTCTATTGCCCAAAGCTTACAGGAGACGGCCCTGCTGATTGACTGTGATCTGCGCAATCCACAGGTTCATAAGATGCTAGGGCTAGAGAGGGTTTCTTTCGGCCTGGCCAATTTTCTTCGCCATGAGGTTGATCTGCCCCAGGTTCTGCTCAAGACCTCGATCCCAAAGCTCAGCCTGTTGCCAGCAGGACCGCCTCCCGAAAACCCATCCGAGCTGATCAACAGTCGCACCATGTCTATTTTCCTTGAAGAGGCTAAAGAGAGGTATCAAAACCGGCTGCTCATCATTGATTCACCCCCTATTAACCAGTTCACCGATGCCCTTATTCTTTCGCTCAAGGTAGATGGTGTGCTGCTGGTGGCCAGAGCAGGGAAAACCCGAATGAATGACCTTGAGGCAGCCGTGGCCAAACTGAAGAAAGCTAATCTGATAGGTATTGTCCTAAACAGTACGGACCGCCTATCTTCTCGTTATTATTACTACTACTAGAGGATTATATAAGGATTCTTAAGCCATATGTACAAGAGCTTCTATCGGTTAGCGGAAAATCCCTTTAGTCTTACTCCTGATCCGCAATTTCTCTATTTGAGCTCCGTTCATAAGAGGGCCATAGCCTATCTTCACTACTCCCTGGAGACTCAAAAGGGATTTTCCGTCATCACTGGCGAAATCGGGGCAGGAAAGACCACAGTGATCAAGGCAGTTATTAACCGTTTCCAAGACCAGGCCAGGGTGGCCCATATTATTAATCCGAGCCCAGAGCCAGATCAGTTGCTTAGGATGATTGTTAAAGAGTATGAGATTCGCCGCTTTTGCGACTCACTCTCTAGGGTTGAGCTGCTTGATTTGATCCACGGCTATTTGCTCCGGCAATATGCGGCTGGATCAAGGGTAGCCTTGATAATCGATGAAGCCCAGCGGCTGCCTATTCAGACACTTGAAGAGATTCGCCTTTTGTCAAACCTGGAGACGGAAAAAGAGAAATTAATCCATATTATTCTTGTTGGACAGCTACAGCTCCAAGACCTGCTCGACTCTCCTCATCTTTGCCAGCTCAGGCAAAGGGTCAGCCTCTGGTTCCACATCCTACCTTTGAGCCTAAAAGAAACCTCAGACTACATTCAGCACCGGCTGACAGTGGCTGGCTGCCCCCGCAACCCCTTTTCCAAGGGAGCCGTAAGGAGCATATTTCAGGCCTCAGGTGGTATCCCTCGGCTGATTAACATCGCCTGTGATGCAGCTCTTTTGGCCGGATACGTAGAGCAAAAACAGACCATCAGAGCTTGGCTAGTTGACCAGGTTCTTGAGGAGCTTAATCTGAAGGGGAGAGAAAAAAAGCGAGAGGAGAAAAAATCCATCTTTTCAAGGCTTTTTAGACCAAGAGGTGTGAGAATAGAACATTTTTCACCAAATAACCAGCAATTCAATGAGGTTGAGCTGATCTTGCAAGGAATAGTCTCCCTCTATAGATCTTGGCGTCAGCAGAGGATGGCTAGGGCAGCAGAAGCAAATAAAATCACTTTTCCCGATGATTTATCCTGCCTAGAGCATCAGGAAGATGTTCTTATCTTGTCGCAGATTGTCTCTCTTTGGCTGATGATCAATGCCCTGCATGGGAAAATCACTAAAGGGGGCACAAGGGGTGAGGAAAAGTCATGATTAATGCCCTGTCGATTGATATGGAAGAGCACTTTCAGGCTAGGGTCATGGAGTCGGTTGTCCCGTTTCAGGAATGGCCAAAGCAGGAGAGCCGCCTGAGGCAGAATGTGCACAGGCTCCTTGATCTTTTCCAGAAGTTTCAAGCCCGGGCCACCTTTTTTATTCTCGGCTGGAATGCGGAACGATATCCAGAGCTGGTAGAGGAGATAAGGAAGGAAGGGCATGAAATTGCCTGCCACGGATATCGACATATGGATATCTACCGCCAGAGTCCGGAGGAATTTCGGGCCGACCTTGAGCGTGGCAGACGAATCCTAGAGCAGATCACTCATCTGTCTATCCGGGGATATCGTGCCCCTACCTTTTCCATCCGACAGGACACCCTCTGGGCACTCGATATCCTCATTGAACAGGGATTTCGCTATGATTCCAGCATCTTCCCCATTTTTCATGATCGTTACGGTATCCCTGACTCTCCTCGCTTCCCTTATCGGATCAGGACCCCGAAGAATAAATCCATTAGGGAATTTCCCCTTTCCACTGTCAGCTTTCTAGGACAGAATTTTCCCGTGGCCGGAGGGGGATATTTTCGCCTCCTGCCCTATGCTCTCATCGCTAAGGCCTTGCTTCGGTTGAATCGCCGGGAGATGCGCCCGGCGGTTATCTACCTTCATCCCTGGGAGCTTGATCCAGGACAGCCCAGGTTGCCCATCGGGCCGCTCAACCAGCTTCGGCACTATCTTAATCTTGAAGCCACGGAAAAAAAGCTCATCCATCTGCTCAAGGATTTTCGCTTCGCTCCCCTCGGAGAAATCCTAGACCGGGAAGAGCGAAAGGTGAGCCTGCCCCTGGTTCAAATCAACGAGGAGCACCATCGAGAAATTCTGGAGGGTTTAAAATTTTAATGGTGAACCTATTTCATTAACTATGCGCTCAGATGTTCCCCATGTTGAAAAAATAATGTTGAAAATATAAAGGGGAGGAGAGAAAATAAAGAGAGAAGAAAGTT
>JAILZY010000006.1 GCA_023512255.1 bacterium | reverse complement strand
TACTATTGTCTTTTACCTCAATACCCTTCCCCTGCAGCTTATCTACTTCTCCTAATTTTAAATATGGGGAACATCTGCCTTTCCAAAGTCAAGATTGACACGTTTTTCCATTTACCCTATAATTAAATTTAAATTTATTATAAGCACAATACGATCACACCTTGGTCAAGTGCAGTGGCCGCTGTAAACGTTTGGCTCATCCACCATGTCAGATAAAAGAGTAGGTAGTCTCATCCAAAATCTTGGAGAAAAAATTCTCAAAGGGGGCTATTTGAGTTTTGAGGAAGCCCTATATCTTGATGAGCAAGTAGGTCTTGAGGACCTTCCTGCCTTGTTTGAGATGAGCAGCCGGATCAGGGATAAATTTTTGGGTAGGTCAGTCAGACTGTGTGCTATCATCAATGCCAAAAGCGGCTGGTGTGGTGAGGATTGCGGCTTTTGCGCCCAGTCGCTCCACCATGAAACCCAGGTGGCTGTCTATCCGCTTCTTGCTCCTGATCAGGTTCTGGAAAAAGCGGCTCAGGCCGCAACTATGGGAGCTCAATGCTTTAGCCTGGTAACCAGTGGCGGGAAAACAGAAACCAGGCGGGAAATTGATTCGCTGTGTGAAACTATTCGGCTTATAGTTGAGCGATTTCCCTCACTCTCCTGTGCTGCTTCCCTGGGCACCATCTCAGCCTCTGCCCTGTCCAGTCTCAAAGCTGCTGGATTGAAGCGCTATCACCACAACCTTGAGACAGCCGAAAGTTTCTTTCCCCAGGTTTGCACCACCCATACCTTCGAGGAGCGGAAGCAGACGATCGAGGCCGCTAAGGCAGTTGGCCTTTCGGTCTGTAGCGGAGGAATTATCGGCTTAGGGGAGAGCAGGCGCCAGAGGCTTGAGCTAGCCTTCTGCCTGCGAGATTTGGCTGTTGACTCGGTGCCGGTGAATTTTCTCCATCCAATTGCTGGAACCCGCTATCAGGACCGAGCGCTTATGTCTCCTCTTGAAGCTTTGAGGTCGGTGGCTTTTTTTCGGCTGATCATGCCCAAGGTGAGTATTCAGGTTTGCGGCGGCCGTCAAGTTACCTTGCGCAGTCTACAATCGTGGATCTTTTTGGCCGGCGCCAGCGGGCTGATGGTGGGTAATTTCCTGACCACTAAAGGCGGCCGGTGGGAAGATGATCAGAGAATGATTCAGGATCTTGGGTTTACCTTCTCAAGCAAGATCGACCTAGACAGCTACCCTTCTCAAGAATAATGAAATCTTAGCCATGCTCCGGGAACCCTTGAGAAAATTTCTTCACCGGCAAATCGTCGATCTGAAGGAGGCAGGGTGCTACCGCCAGATGAAACTGGTTGATAGTGCCGCAGGGGCTAGAGTGTTTCTGCAAGGGAGAGAGGTGATCAATTTTTCTTCCAATAACTACCTGGGGCTGGCCTCATCAGGCTTTTTGAAGCAGGCGGCAGCTCAGGCGCTCAGCGGTTTCGGCATAGGAGCTGGGGCCTCGCGGCTAGTGGGTGGGAATTTTCCTCCTCACGAGGAACTTGAAAAAAAACTGGCTAATTTTAAAAAAACCGAATCAGCCCTGGTCTTCAACTGCGGCTATATGGCCAACTGTGGGCTTATAAGTGCTCTTTGTCAGCGGGAGGATCTGGTTTTTTCCGACCGCCTCAATCATGCCAGCATTGTCGATGGTGTTCTGTTGAGCCGGGCTAAGCTGGTGCGCTATAATCACCGGGATATGGAAGATCTTCGCCGCCTGCTGGCTCGCCACTCGGGCGGCCGCGGAAAGCGGCTCATTGTTACCGATTCGCTGTTTAGCATGGATGGTGATCTTGCGCCGCTGCGGGAAATTGTTGATCTGGCCGCAGAATTCGAGGCCTCGGTCATGGTGGATGAAGCCCATGCTACCGGAGTGCTGGGAGAACATGGCCGTGGAGCCGTAGAGCTTTTTGGTCTTGAGGGTGAGATCGACATCCAGATGGGTACCCTCAGTAAGGCTCTGGGAGCGTTTGGAGCCTATGTAGCTGGAGATTCCCTCCTGATTGACTTTTTAATCAATCGGGCTCGACCATTTATCTTTACCACTGCTCTGCCGCCGCCGGCCGTAGCTGCGGCCTCAATGGCCCTGGATATTGTCGATAACCGCCCTGATCTTCGAGACACCCTACTGAGGCAGGCGGCCTGGTTTCGCCAAAAACTCCAAGAATCAGGCTTTAATACCCTAAACAGCCAGACTCATATCATCCCCATCCTGGTAGGAGATAATGAAAGGGCCCTCAGCTTTAGCCAAAAGCTCCTTGAGGCTGGAATTTATGCCCCAGCTATCCGCCCTCCCGCTGTCCCTAGGGGAGGTGCTAGATTGCGGATTTCCCTGATAGCCACCCACACCCTGGCTGATCTGGAAGAGGCCGCCGATAAGATTCAGCGGATTGGCCAGGAGCTTCGGCTGATTTAGGGAGCAGGGCAAGTTAGAAAGACGTAGGGGGTAAACCTAACTCTACCTTTTTTATTTTAAATGAAAACCTATAAATAACAATAAATTATAAAAATTTAAGTCTAATAGCAATAGCCAGCGTGAGTGCGGATGAAAAGACGTCGTGAGTGAGGCGGGAAGGATATGGAGGCCAACATTAGCGAGTGGGCAGATGTGAACGATCGGGAGATAATGTGAGTCAAGGGAAATATTTTCGCTCTGCACCGCTGATCTTTCTCCACGGATGGGGATCGACCGCTAAGATCTGGCAAAGGCAGGCTACCTACTTTACTGCAACTCGGCGGCCTGTACTGGTTCCTGACTACCTGCTTCAAACCTGCCGCGGGCCATCATTTTTTATAACTCCCTTGACCCTGAACAACCTGACTGATGAATTATTTGCCCTCTGCCGCCGCCGCTCACTTGCGGCAGTGCATCTCATTGGCTGGTCGTTAGGTGGTATGATCGCCCTAAAATTTGCTTTTCGCTTTCCCGATCTTGTCAATTCCATTACTCTGGTGGCCACAACTCCTAAGTTTGTAGCTGATGACAGCTTCCCAGATGGAATCGGTCGAGGAGAGCTTCGTCTGCTTCGCAGCAGGCTGCTTCGTGATCGGCTTTTTGCTTTCAGCTCATTTCATCAGCTCCTGTTCGCCGATCAGGAGCTTAGCGAGCCCCTGGTGCTAAAAATCAGGGATCTGCTCAAAACAGATCAGCCGATCAGTGATCAGGCACTTGTTGAAGGGCTGAATATCCTGGAAGATGAAGACCTTCGGCCACATCTACCTTATATCAAGTCGCCAGCACTCATTATTCATGGCCAGAAAGATCGCCTCTGCCCTGTGGCCGCAGCCCATTATCTGCATCAGCAGATACCGTGCTCTCAACTTAGAATACTTCCAGATTGCGGACACATCCCTTTTCTCACCAGGGAAGAAGAGTTTAATCAAATCCTGGAAGAGTTTCTTCAATATCTTGAGGCTAAAGCCTCTCTGGGGCTAAAGGATTCTCTGCGGATCAATAATGCGGATCAATAAGAAGAAGGTACAGAAGAATTTTTCAGCCGCGGCCGCCATCTATGACCATATCTCCTGCCTACAGCGGGAGGTCAGCCAGATGCTGCTCTCCTGCCTGCTGCCGCACCTGTCATCCCGCCAGGTTCCGTTGCGGATTCTCGATATCGGAACAGGCACTGGCCTCACCCTCCTGGACCTTGCTGCATCTTTTCCCGATAGCCAATTGCACGGCCTCGACCTTGCCTACGATATGCTCAGGCAGGCTCAGCGAAAACTCAACTACACAACTGCTTACCCTGCCGCCTCCCCGACGACCTCACCTGGCCAATTTTCCCCTGCACCACCCTCTGCTGAAGCAAATGCACCACCCTCTACCAGAGCGAATCGCCGTCTGTTTCTCCTCCAGGCCGATGCGGAAAACCTGCCCTATCGCTCGAGCGTTTTTGACCTTGTGCTCTCCAATCTGACCTATCAGTGGGTAAGCGATCATGACCTGGCCTTTGGGGAGGTCTGGCGGGTTTTAAAATGGGGGGGAAAATTCCTCTTTTCCACCTTCGGCCAGGGAACCCTTAGCGAGCTGCACGCCGCCTTCAGACAAGCCTACCAGCGAGTGGGGAGCAGCGAGGAAGCTGGGCAATCACATGGTCAGGCCTTTCTCAGCTCAGGAGAGCTTAGGGCCATGCTGCGAAATTGTGGTTTTTCTAACCTTAAACTCAAAGAATATACCATGCTCAGGACCTATCCCACTGTCCGCTCCCTGCTCATGGAGCTCAAGACTACAGGCGCATCGAACGCTACCTTGAGTCGATCTGCGGGCTTGGGGGGAAGAAGAATTCTTAGGGAAATGGAGAATTACTATCAGGAGCAGTTCGGCCATGAGTGGGGAATTTCGGCCACCTATCAGGTTATCCTGATGGAGGGAGAAAAAGGAGAGTGATTAGAGCCAAAGCCCGCATTATATTTTAAAAAGATAATAAGTTAGAGGCTATTTCCACAATAGTTGTGGAAAAGATGTCGATAAGTTAGTGATTAATTCTATTAAATATTGAAAAAATAAATATAAATAGCACTTCACAGGATGAGATAGGAATAAAAATGAAAATAGAGATAAAAATAAGTAATTACAAAGAATACCAAACAGAAAATACCAAGAGGTTTATCCCTCAGCCCCATTTTTGATCGTAAGGGAAAATCTCTCTCTCCGATCCTATTTTTTAGAAGCTGTCTGAAAAATGAGAAAGTAATAGAGAAAACTTCGATCTAAGGGGTATTTTCGCTAACAAAGTGCGCGATTTGGGCAGACCTAAGGGCCGCACCTACAGTTGACTGTTTAATTTGATCTGCTCTCGCTCGTGGTGATAGAACCGGCAAGGTTAATAGATTGATAATATTAAGAAAATTTGAGTATAAAATTTCTTGACAAAGGTTATGGCTGAAAAATATAATAACTCACTATATCCAGGTTAAACTTCACTATCTTATACCAGCTGTCCCTGCGAAAATTTAAACCAAAACACAGCGCTTTTCCATCACGCGCTTTCCAAGCACGATATCTCTCTGGCTGATTTAGTGGTTCTTTAGCTAAGTGCATAACACAAGTGCGCAGCAGATAAATATCCGCTAAGTGCCCGACCATAAAGATCTGTAACTTACTCTGGCAGCGCAAGCGTCTCGCCTGGGTCTGATCAGCGAGGCGCTTATCCTACTGAAAGGTTTAATTTATTATGGTTGGATACTTATAAGTGCACAGCGGATCAATTACGCTATAAATTGTAGGTGCTGGACCTTTGCCCAGCTTGCGCACTTTATTAGCGAAAAGACCATTTTCGGTGTGGATAATAACTGATAAGGATTTGAGAACACGGCTTTTCCATATGACCTATCTCGGGTTGATACTCTGGCTCAAGGATTTATATGACTATCTCTGGTTGATCCTCTAGCTCAAGGGCTTTGAAAAACTTTTTAAAAATTAATTAACTAACTGTTTTCTAACTGATTTCCCCGGCGCTAAATTATTTTCCCCAAACTTTTCCATGATGGGTCAGAAAAGAAAATTTCCATAAATCACCCTGCTACCAGTTTCTGAGGAAGGTATTAAAGCAGAACAGTGAGGATAAATATGAACAAGAATCAACAGCGTGTGTTTTTTAAGGCTGCGGCTATCAGGATACTGCTTTTTCAATTCAAACTGTTAGGTATCTTTTTGTTTTTCTTCACCATGATGGTTTTTCCCCTGACCAGGGTGTGCCGGGCAAAACAGCAGGAGCCAATATATGTCAGCAAGGATATGGCTGCCTACCGTGAGCGACTTAAAGGTCTGCCGAAGCTTGAGATAGTCCTCCGAGGTGAGAATGATTTTGTTTTCTCAATTGAGGTAGAAACGCAAAGCGGGCTTCAGCCAACGGTCTGGATCTATTACTTTGCCGGAGAGGGCGAAAGTACCATTACTCAAGGGGGAGTGCTCAGGATTCCTCTCGGCAAGACAAACTCTACCTCTTGGTTAACCATACAGAGGGACATAGCCGATGACCTTCAATTGGCCCATCAGGTCTTCTCCTCGATCAAAAGGATAAGTCTTAGGGGAAGCCGATTCGATATCCGCAAGATTAGGTTCTTTTCAGACAGCGACGAGCTTTTGATCGATTTCCCCCGGACAGAAGAAGGCAAGTCGATCTTCCATCTTGGCTGGACTTCCAACAATAGCCGAAATTGCTTTCAGATTGTCCAGGCGCAGGATAGCGCGGCTGGCCCTTTTTCTTATCTTCAGGTAAAGAGCGATCTTTCGCCAGGCACAGCCGCTTCCCATTCCTCATCCTCCTCTTCCTCTAATATTTCTTCCTCTTATCCTTCGGCGCTGAATATAAATCCTATTTTCAATCGAGCAGGATGGGATTCAGGATTTAGCAATGGATTTAGCAATGATCTAGGATTCGGCAATGATACTGATTGGTACTCTGGTCTATTATCTGACGCCTGGCGCTACTCCTCCTCGGTCTGGTATGATCCGCTGGGATTCTATCCCTTTTTTATGCCCTATATGCCGTATATCCCTGCTTTTCCCTTTGGCTTAGGGCTATTTGGCGGGCCGTTTGGTCTGGGATATGGCCTTTTTGGTGCGCCCCTGCTGGCTATGGGCACATTTGGTCCTCCCTTGGGAGGGCTTGGTGGCTTGGGGCTTGGACTGGGGCTTTATGGAGGGCTTGGCGGCCTGGGAGGGCTTGGCCTTTCAGGGGGCGGCCTGGGCCTGATGGGGCTTTCTGGAATTCTGAGTCCCCTTTTAGGAACCAGTGTCGGCGACTCCTTCTATACCAAACTGTTTGACTATCTGTTTAGCGGGGCAACACCGGTTTCTACTGCTTCTATTATCATTGAGCCTCCGGTTAATCCGGTAAGTACGGCGCTTCCGATAACATCTCCTTTGCCGGCTGTAGCTCTTACCCCTGTGGTTACTCCAACCGTGGCTGTTACCGGAGGACCTGGCGGCGGGGGTGGGGGTGGCGGCGGCGGCGGAATCGGCGGTGGGGGTGGAATCGGTGGCGGCGGAGGACTAATCCCTTAATATCTTTCGCTCTTAATATCTTCGCTCTTATATATCAGACACCATAAACCCTATATCAGAACAACTATAAACCCTCGAAGGAGCTTAGCTCTTATTAGGGTTATGTCTCTCAATGGTAGCTAATAAATAAGAGCGAATATCTTTTCAATAAGAGGTGGTAAAGATAATCTCAAAAATTGACCGAAAAGACATTCTGTTATAAACTTAACCCCATGTGCCAATAATGGCTTAGAACACGGGCGCCAGCCTCGGCAATACAAACTGGACAATCAGCACAAGGTGCGGATATTTCAAATGGGATAATCAACCTAAGGGGATAATCCACCCAAAGAGCGGACATTTCTGTAATTCTGTGGGTTAGATGGACACGGCATAGGGATAATTCACACAAGGCGCGGACATTTCCCTGGGGAAAAATCATGATCATTCTGGAGACAAAAAAACTCACTCGCCGCTTCGGCCCTATGATAGCGGTAGATGGTCTTAATATCTGCGTAAAGGCTGGTGAGGTATTTGGGCTGCTTGGCCCAAATGGGGCGGGCAAGAGTACGGCCATCAAGATGCTGACCACCCTGCTTTCACCAACATCGGGCACAGCCACAGTAGCTGGCTTTGACCTTATACGCAAATCTTCTGAGGTGCGGCGGCTGATCGGCTATGTACCGCAGGTTTTATCTGCTGATGGTTCCCTGACCGGCTATGAGAATCTACTCATTTTTGCCAAGCTCTATGATCTGCCCCGCTCAGAGCAAAAGAGCAGGGTGGATGAGGCTCTCTCGTTCATGGGCTTATCCGATGCGGCTAACAAGTTAGTGCGCACTTACTCAGGAGGAATGATCAGACGGCTTGAGATTGCCCAGTCTTTGCTGCACCGGCCTCGGTTGCTCTTTCTGGATGAGCCGACCGTAGGGCTTGATCCTCTTGCCCGGACCGCGGTCTGGAAGCACATTGAAAAGCTTCGGGTTACCTATGGCACAACAATTTTCCTGACCACTCACTATCTGGAAGAGGCCGATGCTCTGTGCAATCGAGTGGCTGTAATGCACCTTGGCCGGATGGTTGCTCTTGGCAGTCCGGCTAAACTTAAGGCCTCAATCGGCTCGGATGGAGCCACCCTAAATGATGTCTTTGCCCACTATACGGGTCAGGCATTGGAATCAGGAGGAGGCGGCTACCGTGAAACCTCAAGAACACGGCGCACTGCCAAGCGACTTGGCTAGTAATTTCTTGGGGCCAGGGCTTTCTTGGACCGGACCACTCATCATGCCGATCATTCGGTTTCTGAGCAAGACATTCACCATAGCTGGCTTTGAGGTCAGGAAAATCCTCCATGATCCAACCGAGCTTATCATGCGAGCTGTTCAGCCGCTATTGTGGCTTTTGGTATTCGGACAGGTATTCACCCATAGTCGGGTTATCCCTACGCCAGGCTTGTGCTATCTTGACTTCATGACCCCTGGTATTCTGGCTCAAAGCGTCCTTTTTATCTCTATTTTCTACGGCATCGCCATTATCTGGGAGAGAGATTTAGGGATCATTCACAAATTTTTGGCCTCTCCTACCCCACGGCCGGCCCTGGTGCTGGGAAAAGCGCTAGCTGCCGGTGTGCGCAGCCTGGCCCAGGCGGTGATCATTTATCTTCTGGCTTTCATCCTGGGGGTGAAAATAAACTGGACACCGCTGGCCCTCTTGGGTGTCGTGATCATCGTCATCCTCGGCGCAGCCTTTTTCTCAACCTTCTCCCTGATTATTGCCTGTCTAGTTAAAACCCGTGAGCGCTTTATGGGCATAGGCCAGATTCTGACCATGCCGCTTTTTTTTGCCAGTAACGCCATCTATCCAATTTCGATGATGCCCCGCTGGCTTAGGGCAATAGCCAAAATCAATCCACTGACCTACGAGGTGGATGCGCTTCGCATCCTGATGCTGGCTGGAAAAATGCCTGCCTCACCCTCAAGGCTGGGAGCCGATTTTGCCATCCTCTTGACCGCGACGGCCAGCCTGATCCTGATTGGCGGCAAGATTTACGCGAGAGCGGCTGCTTAAGCCTTTAGGGCTTGCTTCCCTAGCCAGGGCAGACGGTCTAGCCTTAGTGCTTTTTAGTGCTTTTGGCTCAATTTTCACATTTTTTCTGCCAACTCATCAATTTTTTTGTCTCGCTCTCGACATGCTTGGCCAGGATCGTGGCAGAGGGCGGTGGAAGTTTTGGCAAAAGCGCTCAAGCCACCTCCTCGCTGCCGTGAGGCTCTAGAAGATATTGTTTTTTGGCAGTCTCGCCAGGCTAGGGTGTAGTAGCTTCGATCAAAGTCCACTTCATTGGGATAGAGCCTTATTGACTGGGCGGTAAAGACTCCTGTTTTTCCAGCCAGCACGGCTGTATCGGTATAAGCATAAATATCCGGCAAATAAACAAATGAGCCTTGAATATCCGCACTGATTACGTCAATAACCATATCATTGCGATCCTTTAAGATAAAAGTTATCTGGCTAAACAGGGCTGTTTTGCTTCCCCTGTTCCTTACTCTACCTGACAGCTTCAGAAAACCATCTGTCTCATTGGCACCAGGCTCTATCGGGTAATCGACCACCAAATCGGCACCAGGAGAAGAGGTCTCATCTCCTCGATAGCTAATCTTATACTCATATAATGAAACACTTTCATCGGGCACATTCGTAGACAGGTAAAACCCACCGCAAACCCCTGGCTCAAGAATAGCATTATTTTCAACATCCTGTTGGGTTATGGTTTTGTTTGTACCATGTACATAGGCGAATACAGGGTCTCCAATAGGTTGAAGCGAGCTATCCAGCAGGGTAAAGGTTATTTTGCAAAAGGTCGCATCCCGGCAGCCAATGTTTTTCAGCTCACCAAGGAGCACAAGGTAGCCTTGATCATCCATGAGCCGGTTTATTATCCCGTGCACCACAACATTGGCTTTTTGGTTTTGGCCTTGGGGCTGCTGGGAGTCAGCATCGCATTTTGAGCAGATCCTGATATTGATCGAATCACTTGAGCTTAACCCAGCACTATCCGCTGCTATCAGGGTAATGATGTATTGACCAGATGATAGATTGCCTGGAGAAAAGGATGGGCCCCAAGCCAGAGGGTTTCTGCCATCGTCATCTACATCTGATCCCGACCATTGATTTGAGCTCCACCATTTTGATACCCACCACTGAAGTGAATTGTCGGCCAGGGGCCCATCTTCTTGGTCTTTACCAATCCCGGTTATGAGGGCAGCAGAATCGCCTTCTGTGAAGGTGCTGCCCTGAAGAGGCCGATCTATATGGACCGCGGGCGGGACATTATTGGCTTGAGACAAGCTATTATTATTGCCTGTATTATCGCCTGTGCCAATATCATGATAATCACTTTTTTTGCTTACATCTTGATCCTCTTCGCTCTTGCATCCATGAAGAAACCATAAGCCTACACATAGTATGATCAATACAGCGGTCCTTATCAATACAGTAGTTTTAGTCTTTCGCACCACGATATATACTCCTTTGTCAATATTCATGAATAAAAATTCATCAATAAAAATATATATCAATATGTTAATATAATTTTTTATTTAAGTAAATTGATCTAATTTTATCTTAATATTATTTTAATTTATTTAGTCTTAAAAAGTCAAGTAAATATAGTTATTAAATTTTGGTAATTATTAAATTAATATTATTTTAATTATTTATTAAATTTCAAAATGATTTAATAGATCGGAAGATATTGTATTTTGGAAGGATAAGATCTTGCGGCTATCTTGCTAAATGAAGAAAGAGTTAAGGTTTGGCTGCCTTGGTAATCTGAGCCATAAGTAGGTCTTTCAAGCCGGCTGCATTTTGCAGGGCCATGAATCGGACAAGTCCCTGATCAAGGAAGGAGTTAACCAGATTCTTAGCCTCAAGTTGTGGGCAGAGCGATGTTTTGGGGATGGTGGAATACATGCTTTTTAGGAGGGTCTGAAAAAGGATGGAGGCAAATTCAGTGCAAACCTGCTCAAGTTCAAATCGTGTCGGCTGCGAATGCCGCACTTTGGTCTCGCTGGGGCTTGCGGCGGCGAGCGAGCAGGTGGGTGTCTGCGGCGGCCAGAATCTTGTTAGGCTAAAGTTTTCGATCGGGTTCATAGCTTGTCATCTCCAATCTTGGGTTAGTTATCTCCAATCTTGGGTTATATGATTTCCAACTCTGCATGGAGTGCTCCAGCGGCCCTGATGGATTGCAGGATGGCAATCAGGTCTCTTGGGCTTACCCCAATGGCATTCAGTGCCCTGACCAGCTCGCCAACCGTAGTGTTGGCTGGCAGAGGGATCAAATTTCCCCGCTCCTCATGGATAGTGATATCTGTTTGAGGAACCTTTTGGGTTTCTCCTGGCGAGAGGGGAGGGGGCTGAGAGACCTGCTGAGTTTCCTTAATTTCAATGCTCAGATTGCCGTGTGATATGGCCACGCTGGAAATTCGGACATTCTCGCCGACCACTACGGTGCCGGTGCGCTCATTGATCACTACCCGAGCCTGGGTATCTGGCTCGACCTCAATCTCCTGAATAGTGGCCACAAGTTCCACCAGATTTTTTTGAAACTGAGAGGGAATAGTCAGGCTGATGCTTCGGGGATCCTGAGCATGGGCAAGGTCCATATTTAGGGTGTCATTAATTTTCTTAGCAATTCTGGCCGCGGTTACAAAATCTGCTCTATCAAGAGTCATTATCAAGGGGCTTTGGGGATTGAGGCTAAAAGGGACCTCCCGCTCGATCAAGGCTCCCTGTGGGATTCTGGCTACAGTGGGGTGATTTTTCTGCACTCCTGCGGCTCCACCTTCGGCGGCAAATCCACCCACTGACAGAGGTCCTTGAGCTACGGCATAGACCTGATCATCTGCTCCCTTAAGCGGGGTCAAAAGCAGTGTGCCGCCCTGAAGACTACTAGCATCCCCTAGGGATGAGATAGTTACATCGATCCGCTCTCCCCGTCTGGCAAAGGGAGGCAGGGTAGCGGTAACAATGACTGCGGCTACATTTTTAACCTTGAGTTCAGCAGGATCAACCGATACTCCGAGCTTTCTCAGCATATTGGCCAGCGAATTGATGGTGAACTTGCCTCCCCCTTTGTCTCCGGTTCCCTTTAGACCGACGATCAGACCATAGCCGATCAACTGGTTTTCCCTGACGCCCTGGATATGGACCAAGTCTTTGATCCGACTTGCCTGGCAACATTCAGGGAGCCAGACTCCGGCCAGGCTCATGATGAGTGGGCACAGGAGAGTTGATGCGATTGTGCCAATTCTCATGGTCATGCTCCTTATTTGTAACCCTTTTCCCAAAATTTTAATATTTAAGATATTAAAGTTTTGGGAGGATGGGTTTTTAAAACGGCCAAACCAGATCAATGATCCTACTCAGCCAGCCTGGATGCTGTTTTTCGCTCATCACGCCCCTGCCTGTATAGGCTATTTGGGCATCGGCGATAGAGGTTGAGGATACGGTATTATCCGGGGCGATATCTTCGGGTCGGATAATGCCTTGGATGACAATAAGCTGCTGCTCGTTATTGATAGTTACTTGTCTGGTGCCTCGGATGAGCAAATTACGGTTAGGCAGAACCCGAATGACCCGTGCGCTGAGGGTAGCGCTGACCCTGCCGCTTCGGCTAATTTCTCCTGAGCCATCAAAGCTGTTGCTGGCTGATGCGCTCAGCAGGTTAGTTGGGTCAAGATTGGGGTTTCGGCTGGCTGCGGATTTTTCAAGTCCAAGGAGCGAGGTAACATCTGCCGACACTGATGATTTTCTTCCTGCTTTGGTGCTGGCGTTGCCGCTGGCACTGGCCCGCTCTACAATGTTTACGGTAACGATATCTCCTACGGCCCGAGCCCTTGGATCGACAAATAGATACCCTGCGGACGATGAATCGCTCCAGAGGGAGCCATTGCTGCTTGCCGATGTTGCCGAGGGGGTGCACTTTTTAGAAGCTGCCGAATCATCCTCCTGCTGGGACAAATCCAAGGCTGCACCATTCTCCAGCCCCTGGCCTGACTTTTTGATGATTCCGCTACATCCCCCGGCAGACATCCCTAGGATGCAAGCTAGCCACAGGCCGCAGATAGCCTTAAAAACTAACCAAAATCTGATTTTCACTAACGACTTTTCCATACACATCCCCCTGCGAACTCAGGTTTTCAGCCCGGATGATCTCCCCCTGCCGCCCGTCAGCCCTGGCCCTCCCAAGGCCGATAATTCGAAGGTTATTGCTCTCGAGCACCATTTTGATGATCGCTCCCTTTCTGATCAAAATGGGCTGATCGAGCATCTTGAGGGTTAGTTCACTTCCCGCTCGGATTGGCTGGCGGCAAACCAGGCCTATGATTCGGCTAGGATCAACCGCTTGCTCAGGATCGGGACGATTGCGGAGGATTACGGCTTTTTCGATCACCTTAGCCGGGCTGATCACCTCGCCTTTGGCCAGATCTTTTGCAGCTACCAGCATGGTGGCCCGATAGCCGATTGTGGCCAGAATCCTGATTTGTCTGATCAGATCTTCCCTATGGGAGATCCTGAAGAGGAAAGTTTCCTCCTGTCTGCTTGGAGGCTCAGGGTTATGAACCTCATAGTTGATCTCTCCTCCATCTGGCACTTTCACCGGCTGAGTGAGAAAAACCCTGACCCGCTCAAGTTCAAATTCCTGCCTGGAAAAGCGCTCCGAAAACCACTCCCTGAAAAGCCGCTCTATCTCGGCGGCCTCAATCTCCCGATAGGCTCGCTCAATCAGACAGCGATCAGAGCCGGAAAAAGCAATTTTGACAAAAATATCTGTCGGAAGAGATCTCCTGAGCAGGTGCCTGATCCCCTGAAGGGTAACGACAGTGGCCGCGGTGCCCGCCCGGGGTGGTCTTCCCACCGGAATGCGGCTTAACTCCTCGATCAGGGCTGCATCACTCCCCTGAAGCCGGGCGATATCGCCAAGCAGAACCTCATCATCACGCTCTGCGGCCCACCGATCCTTGAGGATTACGGCTGTAGCCCAATTTTTATCTGCAACGCGGCTTTTGTCCGCAGGCGGCTCATCTGCCTGCACTGCTCGACCATATTCTGGCCAAAGCGCAAGCAGCAGAATCAGCAAAAACAGGCTGCTGGCCGCGGCCAGCCTCTTGCCTGATCCGCTATTGATTTTTTTTGCCCTACCGGTCTTCATCATCTCTTCACATTGCTAGCCAGGCGCATCATTTCATCTGCGGTCTGCATGGCCTTGGAATTGACCTCATAGGCCCTCTGGGCAATGATCATATTGACCATCTCCTCCATGATGCTGACGTTCGACATCTCAAGATACCCTTGAGCAATGGTCCCTAAGCCATCCTGGCCAGGGGTGCCGGCAACCGGATCGCCCGAGGCACCTGTTCTCTCATAGAGATTGCGGCCAATACTGCTCAGGCCGGATGGGTTTGGAAAATTCACCAGCTCGATGCTCCCAAGCTCAGTAAAGCTCTCCTGGCCAGCCAGTTTAACTGAAACCAGACCATCTGAGCCGATGTTGATTTTCTCCGTATCAGCAGGAATGGTGATCTCAGGGGCGATTGGGAATCCGTCAGAGGTTACCAGCCTGCCCTGGCTGTCCAATTTCAAGGCGCCTGAGCGGGTATAGGCCATCTCGCCGTTTGGTTTGATGACCTGGAAAAAGCCATCTCCTTCGATAGCCAAATCAAGCTCATTCTCTGTTTTCTGGTAATCCCCTTGAAGGAAGAGCTTTTGAACAGCCACTGCTCGGGCTCCCTGCCCTAGCTCGATGCCGGTAGGGACCTGGGTACCCAAAGAAGAAGAGGCTCCGGCAGGTCGAAGAGTTTGATAGAGAAGATCTTGAAAATCAGCTCGGCTACGCTTAAAACCCGTAGTGTTGACATTAGCTAGATTATTGGAAATGACATCAATATTGAGTGTTTGGGCTTCCATGCCGGAAGCTGAGATCCATAGAGAGCGAATCATATCTTATGCTCCTTCCTTGTACTATTTACGCTCTTATATCAGACACCATAAACCCTATATTAGAACAACCATAAACCCTAGAAAGGGGCTTAGCTCTTATTAGGGTTATGTCTCTTTAATGGTAGCTAATAAATAAGAGCGACTATTTATTCGAAATCTGCCAGTTTTTCAGTCAGTCATAATATTTTTTTTGCCCTTCACCTCAAGCTCTGATAGAGCTCATCTTATGATTACATCTTATTGGTTTCATTGATTATCTTTTGGTCCATCTCATCCACAGTCTGAATAACCTTCTGGCATGACTCATAACTGGTCGAGATCTCGATCAGCCGAACCATCTCCTTCATCAGGTTGACATTAGAGAGCTCAATTTGGCCCTGCTGGACCACTGCTCCCTTGGCTGGCTCTTCCTGTGCTCCTGTCGCCGGATCTGGAAAGAACAGGCTCCCGCTTCTAGTATCAAAGGGATAGGGCCTGCGAAAAGTAGCCAAACGCAATTTATCCACCCTGCGGCCATCAGCCCGAATCGTTCCGTCAGCGCTGATGTGGATATCATGGCCTGTGATCTTCACCGGTCCATTTTGTCCGAGAACCGGCATTCCTTCCTGAGTAACCAGCTCACCTTGGGCATTTAGGGAAAAATTCCCTTTTCTAGTGTAGGCAGGCCCTCGGCTGGTCTGGACAACGAAAAAACCATCGCCGTCGAGGGCAAGATCTAACTTATTCCTGGTATCCTGCCTTCCCCCCTCGGTAAAGTCGATGCTTTTTCTATCCACCTGGACGACATCGTTGTTGAATCCCACGCTAAGGCGAATGGCTTTGTAGCCGATAGTGCTGCTATTGGCCATGTTCATGCTAGCGGCATCAAGTCGCTCTTGTTGAACAATGCAGCCAGCTACGGCCCGATACATCCCGATATTCATAAGCTTGCTCTCTCCTGATTGTTAATGCCTGATTATTCATGGGCTTGGCTCTTTGCGGATAAGTAGGGTGAATAGCGGCTACCGTTTCAGGCTCACCAGCTCGGCCAGCAGTTGATCAGCCGTAGTGATAGTTCGGGCATTGGCCTGGAAGGCTCGCTGGGTAACAATCATCTTCACGAATTCAGCCGCAAGGTCAACATTCGAATTTTCCAGACTATAGGCGGCAATGTTTCCCATCCCTCCTGTCCCTGGTGGATTAATGATTGGCTGGCCTGACTCAGCACTAGCCTGATAGAGGTTATTCCCCATATGCACCAGACCATCGGGATTATTAAAATCGGCCAGAGCGATGCGGGCTATGTCCTTGGAGTAGCCATTGGTGAAGGTCCCTTGAATGATCCCCTCCCTAGTGATCGAGATCCGGCTTAAAGAGCCTGCCTCATAGCCATCCTGGGAAAGAGCAGTGGTGGAGGAGTCAGCGGCAAATTGGGTCGATCCCCTAAAATCGACATTAATCACCTGCCTGCCGAAAGTAACCTTGCCGGTGCCTGGCGTGGTACTATCCAAAACTCCCTCAGCAGTAAAGCTCAAAGTGCCGCTTTGCTCAAGCGAAGTTCCGCCTTCGAAGGCATGCCATTCCCATTGATTTTCAGCCTGCTTGCGGAAGTAGAAGGTGAGATCATGCCTGTTGCCGAGAGAATCAAAAAATGACAAAGAGGTGGAGTAGCTGGAAGTGCTTGAAGGATCTTGCGGATCAAAAGCTGCTCCAGCCGAAAGCGGCGTGTTGGAATCAAGATTTACGCTCATAGTAACATTTTCGGTAGCCTTTGGGGGAATCGAGACATTGGAAATGACAATATCCGAGGGAGAGCCGACCATACCTCCTCCTCCTTCTTGGAGCATCCAGCCCTGAACTACCTGGCCTTTGGGAGTAACTAGTTTGCCCTCTTTATCCTTATGGAATTGGCCGGCCCTAGTATAAAATAGGCCGCGATCGTCCTTCACCACGAAGAAGCCGGCCCCGTCGATAGCCAGATCGTATATATTGCTGGTGGCGGTCAGTGGCCCCTGACTTAAGACCGAAGAGACATTGCTGATCGCTACTCCGGTTCCAATTTCCATATTTCCGGTCTGTTGAGAGAGAAGATCGGCAAATTCCGCCCGCCTGGCTTTATAGCCAGGGGTATTGACATTGGCGATGTTGTTGGCGATGATGGACATATCGCTGTTACTGGCGCTTAAACCGCTGACTCCTGTTGATAGGCAACCGAGCATATCACTTCCTCCTTAAAGCTTCTTAACGAAGGGTCACTTTGAGCTTAACCGCTTGCTTAATTGCTTGTAAGATCACTGTCTCTAAGATCACTGTCCGCTGATTTGCACAAGACTTGAGATAGGCACAGCCTGATCCGCCACCAGCAGTAGAGGATCACCCCCTTGAGAGAAGATAACCTCCTTGACCTGATCAATCAGATAGGGAGTTAGCCAGCTTGATTCGCCTTGGCTATAGGCGGTTATCTCAACCGTATATTTCCCTACCGGCAGTCTCACCCCCTTATTATCAGTACCATCCCATACAATCTTTTGCATTCCGCTATCCTGATTAGAAGTTTCGATAGTTCTAACCAGATGACCATCTGGATCGTAGATATTAATTGTTACCTTATCAGCCCAATCAATCAGTTCATAGCTGAGGTTGATGCTATTTTGATGGTCGAGGTAAATTTCTGATGCCTCCACCCTGGCTGTTTTCCCAAGAAGATTGGCCAGGAGGGAATCGCGAATGGAATTTTGAGTCGCAGCTAGGGTCTGAAAACTCTGATTGAGGTTGTAGATTTGCTCAAGCTGGCTGAACTGGGACAACTGAGCAAGAAAATCCGTATTATTCAGAGGATTTAAAGGGTCCTGGTGCTGGATCTGAGCCAGGAGAAGCTTTAAAAAGTCGTCTTTGTTTAGGCTGTCTGGTTTTGAGACCATTTCCTTGACCGGCGGAGAAATCGCTGACTCAACTAATCTGGATGCTTGCATGTTTCTTATCTCCTTGTAAATTCAGATGGTAATTATGGTACTCAAAAAGGTAAATCTCAAAAAACCTCAAGCTAAATAATTTATTCCATCCTCTCCAGACTGCTTTCCCATCTGATCAGAGGGTGAGACAAAGAGCTCATCGGAGAAGCTGTCCCAGATGATGCTCTGCTCTCTCCTTGGCGGATATTCTCCTCCTTTTGGATATCCAGAAAATCCCCCCCCCTCGCCATTAACCCCACTGCCTTCACCGCCAGCGCCGCCTCCTCCCCCGATGGAGACAGAAAATTGCTTTACCTCGATTCCCCAATCAGCCAGGTGTCTGGCCAGTGAGAGCTTGAGGGAGGCTAGATTTTCCTCAAGGATTTTCTGCGTCTTGGGGCTTTCGGCGGCAAGATGAGCTCTGAACATATCTCCCTTCAGCTCAAGGCTAATGTGCAGCCTGCCAAGGTGATCTGGATGGAGATCAACGGTCAGACTATGGCCGTGGTCCCAAATTCGGGCATTAAGCCGAGGTGCAATCTGCTGCCAGATCTCCTCTAGCGGGGAAGATGAAGCTGTGTGGGCTGCCCACGAGGCTGGCAGAGAGACACCCTCTGCAGGATATGGCTTGGCGGCATATTTTCCATAAGCTGCCACTGCCGCTGCTGCTGCCACTTTTTGGGCTTTCTCCTCATGGGGACCAGAAGGGTTGGCTTTTGGCTGCTCATGAGAGTAGAAAGCTTGCTTTTCTTCTCCCGTGGTTCGAAAAATGGCTGAAAAATCAGTGTCTAAAGATGCAGACCGAAGCGGGGAAGAAAATGATTGGCCTTGCTGCTGCTGCGGCTGCCGCTCTTCCTGCCCGCCATGCGGCTTTAGGCTGCTCTTCTCACCCAGCGGGGAAGATGCCATCGGGTTGGGCTTATCCTGCTGCTGACCATGCCTGGTGGGGGCTGACTGGCTAGACTTGCTCTCGAAAGGATTAAACTCACCAGAGAGCCTCATGCTCTGCCAGTCAATTTCCTTGGATAAAGGCCTGCCTCCGCCCGCTCGTCCTTCTGCCGATAGTTTTTCTCCTCCTGCCGAAGGTTGTAAGATCGGATTTTTTCTCTCCTTTAGTAGGCTGCTGACCTCCTTTTCGAGTAGGCTGCTGCTAGCCTCATTCTTCTCCGCTTTGGCTGAAAATCTCCTCTCTAGGGTAAGATGCCGAGGCGGGATGAGGAGGTTAGAGTGGCCAATCTTTATGGGGATAAGACCGCTCCTTTTGAGAGCCGCTCCTTCCCCAAACTCTTTGCTCGCAGTCTCACCTGGAATGTAGTGAGTAGCTTTTGACTCACTGGATTTTCTGGCAGCGGCCTGCCGTCCCTCACCCCCCTTGCCGGGAAAGACCTCCTTGCTCTTTTCCTCACCCCTGAGACGGGAAACTTCGCTCTCAGCAGGGGATGGGGGATGGGACAAGGGAGGCGCTTTTACTCGATCTGAGCAGAGCAGAAGGCCTTTTACTCCTGCCCCCTTATGAGGAGCCTGCCGCCTATCATCCTCTGCTTGAGTCTGGCCAAAGGAGCCTGGAGAGTGGCTCAGGAGTTGAAAGAAGAGGTGGCCAAAGATAAGGTTAGCTGCTTGGAATTTGCTCTCTTGTGGGGAGCTTGCCTTAGGCTGCCTGCCTGCTCTGATTTTTTCACCCTGATAAGGGCGGCAGATAGCCACTCCTGCTGATGGTTGCATATCGTTGGCCACAATCATTCTTTTTGTCCTCAAGCGGTTTTTATTAAATTTTTTTCCTTATTTATTCTTATAAAACGTGAAGGTCTAGATCTTGAGAGTATTTTTGATCATATCCTTAGTCGCACTCACCGCCACCAGATTTGCTTCATAGGCTCGGACCGTAGTGAGCAAGTTAGCCATCTCCTCGATGGGATTAATATTGGGCATGGCCACAATCCCGTCGGCATCTGCATCTGGATGCGAAGGATCGTAGACCAGATTTGGCTGTCTGGGATCGGTAAAGGTGCCAATCACTTCGACTTTATTCACTGGCCTGGCTCCAAATGATCTCAGTAGCTCATCAAAGGGTGGTTGCTGAACTGCCACTGGAGCCAAGATGGCGTCCTGACGGCGATAGGGGCCGCCGCCATCAGCAGTCCTGGTGGTGGTAGCATTGGCAATATTGCTGGAAATAAGATTCATCCGATAGCGCTGGGCCATCAGTCCGGAGGAGCTGATATCAAGTGAGGTAAAAAGATTCATGGCCTATTTTCTCCCTTCGGCGATTACTGTTCGCAGTTGCTCGAACCGTTTCGAGAGCATTAGGGTCAGAGTAGTGAACATGAGCTGGTTTTCAGTCAGTTTGCTCATTTCTAGATCCAGATCCACAGAATTTCCATCATTCTTGACCGGCGTGGAAGTTGGCACCAGTTTAGGCTCTTGCAGTTTTTCATTCATAATCAGATCAAATGCCCGGTAGTTAGGAGTATTCAGGTTAGCGATATTTGATGAGATCAGGCTATTGCGCCTGACGCGATAGTCCACCCCCTTCTCAAGAGCAGGAAAGGGTTGATCAAACAATTTTCTCTGGATAATCTGGCCAGCTTCTCTGCTTGACTCAGTTTCGACTTTCATAGGCATATTATCTATTCTAATTGGCACTTTTATAATTCTCCCTGCAAAATACAATTATCCGCAAAACAATTACCCATGAAAATAATTACCTCATAACATAAATTCATAAATTTATACTAAAATTTATACTAATAAATTTATATACTAATAAATTCATATCAATACATCAATCCTAGGAATATCATCACTTGGTGAAATCCTAGGAACATCATCCCTTGGGGGCGCCTGCTTTGGCTGCTCCTGTGGTGAGGGCGCCTCTTTGGGTCTTTTCTTCACTCCCGCTTGAGCCAACTCCTTGAGCGGAGTGCGTCCGCTCTTTTGCCTCTCCTGATTTTTCTTGCCCACAGCCGGAGAACCAGCCACTGGCGGCTGTATGCTGATTGGATTGATCATATCTCCCCCTTTCTTTATCCCCCACCATATCATTATCATTCCTGATGATCAAAGCGCGGCTTTGCGCTCACAGAATAACCTCCCGCAGCTTCTGCTTCAGCAAAAGCATGGCCTTGGTATGCCGCTCGGAAATGGTTGATTCGGCCAACCCCAGGATATTGCCGATCTCTTTCATGGTCAACTCATCCCAGTAGTAGAGTGAGAGAATCATCTGGTCCTTGACATTCAACTCATTGATGGCCTTGGCCAGAAGGTCTTTAATCTGCTTCAGATTGACCTTTTCATAGATGGTTTCATCCTGCGAGCTCTTCAGGCATTCGAGAATGTTATCCTTCTCATCAAGAGGCAAAAGTTTAGTTAAATCTTCAAGACTGATAATGGATACGTTGCGCACCTGATTGATCAGCTTGTGATATTTCTCCAAGGAGATATTCATTTCGGCGGCGATTTCCTCGTCCGTAGCAGCTCGGCCTGTCCTTTGCTCTACGTCGATGTAGGCTTTTTCCACCTTCTTGATCTTCTGGTGGATGGAGCGGGGGGTCCAGTCCTGGGCCCGCAGCTCATCGAGAATGGCCCCACGGATTCGGAATTCGGCATAGGTTTTGAATTTGACATCCTTGGAGGCGTCAAATTTTTCAATCGCATCAAGCAGGCCAATGATGCCTGCTTCAATCAGGTCTTCGGTCTGGACATTGGGAGGCAGACGGTTGGCAATGCGGGTAGCGATGAATTTAATCATCGGCAGATGCTCTAGGATAAGCTGATTGCGCTCCTCTTCGGTTTCAATCCAGGATGTCTCGTACTGTTTTTCGGGTTTTGGAATATTTTTCATCGGGTACCTCTCACTCCTGTCCTAGATTAAGGACATTACTCAAGAAAAAATAAATACTTCTGTTAGACCACGGGTCATAGGGGATACCGCCAACAGACTCTGCTATCCTTAGGATCTCCTGGCTGATCTTGGCTTTCGGATACTGCTTGACCACGATCTGCTGGTTCCTTGAGGCCTGAGTCAGTTTGGGATCAGCCGACAGAGTCCCCAGGTGTCGGATAGGAACTTTGAGAAAGCGCTGGCAGATTTTCTCCAATTTCTGAAAAAGCTCCCTCCCATGGAGGGCATTATGGGTATGGTTAGCAATAACATGAAACCCGCTGACTCCGTACCTTGTGGCCAAAACCTTGATGGTGGCATAGGCATCGGCCAAAGAGGTTGGGTCTGGCGAGAGAATGACAATCACCTCCTGTGCCATTTGGTTAAAAGCCATGACGTTAGAAGAAATGCCGGCCGCGGTGTCGATCAAGATGAAATCGTAGTGCTGATCCAGCAGATCTAGTTGGGATTTCAGGGCAAGCTTTTGAGCTGCACTTAAATTGGTCATCTCTTCAATACCTGAGGGTGCCGGCAAGATCGAAAGTCCATCAGGGCTTTCGGCAATCACCTCAAAGATGCTTTTTTCCTGCCGGATAACATGCTGGAGCGTCCATTGAGACGAGATTCCCAGCAGAATGTTGACATTGGCCAGCCCAAGATCAGCATCGACGATCAGCACCCTTTTGTTGAACTGCTGCAGGGCATAGGCCAGATTTACGGCAATGTTAGTTTTTCCCACGCCTCCTTTACCGCTGGTAATAGAAAATATTCTGGCCCGGCGAATGAGCCGAAGGGAGTCTGTCTTATCAGGTTGGACAGCGGCTTCGGCTACTATTTGGCGAAGATTGTCTGCCTGGTCAAACATCTGCTTTTTCCCTCATTCTCTGGTGCGCTCACTTGCCTTGGGCCCCAAAAGATCAACTGAAGGCAGAGGGTGGCTTTTGCGAAACAACAAATTAATGATGCCACCTGGTGTAGCCACCTCGATATCCTCAGGGACCCTCTGGCCTGTAGTTATATAGGAGATGGGTTTTCCGGTATAAACCATGTGATTAAAGATCGTGCCTGGATATGAGCTTTCATCAAGTTTGGTAAACAGCAGACGCTCATATCGCAGTAGGCTGAACTTTTGGCTTATATTGATCAACTCCTTTTCATTAGTATTTATGCTCAGCACAAGGTGAATCTCAGGATCAGCAAGCTGGGACATGAAGGCGCTAAGAAGCTGCAGGTGCTCCTGGTCATGATGGCTGAAGCCGGCAGTGTCAATAAGAACTATATCCTGATCCTGGTATTGGAGCAGGGCTTTTCGCATCTGCTCGAAGGTGCAGGCTGCAACTACGGGAATATTCATGATGCTAGCATAGGTATTTAGCTGCTCCACGGCTCCGATCCGATAGGTATCAATAGTGATCAGGCCGACCTTCTTTTTTCTCTTGAGAAGGAGTTCAGCGGACAGTTTGGCAATAGTGGTAGTTTTGCCGGTCCCAGTAGGTCCGACCAAGGCCACATATTTTGGCTTTCGCGACCCTCCTAGCTTAATTGGCCCTGAGGTTTTGACTAGCCGCGACAGGATTCCCTTGGCCAGCTCTTCCAGGTGTAGGCTGGTATAGGTTTCAGGCTGTGGTATTTCCATAGTCAGAACATCAAATATATGCTCAACAATATCTTCCTGAAGACCGATGTTTTTGAGAATCTGGCACAGAGAGGCAATCGGCCCCAAATCACTCTTTTGGTTTGCATGGGCCAGCGGTCCAGAATGCCTTCCGCACAGGGTGCTGATCAGAGCCCCTCTCATGCTCTTGGCCATCTTCATTGCCCCTTGGGTCATTCGCTGGAGATCGTCGGCCAAGTGCCTGCTGGATGATGAGTGCCGCTGATTGGAGGGGAAATCAAGATCAGCAGATTTGGCCGATGCCGGGCTGAAAGATTTAACCCTCTGCCCAAGATCCAGATTAGATGATGGGTTTACCGAAGAAGAAGGCAGCACACTGGCTGGATATCGTGCTGGGGGATGGCCAGCGAGAGCATCCTCGTCAATAGCGGCGGTTACTTCCACTCGGGCTGGAGACAAAAGAGCCAGCGGCCCAGCCTTAGCCCCGATATTGTTTACCGACAATATTAGCGCCTCTGGTCCAAGCTCCTTTTTTACCTGCCGCAAAGCTTCCTGAATTGTGCTGGCTACATATTTTTTAATTTGCATCCCCTAACTCCACTACACCTCGTGATTGAAGTTTGACGTTATCCGCAATTTCATGGTAAGCCAAGACAACTAACTTAGGGACGAACCTCTCGGTCAATCCCCTAACATACCGCCTGACCGTACCAGAGCAGAGGAGAATGGGATAATTGTCCCCTTCTTCACTCTGAGTGACCACCTCGCCGATCCGGGCAATAATCTGCTGCGCCAGCGCCGGATTCATAGCCAGATGGCTCCCCTGATCCGTATGCTGAACCGAGCGGCTGATCAGATCCTCAATCTTCTGATCCAAAATAAAGGCAGACACTATCCCGGCCTCATCCTGATAAAGGCTTGAGATGGTGCGGGCCAGCCTGCCCCGGACATATTCGGTCAGAAGGTCTGGATCCTTAACCGACCGACCATAGTCTCCCAAAGTCTCGATAATAGTTACCAGGTCGCGGACTGGAATCTGCTCTTTCAGCAGGTTTTGCAGCACTTTCTGAATAGTGCCGAGCGGAAGCAAAGCAGGAGTTACCTCCTCTACCACCTTGGGATGGCTTTCAGCCAGAGTATCGAGCATGGTCTGGACATCTTGCCGGCTCAAGATCTCATGAGAATGCATCCTGACAATCTCTTTGAAGTGAGTGGCTACGACCGTGGATAGGTCCACGACAGTGTATCCAAGGGCTCTAGCCTTATTAGTATCTTTTTCGGGAATCCACAGGGCTGGAAGTCCAAAAGTCGGATCCCGGGTCGGGATACCTTCGATGGGCACTGCCTGCTCATCCGTATTCATGGCCAGGCAGTGGCCGGGCATTAGGCTTCCTTGCGCTACAGAGACCCCTTTGATTAGAATTGAGTAGGAATTGGGATCAAGCCGCAGATTATCCCTTATTCTGACCGCCGGAAAGGCAAATCCCATCTCCGAAGCATACTGCTTGCGGATGGCTGTAATCCGATCTAGGATTTCCCCATGCTGATTCAAGTCAATGAGCGGAATAAGGCGAAGGCCAACCTCAAGCCCCAGGGGCTCAACCAGGCTGATAAGCTTACTTTCAGCCTCGGACGGGGCGGGTTTAGCTGTGAATTCTTCTGCGGCCTTTTTGGTTTCACCTATCTGCACTTTATAGACCGAATAAGCCAGGATGGCGCTGGCTGCTGATAGGCTGAGAAAAGAGAAGGTCGGCAAGCCGGGCACAAGCCCAAAGCAGAACAGAATAGCTGAGGTCAAGCCGATGGCCTTTGGGTGAATCAGAAGCTGCTTAGTCATTTCCTGGCCGATATTGCTTTCTGAGATCGCCCGGGTAACAATGATTCCTGAAGCAGTGGAGACGATCAGAGCTGGAATCTGACTTACTAGGCCATCTCCTACGGTCAGGATAATATAGGTAGTTGCGGCCTCACTCACAGACATTCCCTTTTGCAGCACGCCGATCACTAGCCCGCCAACAATGTTGATAAAAGTAATAACCATGCCAGCAATGGCATCTCCCTTGACGAATTTGCTAGCACCATCCATAGAACCATAGAATTCAGCCTCTTGGGAGATTTTGAGCCGCCGCAGCCTGGCCTGCTCCTCATTGATGAGGCCAGCATTGAGATCAGCGTCAATGCTCATCTGCTTGCCCGGCATAGCATCCAAGGTAAAGCGGGCTGAAACCTCGGCGGTGCGCTCCGCACCCCTGGTGATTACGATAAAATTGATCAGGACCAGGATAAAGAACACCAGTAGCCCAACCACATAGTTGCCACCGATGACAAAGCTGCCAAAGGCCATGATCACTTTACCAGCAGCTTCCACTCCATTTTCCCCATGCAACAGGATAAGCCGGGTGGAGGCCACATTGAGCGACAGCCGAAAGAGGGTGGCCAAAAGAAGCAGTGAGGGGAAAACCGAGAACTCAAGAGGATCAAGGGTATAGAGAGCAGAGAGTAGAATGACCACTGAGAGGGCAATATCAAAGCTCAACAAAAAATCGAGCATCAGGGGAGGAAGCGGAATGATCATCACCCCAACGATGCCGATCACCCCAAGGGCAATCAAAAGATCGCTCTTTGCACTCAAGATTCTGATTGGAACCTGAAGTTGAGATTGCTCGGCCATCAGTAACTACCTATTTCTTATACTTTTCCGGTTTCAGACGATAGACATAGGCTAGGATCTCAGCCACTGCTTGGTAAAGATGCGGTGGGATCGTCTGTCCAATGTCCACGGTTTTATACAGCAGTTGAGCCAGGGGCTTGTCCTCCACTAGGGGAATATCGTGCTCTCTGGCTATCTGTTTGATTTTTTCAGCAATGAATCCCGCTCCCTTGGCAATGACTGTCGGGGCGGCCATCTCTTGAACCTCATAGCGCAGGGCCACAGCCAGATGCTGCGGGTTAGTGATGACCACATCGGCCTGAGGGACACGGGCCATCATGCGCTGGCGGGCAATCCGCTGCTGAGTCTTGCGGATCTGGGCCCGCACCTTGGGATCACCTTCAGCCTGGCGAAGCTCCTCCTTGACTTCCTCTTTGGTCATCATCAGGCTCTTGTTCCATTCATACCGCTGATAGAAGTAATCCAAAGCCGCCATAATCAAAAGAGCAATGGTCGAGCGAAGAAGTATCCTGAATGAAACAGAGCAGATAGAGGAGAAGATGCCGCCAAGAGGCATAGTCGTAAGCAGAAGGACAGTGGGCAACTCCTGCCTCATGGTAACATAGGCGATGTAGCCAAGAACCCCCAGCTTGAGCAGAGACTTTATCAGCTCTACCAGCGATCTGAGTGAAAAGAGAGCCGAAAATCCCCTGATCGGATCAAGCCTGCTAAAATCAGGCTTCAGGGGTTGAGTGGTAACCAGAAAGCCGACCTGGCCAAAGTTAGCCCCAAGAGCAAAGACAGACATCAGCAGAATAATTGGCCCAAGGAGGTATAATAGCCTCACCTCGATCTGAAACAGAAGGCCAACCAGGTTGCTGTCCTGGATGGGCAGCTCCCCACTCGATCGAATCAACCACCGAACAAGTTCAGCCAGATGATGGATAAATCTGGCTCCGAAGAAGTGGAAAGCGATCAGGCTGGCCAGAAGGATAGAGACAGTGCCAAGCTCACGTGATTTGGCCACCTGTCCCTTGGCCCAAGCCTCATGCTTTCGCTTGGGAGTCGGCTGCTCGGTTCTTTTCGATCTGTCGATATCAGGCAAAGGCTACATCCTCCTCATCAAAAAAAGCAAAGTCTTATCTAAATCATGAAAAGCTTGGCCGAGTACCTGAACCACCAAGGGCATGGACATAGCCAGGATAAACAGGCCGATAGCTATGCCTAGCGGCATGGCCACAATAAAAACATTTATTTGCGGTATGGTCCTGGCCATGAGCGCCAGGAAAAGATTGACAAACAAGCTGACCGCAATCACTGGCGCGGCGATCTGGATGGCCAGGATAAACATCCTGCCAGCCAGAACCATAACCCTTTCCACCAGCACACCCTGGAGCTGAAACCTGGTGGGAGGAATCAATCCAAAGCTTTTGACCAGGGCCCTGATCAGCAGATGATGAGCATTGAGATTCAAAAAGATAAGGCCAGCCACAAGAGTCTGAAGCTGACCCGGCAAGGACACGTGCGCGGCGCTCATTGGATCAATTATATTGGCCATAGCCAATCCCATCTGATAGCCGGCAAGATGCCCGGCTAGTTGAGCCGCATCAAAAAATAGCCGGCTGATAAAACCGAGGATCAACCCTACCATAAGCTCGATCAAGGCCAGAGAGACCAGAACAATCGGCTGTGGAGTCTCAGAAAATGACGGCCATCTGTCCTTTTGAACTACAGGAACAAGAATGAGGGCAAGCAGAAGCCCAAGACAGATCCTAACCTGTACCGGTATTGCCCGCTCGCCGAACATCGGAGCGGCAAAGAGGATTCCGCTGACCCGGATAAAGATCAGAAGGAAGGGTATAAGCTGTGTCTCAGTAATCCAGAATATATCCATAAACTTGCTCTTACCTGATGTACATAGGGATATTAATAAATATCCGAGTGGCAAACCCTTTTAGCATGGCAATCATCCAAGGGAAAAACAGCAGTAGGGAGATGGCTACGGCCAAAATTTTGGGAATAAAGGTTAGGGTCATCTCCTGAATCTGGGTGGCAGCCTGAAATAAAGCCACCACTATCCCGCCAATTAGCCCGAAAATCAGCATCGGAGCCGAGATGAGCAGGGCAAGTTTTAGCGTTTCATTGACGTATTGAATCACTAATTCCGTGGTCATAGCCTATTTACTCCTTTAAGCAAAACTTTTCACCAGTGAACCTACCATCAGATTCCAGCCATCAATCAGGACAAAGAAAATCAACTTAAAGGGAAGGGAAATCATAATCGGTGGCAGCATCATCATACCCATAGACAATAGGACCGAAGAGACCACCATATCAACTACCAAAAAGGGAAGATATATTAAAAAGCCGATCTGGAAGGCGGTCTTAAGCTCACTGATAATAAAGGAAGGAATGAGAACTGAGGTGGGAATATCGTCCGGCTTTCGCGGCCTCTTTAGCTTAGCCAGCTCAACAAACAGGGCCAAATCCTTCTCTCTGGTTTGACGAAACATAAATCCCCGCAAGGGAGTAATGGTTTTTTCCCAGGCCTCAGCCTGGCTGATCTGCTGGCTGAGATAGGGCTGAAGGGCCTCGGCATTGATTTTTTTCAGTACAGGAGACATAACAAAAAAGGTCAAAAATAAGGATAGACCAATAATGATCTGATTAGTTGGCAACTGCTGGGTTCCAAGGGCTTGGCGGAAGAAAGAGAGCACTACCACGATCCTAGTAAATGAGGTAACCATCATCAGAATAGCCGGAGCCAGGGAGAGAATGGTCAAAAGGAAAAGTATCTGGAGCGAAGTGCCAACGTCCTTTGGCCGACTCGAGTCATCCATACTAATACTGATTTTGGGAATAGATAACCCGCCCTGCTGCTGCGCCCCTGGCTGAGCCGCGGCCAGATTAGGCCGCAGCAGAAGGATAGCGGAAATCAAAAAGAGAAAAGCAGATGCGGTTAAAATATACCTTTGAATATTTTTTCTCATCATACCTTTTTCAGCCCTTTTAGTCGGCTCTCCAGGATATCGGCGATATTGGTGGCACTTTCCGAAACCTGTAAAGACGGCTGCAATTTCATTGTATTCATTGATAGTTGCTCAGCAAAGCTTTCAGAAGCCTTCGGTCTGCCTTTGGCAGCTTCCTCGGAAGACTTTGATTTCCCCGCCGCAGAGTTAACCTGGGTCAGGAGAACGATCTGCTGACCACTCAGCCCAAGCAGCAGGGTCTGGGTTTCTACCCTCACCAGAATGAGGGAATTTTTAAGTCCCAAGGGACAGGTATCGAGAAGCTGTATGTATTTCCCGCCCGGCAGATTTCCCTTAAGATAATATTTTTTCACCAGGTAACTCAAACCGAAGATGACCGCTAAAACCAAGGCCAAGGAGAGGGTGGCCTTCAGCAGGGGAGGGGCAAGATTGACAATAGCAGACGAAGAAGGGGGCTGCTTGGGCTGAAGCCTCTCGCTGAGTCTCTCCTTCAGGAGATCAAAATCATCTGACAAGGTGGTGCTCTCCTCATCAGCGGCCGCGGGGGGCTGCTGGCTGGCTTGCTCAGGTTGGCTTGCTTGCTCAGGCTGGGTTACTTGTCCAGGCTGCTGGCTTGCTTGCTCAGACTGCTGGCTGGCTTGCTCAGGTTGGCTTGCCTGCCCAGACTGATTTGTTTGCCCAGGCTCTTGGCTCAAATGCAGATGCTCAAACTCTTGGCTTGCTTTTTGCCCAGGCTGAGCCTGAGGGCCTTTTTTCCCTTCTCTGCTGAGCATTCGACGCCGGGTAGAATCTAGCCCCAGAGTAGATGAGGATGATTCAGCCTCCACCAGCATCAGGCTTACTAACAGACAGAGCGCAAGAAGAAGAAAGAGCATAAGCATCCCTCTTTTTTCCCGCAAGGTTAGCCCAAGATTTTTCATTTTCCTGTCGATAATGAAAGCAGAGAGTGGCTTCATCTGAGTTTTTCAATCCTTTCCATGACACTGAGAATTTCGGTAAGTCTAATGCCATATTTTTCGTTGACTACGACTACTTCGCCCTTGGCAATAGGTTTGTGGTTAACCAAGACCTCAAGGGCGCTTCCGGCTGGATTGGTAAGCTCGATTATCGATCCTTGTCCAAGTTTTAGGATATCGGCGATGCGGACCTTGGTCCTCCCTAGCTCAACCGAGATTTCCAGGGGGATGTCGAGGATAAAATCTAGGTTGCGGGGAAAGGAGTGCTGATCCTGCGATAGCACCTCTCCTGCCTGGGGAAAGGAGCCACGAGGGATGAATTGCTCCTGCTCCGGCGATGGTTCCGGGAAAGATGAGGGAGTGAAGCCCTCTTGAGACATAGCTGCTTGATCGCCCTTTTCGTTCATAGAGGTAGATTCAACTGGTGATGTTTTTCCCGACATTAGGCACTTCTCCTTTGAGCGGGTAGAGAACAGAGGTGATATTGAGGGCATTGTTGCCCTTATAGTGGCCTGGATAGCCTTTAAATTTAGGCACGCCCTCTACATAGACCATCAGCTCATCCCCGATAAATTGATCCAAAATAATAACATCTCCAACTCTCATGGATAAAAGGTCCCGAACAGTGACATTTTTCTTTCCCAGCTCAACCGTGATATTGGCCCGAATATCAGGAAGGTACTCCTTCAGGCTGCTCATCCATGAAAAGTTAGCCTTTTGCTCATCATGGCCGACCGTGCTGGTCAGCTTCTGCTTGATTGGCTCAAGGGTAGTGTAGGGTAGGGCCAGGGTAAGCACGCCGCTTGATTCTTCGATCTTGGTTGAAAAGTAGGTAACCACAAACATTTCGTCATGGGAAACACTGGTAATGTAGCGGCTGTCAAACTCTATATCTCCGGCATCTATGCTGACGGGTAAAATGATTTTCCACACTTCCTCAAGACAGCCAATGACTTCATGAGTAACCTTGCTCATCAGATGCTGCTCAATGGGCCCAAATTCCTCTTTTTTCAAACTCTTGCTGATCTGGCCGTTTCCTCCACACATATAGTCGATGATAACCGTGGCCAGATGGGTATCAAAGGCGATAAAAGGAGAGCCAGGCAGAGGATCAAAGTGCAGGAGGTTGATCCAAGAGGGAACAGGGATTGATTTTGAGACATCAGCAAAGCTCAGGTGATTGGTGGAAATAATCTCCACCTCCACCACCTTGCGCAGCATAGTGGACAGCGTGGCTCTGAATTTGCGGATGAATCGGTTGTTGATGATCTCAAGCCCCACCATTTTTGAGGGCAGCGTCTTTTTGTCAGTCAGATCAAACTCCGTCACCATCTGGGATGGGAGAGTCTGGCCTTCGGTTTCGATCTTTCCGTCAAAGACTGCTTCGCTCAGGGCCTTAATTTCATCAGGAGATAGAATATCGTTAATATTGGTCTCGGTTGACATAGTTCATCTTTCCAAAAAGCTAATAAATGACAAACTTATTCCCAAAAATTTACTGAATGACAAACTCGGTAAAGTAGACCTTGCGAACCTGACCAGAGGTCAATACCGCATTGATCCGATTCATGATTTCAGCCCGAAGCCGTATCTTGCCTGAGACATCGGCGATATCATCGTACGATTTGCTGGATAGCAAAACCAGCATATTGTCTTGAATCTCCGGCATTTTTTTACTAATTTCCTCTTTCAGCAGCTCGCTGCTCAACTCAAGCTTAATGGTAACCTTCAGATATCTCCTCCCCGAATCTCCCATAAGGTTGACAATGAAGGTATTTAAATCAAAAATAGGGCCTTGGATATCAGCCGCGGCAGGCTGCTGAGGCAAGCTCTCCTCCTGGGGTGGGGCAGAGCGAGGTTGAGCCGCAGCATTTTTGGGAGACGAGAGAAATTTCAGGTAGATGAAAATGCCTGCTCCGATTAAAAGGAGCACCACCGCGCTGATAATGATCAGTAGCTTGGTTGATAAAAAGCCTTGTTCATTTCGAATACCCATAAACTTCTCTCCTCAAAAATTTGTAAATTAGCTACCTGCATTAAGTGGCCTTCTCACTAATAAGCAAACTGTTCAGGCACAAGGTCCGCGCGCCACAATTGATAACGTAACCTATAAACCTATAATTGATAGCCTAATTGATCCGCTGCCCACTTGTGTTACGCACTTAGCGAGAAAACCATTAAGCTAGTTGTGCACTATTTTTGACTTTCAACAGCAACCAGGATGGAGATTCTCAAGGTGTCTTTGAGGTTGAAAAATAGTCTTTATGTGGTGTAATTGATCGCTTTAATAATGTAAATCTCTACATAATCCTCACTCTTTACTCTTCTTCCCTCAGGCCGCAGCTCTCCATAACCAGCCAAACTGCACCTCTCCGGGGCAAGCCCTCCCTCAGTAATGAGAAAATTTAACACTGCCGAGGCCCTCTTAAGCGACAAGACCTCACTCTCTTGCCCCCCTGCTGAGTAGCTATAGCCATTGATCCGCACAGGGTGGGCGAATTTGTTTAAAATCACAGCAATTCCCCGAAGGTGCTTGGCCATCTGAGGAGAAATCTCGGCACTGTTTTTTTCAAACAGGACCTTGGCTGGAAATAATACCTGGGCAAATTTTTGATTGGCATAGATATCTATGGTCTGCAAATTTTTAGAATCCGGCCCGGCCTCATCTTGCTCTTTGGCATCGCTCAACAGGGCCTTGATGAACGCATCCTCAATGAGAGAGAATTCCTCAGTCGGCGGTAGAGAAACCGGCATAAAGCGGGGCTTTCCAATACTGGTCAGCTCCCCACGGTTAATCACTCCCAAGGCGCCCCGAAGCGAAGGGGCAAGGTAGTGTTCAAAGGCCAGGTTGTTCATAGATGACATGGAATAGAGCAGCACAAAGAAGGTCAGCATATTGGTCAATAGATCTGAAAAGCTGAACATCCAGGCTTGCGGATCCATTTCTTTCTTTTCTTTTTTCTTGGCCATATTACCCTGATTTTATCTTTGGATTTTATTTTTGCATGAGGCTTCGCATTTTAAACCAAAAGCCATGAACCATGATTCCATCCTTATCATTTGAGTCATCCCTTGAGGGAAGCTCTTTTTTTTCCTTTTGAACCAATTGAATCTCCACTCTTCGATTTAGGGCCCGATGCTCCTCGGTATCATTGGGGAAGAGAGGATCATACTCCCCATAGCCTGCTGCTTCCAGCCGGGAGGGGGAGATCCCCTGCTGGATGAAATATTTCATAACATTCATGGCTCTCGCCGCAGACAGCTCCCAGTTTGACCCAAAATTACTTGAGGCAATAGGGGTATTATCCGTATACCCTTTAATGACCACATCACAGGATGAGTCCTGAATAAGCGCACTGATTTTATTTAGCATGGGCAGTTTCTCCGCGGCTAATTCCGCTCTGCCGGGAGTGAAAAAACCCTGATCCGAAAGGGCAATACTTAATCCCTCAAGCGATTTTTTAAGGGTTATAATCTGATACCACTTCTTATCTGAATTTAACCGCACCAGCTCATAAAGGGTCTCAGGGCTGATTCCCTTGCTGGCCAGCTCATGCTGCGAATCAACCATTGGCGGGGAGGCAAGCAGGAACTGTTTGCCTGCATTCGGCAGAACCCCACCCGGCAGAGCGCCAAAACTTTCTGTAACTGAGCCCAGCGCCGCCCGCTCCCTTTTTTTATCCTTCACCGAAATGGAATTTAAGACTGCAAAAAAAGCCATCATCAGGAGAACCAAGGCACACATGAGCACGACTGTTGAGTCTCCCTCTTCAGACAGCCAAAACTCTCCAAGCAAAATCTTATAGATAGGATGAATTTTTGCGTTGATTTTCATAAATAATGATCAGATTTTCCCACTCTAATGGTTAAGAGTGAAATATATGAGGTTAGCAGCTTTTCATTATTTATATTCCAGCAAGATTAATGCCGACAGACACGAAAAATAAAGCTAAAAAATAAATCATTAAATCAAATAGTTATCAATATTCAATAACCATTCTCCAAGCCATGAAGACCTCTTGTCTCAGGATGCGCATTATATTGGTGCATGAATGCGGGTATGAAATTAATTGAAGCTTGAAATTCGCATCTTAGGCGGCAAAAAAGCGTGGAGCTTTTGCTCAATAATGCGAGGATTGGTGCCGGTTGAGATAGAAATGATGCCTTCCAGGGCAATCTGCCGATATTGGGCCTCTTCGGAGCTTCGAGTTTTCAATTTCCCGCTCAAAGGGAGGAAAACCATGTTGGCCATAATGGCTCCGTAAAAGGTGGTGAGGAGAGCGACAGCCATACCAGGGCCGATCTTGCTGGGGTCATTCAGGTTTTGCAGCATCTGCACCAGTCCGATGAGGGTGCCGATGAGCCCCATAGCTGGGGCATAGGCAGCCATACTGGTCAGGATCTCGGCTCCGTGGGAGTGGCGATCTTCCATCTGCTCGATATCAGTATTCAGGATCTGTCTGATGGCTTCAGGCTCCAGGCCGTCAACCAGCCCCTGAATTCCTACCCGTATGAAGGGGTCCTCTAGGCTTTTAGCTGTATTTTGTAAAGCCAGAAGCCCTTCTTTGCGGGCCAGGCTGGCCATTTCGATAATTTTCTTAATCAACTCCTGAGGATTGTGCGTTTTTGAAAAGAAGGTATTTTTCACTACCTTCATCACTCCCAGAATATCCCCCAGGGGATAGTGAATGAGGCTAACTCCGATCGTTCCCCCGACCGTAATCATGACCGAGGGAATATCGACAAAAATCATCAGACTTCCGCCCATGAATATGGCAATCACCACCAGGGCGAAGGCAGACGCAATTCCAGATACGGTAGCAATATCCATAAACCTTATTCACCTCTTATTACTACTACTATTACTACACTTTTTTGCTTTTTATAAGTATTTAAAATATTAAAATTTTATATTAATTTCATTATAAGTTAAAATGTGAAAATAGGTAAATATAACTTATTATTTTTTTCTACTGCATGTTATTCCTTATTTTCTGCCTCACCCTGACCGGAAGCTTCATCAGTCAGGGAAGAAGAGGAGGGTAGTCCTCTTTTCCAGGCATCTTGCTGGGCTATATGTTGGGTAATCTTCGCGGCTAATTTTGGGTCTACATATCCCCAGATCCGGCCTGCTTTTCTCTTATCAATCCGCATGATGATTTCCGCTGCGGTCAAAAGATCGGTCTGAGCGATGATTGAGCCGGCCTTCTCCGGAGGAGCGCTTTCGAAGATCTTGGACAGCTCTTTGATTCGCTTCTCCTGCTGCTCATCCAGCTTTCGGCCTTTTTCCTCAATTTCCCTCTGAAGCGCTTTCATAAGCTCAAGACTCTGAATAATCTCCTGCTTGATAGCAGAAAGCCGCTGCTCTTGCTCATCGAGTGTCTTTTCCCTCTCCCTGAGCTTGGCTTCCCGCTCAGCCAGGGATTGTTGAACCTGAGCCAGGCTTTCCCAAGTAGGGCTTCCACCCGCGGTCGCGGAAGCCGAGGATGCCTTTGACTGGCCAGCCAGGCTTTCACGGACCAAGCGCGGGCGGCTGATCGAAAAGCCCTTGAGAAAAGCAGCGTAAACAGCCACAGCCACTATGGCTGATCCAAGAAGAGTTCGAGGAAGACTGCGGGCTGTGGCTCTAATCATCTTTGCTTCCCTGTTCAATGAAGGCTGCGGTGCAGGCAGAAGTCCCAATCCCTTGCTCAAGCCTCTATCCTTCTTCATCTGCCATATCCTGGTGCCATATCCTGGCTGCCCCTACGGCGGCGGTTTGCAGCTCTCTCATCCAAGAGCTTTTGCTCTTTCCGCAGCATGTCTTTCCTCCAGAGGATAAGGGTTTTTTCTCTCAACCTCTCCATAATCTTCTTTTCCCTTCTGGCCTCAAGCAGGACCTGCCGCTTTTGCTCAACAGCCAACTCAAGGGAGCGGATTTTCTCTTCCTGCCTTGCGGCCTCATTGGTCAAAAAATGCAAAAACTTATGGTAGAGGTCAATCTCAGCGGAGCAAATACCTTGCGGCTGTTTTTGTCGATCATGGAATTTCTGCTGCCAAGCGCAAATCTGCTCTTTGATCCGCAGGCCAAGCTCTCTCTCTTGGTAAAGCTTGGCCTGAAGCTCGGAAAATTCCCGCTGAATTTCCTCTTCAAGACTCTTTCGATATTCGAGAACAGACTGTAAGCGAAATGTTTTCACTATGGTCTCAAAGCCCTAATTCGCCTCATAAAGGCGAGGCTTGGTGGCTGTGTTGGTTTATTGTGCTAGATTTTTGAGAGCCTTTTGACCGCGATTTAATGACTGCTGTTTTTATTATCGGATCGATGGAGAGCGTCCTTCACTGGGGCCAAAAGCTCATGGAGGGCTTTGAAACTACTAGCCAAATCTTGTCTTTCGTTGATTTTTTGCCTGAGAAATTCGTTGATTGAATCAATCATGCTCAGGGCAAGATCGGATTTGGGATTGCTCCCCTTCTTATAAGCACCAATTTGCACCAGGTCTTCAACTCGCCGAAAAGTGGCCAGCAGTTCAACCAGATAGTGAGCATCCTCCCTTTGCTCACCAGTGGTGATATCACCCCTAACCCGGCTGATGCTGGACAAAATGTCAATGGCCGGGTAATGGTTTCGGGCAGCAAGGTCACGAGATAAGACAATGTGGCCATCCAGGATGGATCGGGCCGAATCAGCCACCGGCTCACTCAGATCATCTCCCTCGACCAGCACGGTGTAGATGCCGGTAATGCTTCCGCCTTTCCGTGAGGCTCCGACCCGCTCCAAGAGCGCGGGCAGGAGGGCAAAAACCGAAGGGGTATAGCCTCGGCTAGTTGGCGGCTCTCCCACAGCCAGGCCGATTTCCCGCTGGGCCATAGCAAAGCGGGTCAGAGAATCCATCATCAAAAGGACTTGCTTTCCCTGATCCCGAAAGTATTCGGCTATGGCTGTAGCCACAAAGGCTCCCCGCCTTCGCAAAAGAGGGGGCTCATCCGAAGTAACCACTACCAGGACTGACCTTCTTAGCCCTTCTTCTCCAAGATCCTTGTCAATGAACTCCTTGACCTCCCGGCCCCGCTCTCCGATCAGGGCAATGACATTGACATCCGCCTCAGTGTTTCTAGCTATTTGCCCCATCAGCACACTCTTTCCTACGCCACTTCCGGCAAAGATGCCGATTTTCTGTCCCCGACCAATGGTAAGAAGGCTATTGATGGCCCGGATGCCGACATCGAGCGGCTGACAGATCCTCTCCCGCTCCATTGGCCGCAAGGGGCTGGCATAGAAGGGATACTCCTCGGGCAGACTCAGCTCTCCCTGCCAGTCGATCGGTCTTCCCAAGGCATCGATCACCCTACCTAAAAGTTTTGGCCCAACCCTGATCGTATCCTTCAGCTTGACTGCCCGAATGACGCTCCCTGGTTTTATTCCTTGAAGCTCTCCAAGGGGCATCATCAAAACCCCATCCTCTCTAAAACCCACTACCTCAGCCCTGATCGGCTGATGGCTAAGAGATTCTATTTCACATATGCCTCCAAGCGGCACAGCCGGACCAAAGCCCTCGATCACCAGGCCGATAACCCTCTTTACTCGTCCGCACAGGATAGCCGGACTTATGGTTTGTAGGGCGGTGTAATACTTAGCCAGATCAAGCTCCTGATTAACCGGCTTTCTTCCGCGGCTGTCAGCACAAGCTTCTGGCCTCATCATCACCCCCCATAGCCCCTGTCCCGTGATCAGCCAAAGATCCGCCATTAGCCATAAAAATTTTTTCTAACTCTCTCACCCGGCGATCTATTGTGGCATCCACATACCCCATATCGGTCTGAATCAGACATCCTCCAGCTACAACAGCAGGATCGGCTTCAACACTTACTCCATCCAGGTTGAGGAAGTTATGAGCAATCTCTTGCTTGACCTCCTTCAGGAGGTCAAGGTCGTGAGGATTCAGTCTTATGGCGACAACCTTATGATGGCCGACAAATTTGAGCCCTTCACGAAGGCTGGCCAAAAGGACGCTTCGGCTTTGGCTGATTTCGGTACAGATAACCTTTTTGGCCATCTCAAGGCATAAATGGAGAATTTCCTGCTCTTGCCTGATCAAGATCGTCTGCTGAACCTGCTCAATCTGCCAAATCATATTCTTGAGGGTAGTTTCAAGAGGAAGGAGTCGACTTTTGATTTCCTCCGCCGCCTCTCGCTTCCCTTTCTCTCTCCCCTGGGCCAGCCCTTGAGCCAGCCCCTGTTGATAGGCATCCTCTTTGATCTTAGCAGCTTCCTGAGTGGCCGCGGCAATAATCTCCTCTCTGAGCCGGCAGAGTGCCTCCTGCTTCTGCTTCTCCTCCTCTTCCTCCTCCGCCCTCTGCTCAGACTCATCATTCTGAGTGCTCGCTGAGTGGGCAGCCTTATCAGGAGATCCGGCCTCAAAGCCCCTCCACTTTTTAAGGAAAGGTGCTGGCTGAAAGCTAGCCTCTTTCTTCCCATTATGCTGAAAGGCCTGAAAAAAGGGGAGCTTTTGCTCCATCAGGGCCTGAAAAGATTCACCCTGAACATCTTCTCGTTCAAATATCGGCTTATCCATTTTTAGACTATAATTTTAGATCATAATTTTAGACTATATTTAATTTTAAACCATGATATCGCCCTTGCCGCCCTTGAGAACGAGCTTGCCTTCCTCTTCAAGACGTCTGGCGATTTTGACAATATTCTGCTGTGCCTTTTCCACATCGTGAAGCTTTACCGCACCCATAGATTCCATATCTTCAATGGTCATCTGCGCTGCCCGCTCGGACATATTCCGCAGGATCAGATCCTTCAACTCGACACTGGCAGTCTTGAGAGCCAAAACCAGCTCATCCTTGGGAATTTCCTTAAGCAGGGTCTGCATCTCCTGATTACTGATCCCAGCCAGATCCTCAAAAGTAAACATAAGCATACGAATATTTTCAGACAAAGATGGATCTATTTTCTCAATATTCGACATAATGCTGTCTTCTGAAGTCCGATCAATATGGTTCATGATCTCGGCAAGCTTGCTGACCCCACCTACGGTCTGGCTTTCCGAATCCTGCATGCTAATAAGCTTATTCCGAAAAAATTCGCTTATCTCTTGCATTACTCCCGGTCTGATCCGCTCCAGATTGCAGATCCGAAGGGCCACATCAGTCCTGATATCTTCAGGCAAAAAAGCAAGTACCTCGGCCGCCTTGTCCGGATTCAAGTGAGCCAGAACCAAAGCCATGATCTGGGGATGCTCTCCTCGAATTAGATTGACCAGGGTCTCTGAATCAAGATCCTTGACCACCTTAAGATTAGCTGACTTGCCAATCATCGGTGCTTGGAGCTTACGCAGGATTTCCGCCGCTTTTTTCTCCCCCAGGGCCTTGATGAGAACATTATTGATATACTCGGCTACCTCCTGCGGCAAAACGTGCCGATAGGAAATTCGCTCCATGGTTTCCTGAAGCACAGCCTTGATATCATCTAGGGTGGGAGTTTCCATATTGGTAATGTACTGGGTGATGAGCTGGATTTCTGACTCTTCTAGCCCCCGAAAGACCTCGGCAGTGATTTCCTCTCCAAGAGCCAAAAAAAGAATAGCTGCTTTTTCCGAATTGGTCAGTTGCCTACTCATGACTGCTTTCTCTCCTCAAGTAACCATTCGTGGGTCAACTGAGAAATTCGCTTTGGCTCCTGTTTGGCGATTTCCCGAATTACCTTGACCATATCTTCAAGCGCTCGGCTTTCTTCATTATTCGCCATTTGAAAGGCCTGCTCTACCTGGCTAAGCCGACTGGGCAGTTTTTGCTGAAGCTCGCTGATCATGGCCTGCTCATCGGTCAGCGCCTCTTCAATCTTTCGGGCCTCATCTTCCGGCGGCAGGGGAGGAGTTATGTTTTCAGGGAGAGGTTGGGGGGTGAAGTGGTAGAGCCATTTTACCAATGGCCGGAAGATAAAGAGCAGGATAATCAAGATCAGCAGCAGTTTGCTTCCATATTTAGCCAGGCTAAGCCAGAGCGGCCAATTTTTTAAAATGTCAAGCGATGCCTGGCCGTGTCCTTGAGCTGAATCGAGGGAAAAGGGGATATTGACCACTTCAATCTGATCTCCACGGCTCGGATCATAGCCGACAGCCTTTTCGGCAATGGTCCTAATACTCTTTATCTCTTCAGGTGTCCTGGGGATATATTTTACTCCCTTATCCTGCTTCTCATATCTTCCATCCACCAACACCGCAACCGACAGGCGGTTGATTTGCCCAGGCAATTCAATAATGTGATTGGTTGCCTTGGTCAGTTCATATTTGATGATTTCATCCGATTTCTGATAATTGGAATTATTGCCGGCAGCTGGAGTAACTGGCGTCTGTCCCTGGGCTGCCTCCTGGGTTCGTTGTTCGGTCTTGACTACTGTTCGGTCGGGATCGTACTTTTCTTCGGTCGTCTCAACCTGCTTCAGATTTAGGCTGACCGAAACCTTGGCAATTACCTTGCCCTCGCCTAAGGCCTTCTCCAGCATGGCCGTAACCTTCTTCTCCAAAATCTCTTCCACCTGCATCTGATATTCTACCTTGTTGGCTTGGATAAGCTGGCTGGAAAAATCATTGGGATTTTCGCTCAGAATCCTTCCCTGATGGTCAATAACCTTGACATTCTCCGGAATGAGCCCTTCCACGCTACAGGAGACCAGATGGACAATACCGTTGATCTGGGCCTTGCGTAGGCTGCTCCCCTCACGTAAGCGAATAACCACTGAGGCGGTCGGTGGCTGCTCTTTCTCGATAAACAGACTTTTTTGAGGAATGGCCAGATGAACCCTAGCCCATTCGACCTCAGCCAAACTGCCGATGGTGCGGCTAAGCTCACCCTCCAGAGCCCGATGGTAATTTACGGTCTGAACAAATTCAGTGGTTCCAAGGTTTGTCTGGTCAAATAGCTCAAAGCCAACAATCCCTTTCTGAAACACCCGATCAGTGGCCATCTGTAGTCGAAGCTCATACACCTTATCCTCTGGAACCAGGATCGTAGTGCCTCCATTTTTCAACCGGTAGGGAATTTTGCTCTCCTTGAGCCTGGTAAGAATAGCTCCGGCATCCTCTGGATCAAGGCGTGAGTAAAGGGGCTGATAGTTGGCTCTGTTGGCCCAGCTCATCAGAGCCACCACTCCGCCGACCAGGATAACCAATACTAGAGAGAGCGCAATCTTCCGGTTCAGCGGAAGGCTGCGGAATGAGTCAGCGAATTTTCTTATGGCCTCAAGAAAAGCTGGCATGAGATTTTCCCTGGTATGGTGTGGGCCTCATGGCGATGACTTTTCAGTCATCGGACCGATATTGATCTCTACAACTGATATTGTGATCTCTACAGATGATGGTAATTCTGTAAATATTTTACTTCTATTAAGTGAATATTTTTACTCAATATTAACTTAATATTGACTCCTTTTTAGTAAGGTATAACTTTCCTCCATATTCTTCGAATAAATATTATTCAGACAGATCAAAACAGGCAATCAGACAGGCATTCTCATAATTTCCTGGTAAGCCTCCAAAATCTTAGAGCGAACCTGCATCAGAAGCCTCAAGGATGTATCCGCCTTCTCCCAGGAAATCATTACTTCATGAAGGTCTCTACTTTTATTGGTTATAAAATCCTGCAGGTTTTGATCTGCCGTCGCCTGCAGATCGTCAACCCTCTGAATTGCTTCCCTGATAACTTCACCAAATGAAGGCACTTCATCCTTTTTTGGGGAGGAAGAGGGCGGCAGAATGAGCTGGTTTGCGAGCACTGGCTTTAGGTCAATTAGGCTGATTTGTTTCATAGCGGTTTTCTCCTTGTGTCAGATGATTCCCAATTAATCTCAGATTCCTTAAAATCAACAATAATCGGCCAGATAGGGTCCTGAGTAGCTGCCTTGATCTTAGCAAAGGTTTCGCCAGCGGCTTTTGGTTTTGCCTCTTTCAGCAGGCAATTACCAATCTGATAGAGCACCCAGTCGCGGTCCTGTGGGGGCAGGGAAAGGCCCTGTGCCTTGCGGTAGTTTACGAGGGCTTCGGAATACCTCTCGGCCTGGTATTGGCAGTCTGCCAAATAGAGATATCCTTGGGCCAGCACCTGTTGTTCTTTTTCCCCCTGGGCAAGATTGACAGCTTCTGAAAAGGATTCGATAGCTTCGCTGATCTTGCCCAGCCTCCGATAGCATTGCCCCATTTTCAGGAGCTGTTCCACCCCCTGGCGGGGTGGTCTGAGCTTCAGGCTGGCCTGATAGTAGCTGATGGCTGTTGGGTAGTCTTTCCTCTCTCGGCAGATATCTCCCATTAAGGAGAGGGCGAAAAAGGATACCCTTGGGGGGGTGGAATTGGAAGATGCGGCCTCTTGGCTGACAGCCTGCTTTAGGGAGTCGATAGCCTTCTGATACTCTTCGGTCTGAAAGAAAATCCAGCCTAGCTGGAAATTGATCTGAGGGGAGAGAGAGTCTGTAGCCTTTTCCTGGCCGTCGATCATTGTCTTAGCCTGCCGATACAATTGAATTGCCGGAGGATAGAATCTGAGGTTCTGGTAACTTTGAGCGATCCTGAAATAGGGTAGGGGAGTTTTTTGTTGCTGCAGAAAGGAATCCACCAGATTTTTATTCTCCTCGTACAATTTGATCACTCCCAAATAATCCTTTCTCTGAAAACACTGGTTGATGTAATTGACCAGCTCCTGCTTGAGAGCAAAAAGGCCACCTTGCTGAATGCTCTCCTTAGGAGCTTTAGCCAATAGGGATCGCAAGACACCTATAGCCTCCTTATGCTCTTCCTTTTTTTGTAAAGCTAGAGCAAGTTTATATTCGGCCAGTTGAGCCAGCACAGGATCGGTGTTCTTTCTTTGGATCATCTGCCGATAGGCCGCAATCGGGTCACGGAAGGCAGGAGGAGCAGAGGAATTTTTCAGCTGTGGATATTCTACTCCTAGGTCAGCCATTCTGATCTGGCTGACTTGGGCTCCGATAGAGTCAGGATAGCTCTCGATTACCCGTTGGTAGGCAAGGACAGCTTCGGCAATCTTTCCCTGCTCGGCGTAGATATCGCCACAAAAGGTGAGTACCTTGTCAGCGGCCTCGAATTTCGGGTGATTTTTCCCGAGCGCTAGAAAAACCGAGAGCGCCTGATCGAGCCGCTTATCCTGGAGGTAGAGGCTGCCAATATTGAAAGCCGTCTGCGGATGCTCATCCAGATAGGATGGAAGCCGCTTCATTCCCTCATCGTAATAGAGCCTAGCGGAGGCTGTATCCCCTGATTCATAGAGGCAGTCTCCCAGGCGAAAGGCAACTTTGGGAGCCAGACTGCTATTAGGATAGTGGAAGAGGATTTGTTTGAAAATCTTTTGCGCCTTCTTCACCTCTCCGAGGCGATAGGAGATTTCACCCTGCCTGATCAAAGCCTCAGGAGTTGACTGATGATTGGGATAGCGTTCAGCGAATTGACGATATAAGGCCTGAGCCTCGTAGAGGAGATTTTGCTTTTCGTAAATTTCTCCAAGATAGAAGAGGCTGTCCGCAACCTGGGGAGCATCAGGGTAGCGGAAAATCAATTCCTCAAAGCCTTTCTGAGCTGCCTTAAGGTGGCTGCTCTGCCAGGCACTGACGGCCTGCTCAAAGATCTGCGAGGTCTTCGATGAAGATGATGCCGATGAGGAAGATGCCGATGAGGAGGACGAGGACGAGGGCGATGGCGATGGAGCAGGGGAGGAATTTGCTGCTTCAGATTGAATCAGAAATGAGGATAAGGGTGCGGCGACATGGTGCAGGGGAAAGAAAAGGAAGGTAAGGCAAGAGAAGAGCAAGATGAGGCAAAGCGATAGGCCTTTTTGGGGCCGAGAATTAGTTAGGGTTGGGCTGGATTTTTTTCTGCTCATCCGATTTTTCCGCATTTAACTGATGGCTCACTATCACTACTCTTTGCGCACTCGCTCAAAAACCACACACCACTTTAACCACATCACAGTCATCGTCGTCCTGCTGTCGCCTGCAATATCAAAGCTTTCTTTGCTCTTCACACCATTATGGGCTTATAGCATCAGCAGAATGGGCTTATAGCATCCAGCAGAGAGATTTTATCTTATCTAGTAATGATAGCAATTTTTATTCCTCATGAGAAGCCATCGCAAGATAAGCTGTTTTGCTGTTATATTGGAAAATCAGTGGGCGGAGGATATCCCTTTTTTTGCCTTATTCTTCAGCAATGCTTCAAGCTCATCCATTTTTTAAACATAAATTTTTAAACAGAGATGAGTAGTTATCCTTTCGTTTTTGATCGATATATTAGTATTATCGCATTAATAATAGAATATATTGATAATCACCACCACATTATAAGGAGGCCGCAATGAACATGAGACAAAGTCAAAGATTGCTCGTCATGATGCTTACACTCATTTTAATTGGCCTAAACTCCTCTCCAGGTAGGGTAGCTTTTTTGGCTGCCGAATCAACACCTCCCTCGAAACTGAAAAATCTAAGTCCCACAGCTATTAACCTAGAGCCCACAGCTACTAACCTAGAGCCACAGTTGATGTATTCTCCCCCAACCTCAGTCAACCCTTCCACTAGATCAATCAGAGGCTCGAATCCCCCAAGCCAATCAACTGCATTCAGGGACAGTGGTCGATGGTTAAGGGCTGCTGATCTTCAGCATGAGGTCATCGGCCAGGCTCTGGTTGAGCTTGATCCCTTAACCCTTCAGCTCAAGGGTCCGCAAAATTTTTGGCTGCTTGAGCCAAGTGGTGCCTGGCAGTGTGGGGCTAACACCTGGGAGATAAGCGGTACGGGAACATCTGATAAGCCCCTCATCTATCTTCTCAACAATAGCGGCAATCTTTCAATCAATAATGCTATCTTTCAACTTGACCTTGAGACCGGGAAACTGAGCAGGCACCTGAATCTAAAAACCCGGATCAGTGGCCTAGCGCAGAAAGAGGATAGGTTTTATTTTTCAGAAGGTCGGATGGTTCGACAGGGATTGAGCGGTAAATTTGTGATTCTGCCCGAGCCTGTCGGCGGCCTAGACTATGTCTCTGATCCTGCTAGTGGAGAGAACTTCCTGCTGGCTATCACCAGCAATCTTCTCTACAACACCGTGTGGAAAATCCCTCTCGATGAGGCGGGTAATTTTCAAGACTCACCATGTCGGCTGATAACTATTGATAAGGCAAGCTCTGCCCTGTCACTTTATCCCTCTACCTATTCGGGCATCTCATATGCCTGCATCCCCTGGGAAGGGGAGATGAGGCAGGTTCTCTATCTCAGTCGAGATACGGCCTATTCTGACTCTGAGGATGAAATTGCCATAGTTGACTTTACCACAGGGGAGCTGCTTCGAGCAGTCTGTCCGCTGGAATCAGGGATTGATCTAAGCGAGCCTATCGTCCTTGGCAGGGATGATGGCCTCAGCGATGAGCGGGTGATCTGCGATTATCTAACCTGGAGCAGGCCGCAGGGAATCCAATACCTTGATGGCCGCCTCTTTATGCTCTGCTGCCTGTGCTGCAAACCCTGCCAGCCGCTGATCACGGTCAAAAAGTATATCTCCACAGATGAAGGAAAAACCTTTATTGATGCTGATACGCCGCCAGGTCCCAGGGTGGCGGAGGGAAGTAAACTCTACTTTAAAATTGTGGTTACCAATCCTAACCTTTTTAAGCTTTACTCAGTGTCGCTGACCGATTCCCAATATTCCACAGAAACCTGCCAGGGGCCGGAAGTTCTGAAAGGTGGGGCATCATTTGAGTGCATAATTGGTCCTGTTACAGCCAAGAGCGGACAGCAGACAAATACGGCCAAAGTTACCGCCAAGTGCCTGAAGAAAGTTAAAAAGATTCTCTATGATTCTGATCCGGCTAACTACTTTGGCGTAGCTGGTGGAAGCATAACCATTCAGAAATTGACCAACGACCAGGAGGCCAAAGAAAAACCAGGCCCATTCATCCCTGTAGACAGTGAAGTTACCTGGAAATATATCGTTACCAATACTGGCGAGGTCCCTCTCAGCCAGGTGAGCGTAATTGATGATCAGGATGTGACTGTTAGCTGCCCGAAGGATAATCTAGCCCCAGGTGAGATCATGACCTGCACAGCTAGCGGTAAGGCCAAACCTGGTCAGTACACGAATATCTGCACTGTTATCTCCTTCGATCCTGCTGGCAATACAGTCATGGCCAGCGATGTTAGTCATTACTTTGGTTCGGCCAGCAATCTTATCATGACCAAATTTATCAACGATCAAATTGCCGACAAGCCACCAGGCATCAAGCTGACGGTCGGCGATCCGATCACCTGGACCTACAAGGTAACCAATACCGGCAATGTTATCTTAAGTAATATCAAGGTCACGGATGATCAGGGAGTTTCGGTCATCTGCCCCAAGGATACCCTGGAGGCAGGCCAGTCCATGACCTGTGCTGCCAGCGGATTGGCCAAAGTAGGCCAACACGAAAACATTGGTAGTGTCATCGCCACCGATCCAGATGGCAAACAGATTACAGCCAGCTCTTCCAGCTATTACTTTGGCTGCACCTGTGGCATCAAAATTAAGAAATTCACCAACGGTCAGGATGCCGATACTCCTCCCGGCCCCTCCATAAGTGTCGGCGATCCTGTTTACTGGAGCTATGAGGTTACTAACATCAGCGATGTGCCTATCTCTGAAATCAGGGTATCGGATGATCAGGCAGTTGCGGTCATCTGCCCCGAGGATACCCTGGATGCGGGCCAGTCCATGACCTGCACAGCCCAGGGGATCTCTCAACCAGGTCAGCATAGCAACATCGGCAAAGTTGTGGCTAAGGATCCTTTGGGAAATCAGCTTATGGCTGAAGACCCAAGCCATTACTTTGGCTGCACTTGCGGCATCAAAATTAAGAAATTCACCAACGGTCAGGATGCCGATACTCCTCCTGGCCCTTTTGTTTTGCCTGGCTCTAAGGTTCTCTGGACATACGAGGTTAGCAACCTCAGCAATGTTCTTTTATCAAACGTAAAAGTAGTTGATAATCAAGGAGTTATTGTTAGCTGCCCACAGGATACCCTGGAGGCTGGCCAGTCCATGACCTGCACAGCCAGCGGCACTGCTCAGGCTGGACAGTACACAAATTCCGGCACAGTCACGGCCACAGCTCCTGATGGACAGCAGCTCACCTTCAATGATCCTAGCCACTATTTTGGCTACACCAGTGGGATCAGCATCGAGAAGAGCACCAATGGCCAGGATGCCGACTCACCGCCCGGCCCCAGAATACCCACTGGTAGTCAGGTTTTTTGGACCTATCGGATAACTAATACTGGCAATATCCCGATCAGTAATATCAAAGTAGTCGACAATCAGATAGGCGCCATCACCTGCCCTGCTACTATGCTAGATCCTGGTCAGTCCATGACCTGTACAGCCAGCGGTATAGCCCGGGCTGGCCAGTATAAAAATATAGCTACAGCTACGGCCACAGATATTCTCGGAAATCAGCTCACGGCCGAAGATCCTAGTCACTATTTCGGCTACACCAGTGGGATCAACATCAAGAAAAGCACCAATGGCCAGGATGCTGACTCACCACCCGGCCCCTCAATACCCGTTGGTGGGCTGGTTACTTGGCGCTACGTAGTTACTAACACTGGTGATGATACTCTCACTGGCATTACCGTATCTGATGATAAGCTAGGCCTAATCACCTGCCCGAAGAATACTCTAGGTCCTGGTCAGTCCATGACCTGCGAAGCCTCTGGTACAGCCGCGCTCGGCCAGTATGCCAACCTGGCTACGGTTACCGCCAAAGACTCAACCGGCAATCAGCTTATCGACACTGACCCTAGCCATTACTTTGGAGTCAGTGCCGGGGTCAGCATCAAGAAGAGCACCAATGGTGAGGATGCTAACTCACCGCCCGGCCCCTCAATACCAGTTGGTGGTCTGGTTACCTGGAGCTATAAAGTTACCAATACTGGTAATACCCCGCTCTCTGGCATTACTGTATATGATGATAAACTAGGTCCCATCGCCTGTCCGAAGAATAGCCTAGCGGTGGGTGAGTACATGACCTGCGAAGCCACTGGTACAGCCACAGCTGGCCAGTATAAAAATGTAGGGATCGTCAAGGCCTTGGATACGCTTGGGAGAGAGTTTATGGACTCAGATCCCAGCCATTACTTTGGCTGCACCTGTGGAATTACTATCAAGAAGTTTACCAATGACCAGCATGTTGATTCACCACCCGGCCCCTCGATTCCGGTTGGCAATCCGGTTTACTGGAAATATGAGGTTACCAATACCAGCAATGTCACCATATCGAATGTAACCGTGACGGACAGTGAGGGGTCTACGGTTACCTGCCCAAAAACCACCCTGGAGCCGAACGAATCTATGACCTGCGAAGCTGAAGGCACAGCCCAGGCCGGACAGTATAAAAATACCGGCACCGCTACAGCCACAGGCCCAGGAGGGGAAAAGCTTATCTTCACCGACACCAGCTATTATTTCGGTGTAGCCAGCGGCCTCAGCTTCAAGAAACTCACCAATGGGCAGGATGCCAATACTTCCCCTGGTCCACTGATCCAAGTTGGCGATCAGGTTACCTGGACCTATGAAGTTAAAAATACTGGCAATACTACCCTCTCCGACATTAAGGTAGTCGATGATAAGCTAGGCGAAATCGACTGCCCGAATGACAGCCTAGGGGTGGGTGAGTCCATGATCTGCACGGCCACAGGCATAGCCCAGGCCGGACAGTATAAGAATAACGGCACAGCTACTGCTCTTGATCCATCCGGCAATGAGCTCACGGCTGAAGATCCAAGCTGCTACTTTGGCGTAGCCAGCGGCCTCAGCCTCAAGAAACTCACCAATGGGCAGGATGCCAATACCACTCCATGTCCTGAAATTCCGGTGGGTAATCAGATTACTTGGACCTATGAAGTTAAAAATACCGGCAATACTAAACTTACCGGCATTACTGTATCTGATGATAAGCTAGGTCTCATCACCTGTCCAAAAACTACCCTAGATCAAGGTGAATCCATGACCTGCACGGCCACTGGCACAGCCCAGGCCGGACAGTATAAGAATACTGGCACTGCTACTGCTCTTGATCCGCTTGGCAATGAGCTCACAGCCAAAGATCCAAGCTGCTACTTCGGAGTGTCGCCAGCAAAGCCCTGCCTGAAGCTGACCAAGACCATCAATGGCCCCTATCGCACCTCGGACAACCTGTTTCTCACTGACCGGATCATTCCGGTCGCGGTCAAAGAGGAGATAGCTCAAGGTAGCCCGGTGTTCTACTTTTTGGTTGAGATCACAGTGGAAAACTGCAATGATACTCCCCTAACTGGCGTAGTGGTTACCGACACCTTCAACAATGAAGCCTATCCCTTTGAAACCAGCGACCCCACCCATGTAATCATTGCCCCTCCGCCAAGCCCCGGCGGATTTGAGAAGGAAAAGCTGACCTGGACGGTGGGCAGCATCCCAGCTCTGGAGAGTCGAACCCTGTTGATCAAGGTTGGGACAGAGTTTAACCCCGCAGAAAAGCTTGAGCCGACCAGCGCACCGCAGACGATCTTCTACAATGGTCAAGATACCAATACTGGCAGCGCCAAGGTTACCACCAATGAAGGTCTGAGCGCCAAGGTTGAAGCTGTGCGGCTAACCAATGGAGAGGAGATAAGCTGCGCTGGCAGTGTCGGCCAGTGGGATCAACTTCCTTGGGATCGCTGCTCAGCCATAACTACGCCGCTGCCCATTACCCTGACAGCCGCGGCCAGCAGCGCACCGCAAACCGCAACCGCCGCTCCCTCTCCTCGGCCACGGAGCCTATCCTCATGGAAAGATGATGCTTATGCTGACTCCGACTATCTCAAATCCCTGCTGCCTATCTGGCTTGGGACTCCAGGCGGCCAGCAGAGTATCAAGATCAGCACCTGCGATCAAGTCTATGATATTCTTGCCCCGAAGCAGATTAGCAGGATGAGCAACCTGGCTAATCTCTATGCTCAGGTGCTTGCCTGCAAATTAAATCTGGCAAGCGGCGCAGAGGCTAGCGTTCAAATAAACGACTCGGCTAGTCTCGAAGAGCTACTCAGCGAGATCGATTCTTTTCTGGCTGTCTATAGCTCTCGGCAATGGTACCCAAGATTGACCAAGGGCCAGAAGACCCAGATCAAAAAGTGGCTCAAGGAGCTTGAGGATTATAACTGTGGAAAGTATACGCCATAAAAGTATCCTACATAAAACTATCCCATATTAAGGATAGCTGTCCATATGAGGATAGCTGAAAGATAGGGATAGCCAGTAGGGATAGTCAGGGAAATTTTGAATTTTGTCGAAGAAAAAGAAGGCCGTGTGCGAGACAGCATTCGCCGCGGCCTTTCTTTTTCTTATGGTGAAATATATTTATGGTGAAATATATATAGATTATGATTATGCTGAAACGGATTGCGAAACAGAAAAATTACGGAAATATGGGAAAATTATGGGAATTATTGAAAATTAACCATTAAGATAAAGTTAACCATTACATTAATGGATCGCTCTTATTTATTAGCTACCATTCCCTAATAAGAGCTAAGCTCCTTTGAGGGTTTATGGTGTCTGATATATGAGAGCGTAATGGATTATCCACAGTATGTATGACGTGCTTATAGTGGGTGCAGGGCCTGCTGGTTTAACGGCTGCGGCCAATACGGCTCACCGAGGGTTAAAGAGTCTGGTAATCGAAAAGCAGAGCTTTCCGGGTGGGTTGCCTACACTTGTCTATCCTGACAAGATCATCAGGGATCACCCTGGTTTTCCGGTGGGTATCTTGGGCAAAGAGCTGAGCAGGATGCTGGTCATTCAGGCTCAGAATGCCGGAGCGCAGATCCGCTGCGATGAAGAGGTTGTAAGAATTGAAAGATCAGCCAGCAGCAGAGAGGATGAAACGCCACCCCTCGTGGTAAAAACCAGCCTGGGAGAGTATCAGGCCAAAAGGGTTATCCTCTGCACCGGATCCTATAATGTTCCCAAAAAGCTTGAGATATTGAAGAATTATACCGGTCCCAATGTCCACTATCGAGTGGAAGTTCCATCCAGGTTCAAGGGAAAAGAGGTAGTGATTGTGGGTGGTGGAGACCACGCCTTTGACACCGCTATCCAGTTGAGCGAGGTTGCAGCCAAAACCACCGTTCTGGTTAGGGAGGCTTATGCCAAGGCAAAGGAAAGCAGCGTCAAGCTTGCCCAGCAGATGGGCGTAAAAGTGCTATACCACACTAGCCCAGTGAAAATTTCCAAAAAAGCTTCCGGCCTGCTTCAGGGCGTCCAGGTGGTAGATCTTGAAACAGGCAAAACAGAGAGTATAAAGGCTGATGAGCTTTTCATAGCCATAGGGTTTGAGCCGATCAGACGATTTCTTGAAAATAACGGATTTATCGTCAGGGAGGATGGTTCAATCAGGGTTGATCAAAACCTTCAGACCAATATCGAGGGAGTATTTGCAGCCGGGGATGTTACCGGAGAGATAAAGCTGATAGCCACTGCCTGCGCCGAGGGTATTATCGCTGCGATCCATGCTTTTGAAGAAATAAAAAAACCTTACTGGCTTCGATAGGTTTTCGATAGGCTTCTGAAAATAAAAATCATAAGCGACCAACCATAATGAGTTATAACCTACTGGCCAGGATAATTATTTCACTTGTCCACTGCTACGTCATTATCTCAAGTTATAAACCTTTTATGGTCGGGCACTTATCTGTAGTAGGTAGGCAATGTTTTTTTGGGGAAATAGGGGGCGGCTGATCATGACACCCTCTTGAACTTCTCTTCGAGGCTGAAAGTCTGATCATGACACCCTCTTGAACTTCTCTTCGAGGCTGAAAGTCTTTTCAGCGGCAGAGGAAATAAGGAGAAAGAAAAGGCAGATTAGGCGTAGTCATCCTTCGTAGGCTTGATGTTCATCTTTTCCATCAGGCGATGCAGGGTATTTCGATGAATACGCAGGATATTAGCTGCCTTGGTTTGATTTCCACTCACCATCTTCAGGGTCTCTTGAATATAAAATTTTTCCACTTCTTCAAGGGAAAGACCAAGTTCCAAAGAAATAGAGGTGTTTTTCTGAGCCTGAACCTTAATGCTGTCAGGCAGGTGTTCGGGCAGCAACACATATCCGTTGGCCAGAACAATAGCATGCTCGATAGCATGCTCCAGCTCTCGGACATTTCCCGGCCAGTCATGCCGCATAAGCAAATCCATAGCCTCAGGTGATACAAAGGAGACCTTTTTGTTAATACTCTCATTGTAGCGGGCGATAAAATAGTTGATCAGATCAGGAATGTCCTCCTTCCTCTCTCTCAGCGAGGGCAGGGTCAGTGGAAGGACATCGAGCCGATAGAAGAGGTCCTCACGAAAGAGCCCCTCTTTCATAGCCTTTCGTAGCTCTTTATTTGTGGCGGCAATCAACCGAACATCGGCGTAAATATTTTTCTCCCCTCCAATTCGGGTAAAGGTTTTACTCTGCATGACCCGCAGAATTTTAGCCTGAGTATTTAGACTCATATCGCCGATTTCATCTAGGAATATGGTCCCTCCATCAGCCTGCTCGAATTTTCCTCTTCTGGCGATATGGGCGCCGGTATAGACCCCTTTTTCATGTCCGAAGAGCTCGCTCTCGAGGAGATTTTCTGGAATAGCCGCACAGTTGACAGTAACAAATGGTTTGTTGGCCCGCGGTCCATTAAAGTGGAGAATTCGAGCTACCAAATCCTTGCCAGTGCCGCTCTCGCCCTGAATCAGGACCGTTGAGTCGGTATTGATTACTCTGGCAATGAGCCGATACACCTCCTGCATCTTTTTGCTTCGCCCAATAATCGGTATGCTACCGGCCTGAGAGGGAAGGAGAGAGGTAGTAATCCTATTTTTTTTATGGTAGGCTCGGTCAATTAGGGCAGCTTCGATTACATTTTTGATCTCCATCAGTCGGAAGGGTTTGGTAACGTAATCGTAGCAGCCGCACTTCATGGCATCGATAGCTGTGTCTGCTGTTCCGTATCCGGTTATGATGATGACAATGAGCTGAGAGTCGATCTTTTTAAGCTCTCGCAGGGTCTCAAGACCGCTCATGCCGGGCAGGTTGATATCGAGAAGAACTATATCAACCTTCTCCTCCTCGACTTTCTTCAGAGCCTCATATCCATCAAAGACACTGATTAGTCGGTAGGATTTGCTATCAAAATATTCAGCGAGAGCCTCGTGAATCTTTTTTTCGTCATCAACTAACAGAACATTCTTTACGTTTTTTCTGGCCATACAAGTTCCTGCTGGGGGTTGAGAAGCCTGTTTTTAGCCACTGTGGACAACCATCACCATAATCAATTCAATACGTAATTAATACACAAAATTAATGTGCTCTAAATATATTTCAGCAAGCTAAGTAAGCACAATTTTTATCATAAATCGCGAAGTTTATAAACGACCATCCCTACCTCCCCCAAAGTGAGAGCAGAATTATCCTCCCGGACAGAGGCTTGGATAGGCTATTTAATCTGTAGGCTCTTATCATCACTTTTAAGTCAGTGATTCACAGAAATGGCGAATTTTTTCAAAATTATCTGGAGATAAATCAACAAATTGCGCACCAGCCATGATATTATTCGGCGTTTTCTGAACCCTTTTGATCATGGCGAAAATCTCTACAACGCACTCTGCACTGTTTTTGAGGGTAAAAACAAGCTTTAGTCTCTGGTTAATATCCAGGTCAACTTTTTGAGAAGCAGCGCCTTCAATCTCCAGAAGGCAGCCTCCGACGCTCAAGTCCAAGATATTCCCCCTCACTTCCCGCCTTTTCTCCTCCTCAACCGCTACCTCAATCTGTACCGGTATTCGGGTTTGAATTCTGGGGTGTTGTCGAAGGGAAATCTTTTCCACGGATTTTGGGTAGCTAAGATAAATCAATGGGAGTCTGGCGTCATTGATATTTTTTATCACTTTGGTTTCAAATCCATAAGCATCACCGCAGCGAATGTAGCGAACAATGCAGCTTGATCCCTCAACCAGGTTGACATATGTTCCATTTAATATGGGCATATCAATAATAACAAGATAATCGGTCTTCCAGCCTACCACTGCGGTTTTATAGCGAATGTTTTTGGGGCTTCCTTTCGGTTGAATAAAAATTACCAGACCAACATCCAGAATTGTCTCTCTTTCCTTAATTTGAGCAGAGATGCTTTCCGCCATTAGTTCAGATCTCATCTCCTTACTATCGAGATGCTGTTGAAATAATCATCCTGACTACCCAGATAATCATAATGACTAACTCAGTAGCGATAACTCTTATCTCTTATCCCTTTTCCCTCATTGTACTGCTTATACATGGTACTGCTTATAGATTAAAACCATATAGATTAGACCACAAAACCACTTGTCTTTCCACACTTTCTGCTTTCAGAAGAATACCATCGCCCCTTGAGTAAAATACCCAAGACAGCCATGGTTAGTTACTATTCGCCTTGAATTGCTTTGAGAGATAGACGTTTCGAAGAGAAAATACCTTGTTAGGTAATTTTTATAATAGTAGCATTAAGAGTGCTGATGAGTCAATAAGATTTTTTATTTTTTCTCTAACTCTATTAACTCTATTTTGAGCAATCAAATTCTCTCCTAAGGGAGAGAAAAAAGAAAAAGAAAGTTAGGCTTAAAAAGGGTTCGCTCTTATATATCAGACACCATAAACCCTATATCAGAACAACCATAAACCCTCGAAGGGGCTTAGCTCTTATTATGTCTCTCAATGGTAGCTAATAAATAAGAGCGAAAGATTAGCCTCTTCAGGGAGCATCCTTGGCATACAGTTCCAGATGAAAAATGGTTTGACCATCAGCCATAAAGGGGATAGTAGTCAGCGAGCTCCCCTCAAGGGAGAGATGTTTGATCGTTGACCCTTTGCCAACAATCATGACCGGTACGGAAATTTCAAAATCACAGGAGAGGTTAGCGAGCTCCGTTTTAGCCATGCCGACTACCATGTTGGTGATTTCTCCTACCCCATCAACGACTTCCTGCTCAGACTCGATTTGATCGCCGAGCATGTTCGAGACCGCTTTCCGAGCAAATTGGGTATCCATGCTGAGAATGATAGAGCCGACAACGCTTCCCGTCAGCGAGATGACACCGGTAATATCCGATAGACAATCGAGCCCCTTTCTGTCAAAAGGCTCCTTAGGCTGGATATCCATAAAAATCATTGTCTGGAAAACATCATGAGCAGAATGAATTAGGGCCTGGATGATATTTTGGAATAATCTCTCATTCATAAACCTCATCTCCTTATTCCAGATTCTAAATCAGCTCTTCCCCATCACCTTTTCCAGTTTCTTCTTCAGCTTGTCAGGAGTAAACGGCTTGGTAATGTAATCATCGACTCCAGAGTTTAGCGCCTCCTCAAATTTGGCCATACTCCCTTCGGTTGTGAGCATGATAATTGGAATGCGCTTGGTATCCTTGTTTTCTCTAACCTTTTTGACGAAGGAGAGGCCATCCATTTGGGGCATATTCCAATCACTGATAATCAAATTGACTGTTTTGGGATCAAGTTTCCGCAAGGCATCTTTCCCATCAGAGGCCTCGATCGGATCTACCTCAAAGCCAACCTCTTTGAGACTCTTAACAATTAGTTTTCTCATTACCAGAGAGTCATCAACAATCAATACCTTCAAGGCAGCCATACCCTTATCCTCCTCAAACTTTTTCTAATTCGATGGAAAATGCTCTGTCAAATTATAAGCCTTTATGAATAGGACACTTACCGTTTTTGAGGCACTATACTTATTTTTTCGCCTCATAAGGGTCTGGCCATCGGAAGCATTAAAAGCTTTATTTATTCTCCCGTAATTTTATCCTTCCATAACCTGATTTACCCTTCCGTAACCTGCCTGATAGCCTCGAAGGTAACTGACACAAGCTCATCGAGTTCTCTGGCGCTGATGGACAAGGGGGGCATGAGCACAATCACATCACCCAAGGGACGGAGAATCACCCCCATGGTGCGAGCCTTTTGAATGACCCTGATGCCGATCTTCTCTTCAAATTTATAAGCATCGCGGCTCGATTTGTCTCTGACTAGCTCAATGCCGGCCAAGAGGCCCTTTTGCCGTATATCTCCGACGTGCTCAAGTTCCCACAAGCGGCCAAGCCCTTCGGCTAGCTGCCTTGATCTTTCCTGAACCCGCTCGATCACCCGCTCTCGGTCAAAGATATCTAGATTGGCCAAGGCAGCCCGACAGGCTAGTGGGTTTCCTGTATAGGTATGGCCATGGAAAAAGGTCCGCTTCTGGCTGTAGTCTCCCAAAAAGCCAGCATAGATTCTCTCTGTGGTCAGGGTAGCAGCCAAGGGAAGGTATCCGCCGGTGATCCCCTTGGCTAGACACAAGATATCTGGCTGGACATCTTCATGCTCGCAGGCAAACATCTTGCCAGTGCGGCCAAAGCCGACCGCGACTTCATCGGCGATCATCAGCACTTGGTATTGGTCGCACAGATCCCGCACTCGGCGTAAAAAACCGGATGGGGCAACCAACATGCCGCCGGCACCCTGCACGCAGGGCTCGATGATCAGGGCGCAGATTCTATCGGCCTGCTTCTTAAAAATACGCTCAAGATCATCCAGACAGCGAAGCCCGCACGATAAGGGATCAAGCTGGTGGGGGCAGCGATAGCAGTAGGGAGAAGGCGAGCGAACGGCTTGAAAAAGCAGTGGCTTATACAGCCGATGGAATAGGTCAATGCCGCCGACACTGACCGCTCCGAGAGTATCGCCATGATAGCTGTTTTCAAAGTAGACAAAACTAGCTCTTTCAACCTCACCCTGCTGCTGCCAGTACTGAAAGGCCATCTTCAGAGCGATTTCGCAGGCTGTGGCCCCGTTATCTGAGTAGAAAACCCGGCTCAAGCCTGCCGGCGCGATTTTGATAAGACGCTCGGCTAGCTCTATGGCCGGAGCATGGGTTAGGCCAAGCAGAGTAGAGTGCCCAATTCGGGTCAGCTGATCCTCGATGGCCTGATCGATTTCTCTCTTGCGATGGCCGTGGACGTTAGTCCAAAGGCTAGCCACTCCATCAATATATCGCCTGCCGTCAGAATCCTCTAGGTATACTCCATCCCCCCGCTCAATTACCAGCAGATCTTCTCCCCTGGTCCACTCCTGCATCTGGGTAAAAGGATGCCAAAGGTATCGCCTGTCAAGTTCCTTGAGCAAAGCGGAGCGACGACGCTGTAAATAGGGTAGGGGAGAGGAAGGTCTCTCCAGCGCTCTGATAAGAGGCTCAAGATCAAGGTGCTTTTGGACCAGCTCTTCCAGATTGCCGACCTCTCCCTTCTCCAGACTTATGGCTGGCGAGTGGGGCAAAACTCCCAGAAGATCGACCTGCCCAAGGGATTGGATGACCTCGGGATTAGTCTGCTCACAGATACCTGACTGGGATGGAGTCGGCTGATTGAGAACCACTCCAAGGACCTTAATTTGTCGACTACGCAGGGCCTCAAGGGTAAGGAGCGTATGGTTGATAGTGCCAAGGGAGGCCCTGGCTACTACAACCACTGGGAAGCCAAGCTCTTTAATCAGGTCAATCATAAAATAATTTCGGCAGATAGGCACCAGCACCCCTCCTGCTCCCTCAATCACCAGGTAAGAGTAGTGCTCTTCCATCCACTGGCTGGCCTTGATGATTCGCTCAGGCTCTATTTCTAACCCTTCCAGTCGGGCGCAAACAAGAGGTGCCAGAGGCTCCCTCAACACATAGGGAGTGTGAGGATTGAAGGGGAATGGGGAGTGGGCAACGCCGGCTTCAGGCTCGCCAGGGCTATCTTTCAATTTACCTCCACCTGCCAAAGCTGCTTGGATAAATTCGGCATCGGGCGAATACAGCTCTCCTCTTTCCCCGCCGCGCTCGGCAGCACCGGTCTGAATGGGCTTCATAACCCCTACCTGCCACCCGCGGCGTTTCATACCCAAGGCTAGACCAGCCGCGACAATGGTTTTCCCCACTCCGGTGTCGGTGCCGGTAACAAAAATTCCACCAATTCTTGGCATCATCATTCTCCTTACCATCTCTTTCCCCGAATCTTTGGTCCGCAATTCGAGGAGAAAAACCAGCAACCATAAGATAAAATATAATAGTCATAAATAATAAAACAAAAAGACCCTCTGTTCAAGACAGAAAAGACATCTTTCAGAAAACAACATCTATTGATTTTTTAAATTGCAAGGCTTATAATTCATTTTATTATTTTACCCTCGTAGGCAAGGCAGAAAATGCCAGATGCCGAAAGATGAGGGCAGCAAAAAGGGGAGTCTTGCAATGTACATCATTATTGTCGGCTGCGGCAGATCAGGATCAAGGCTAGCCAACCAATTGTCCGAAGAAGGACATGATATCGTAGTTATTGATAAGGATAAACAGGCCTTTCAGCGCCTTGGTTCTCTGTTCAACGGGCTCACTTATCAAGGCAACGGTACTGACCGCAATCTGCTTGAAGAGGCTGGAATTCAAAAGGCTCATGGGATTGCCCTGATGACCAATTCGGATACCAGCAACGCCATGATGGCTCAAATAGCCAAAAAGATTTACCAGGTAAAGCGGGTCATAGCTAAAATCTACGATCCGGAGCTGGCTGATACCCTGCGGGACTTTGGGTTCGATATTATCAGTACTACAGTGCTGATTTCACAGTTAGTCAGGGACCGCTTTATTGAGGATTCCCTGCGCGTTTGTTATCGGGGATATGAAGGGCGGCTTGAGTTAGTGGAAGTTCCATCGCATGAGAAAATTATCGGCAAAAAATATGGCAACTTAAATGTTCCAGGCGTGTTTACCATCATTACTTGCAAAAATGGCTCAAACCTGCTCATGCCCACTCCAGATATGGTGGTGCGAAAAGAGGACACGCTTTTGTGCCTCTTGAATCAGGCTAAGCGGAATGAAGTTCTTGACCTCCTTGGTCCTGCCTTTAATCAACCGAAACTTTAGTTTGCAATGGCCATGATCCCCTTGAATGATGTACCAATATGCAAGCTCTATGCAAGCTCTATATCTATAATCTATAACTGAATGGAAAATAAATTCAACAAATTAGAAAATTATATTAAAAAATTAAAATCTTAGTATTAAGAGGCACTGGATCGAATGTATATTATTCTGGTAGGAGGTGGAAAGGTAGGCTATCATCTGGCCAAATCCCTAGCTGCGGATAACCATACGGTAGTGGTTATTGAAAAGGATGAGGACCGCTGTCAATATATCGCTGAGCGGCTTAATGTTCTGGTGATCAATGGCAATGGCTGTGAAAAAAGATATCTTCGGGAGGCTGGAATTGAGCGGGCTGATGTTCTGGCTGCGGTAACCGGCAGTGATGAGGATAATCTCATCGCCTGCCAGGTGGCTCAAAGGTCTTTTGCTATCAGGAGGACAGTGGCCAGAGTCAATGATCCCCTGAATGAGTCTTCATTTAGCCAGTTAGGAATTGATGTTCCGGTCAACAGCACCTCGATCATCGCCAAAATTATTGCGGAGGAAACTACCCTGGAGGATATCCTGCCCTTATTTACCTTTAAAAAAGGCAAGTTAGCCATTGTGAGGGTTGATCTTCCACCCACCTCGCCGGTTACGAATAAGAAATTGCGAGACATTAAGCTGCCCAAAGACTGTGTGCTGGTATCCATTCTGCGGGGCGAAGATCTGCTCATTCCAAGTGGTGATACCCTGCTGATGGAAGGAGATGAAGTAGTGGCCTTGACTACAATTGAAAATGAACGGGAGGCCTTTAGTATCCTGGTAGGAAAGCTGGAGGATTAAGATTGCTTATGGACCAAACTAATTCGCAAGCCTTAGGGCGAAAGATTATGCTGTCGATATGGGGAATGCTCATCGAGTCATCCCTTCCCCTGGCTTTGGTATTGATATCATCAATCATTGCTTTAGCCTTAAAACTTCTATTCTTCTAAAGACCTCTTTATCCCAGCAAGAGGCTTTTAACCCTGATGCTACTTCGACCTCACAAGAACGATTATAAAATAATCGGCTACTATACGGGAAAGATCATCATTGGCGTAGGACTGGTCATGGTCGTGCCCCTGCTGACCTCACTCCTGTTTGCCGAATGGGGTCCGGCCCTCGACTTTGTCATTGGCATCTGCGCTTGCTTTATCACTGGCCTTGGTTTGATAATGCTCTGTGAGACTGACCGTGATCTGCTCTGGATGCACGGCATGGTTACTGCTGCCTTTTCCTGGGTATTGGCTACCCTACTGGGAGCTATTCCCCATTATCTGAGCGGGCACTTTCTCTCCTACCTAGATGCCTGTTTTGATATTATGAGTGGCTACACCACTACTGGGCTGGTCTTGATTCAAGACCTAGATCATGTCTCTCATGGTCTGAACATGTGGCGGCATCTCTTAACCTACCTTGGTGGCCAGGGCATGATCGTAGTGGCCATTACCTTTTTGTTCAAGGGAACAGCCGGGGCTTACCGTCTGTATGTGGGAGAGGGCAAAGACGAGCGCCTTATGCCCAATGTCATCCAAACAGCCAGGGCTATCTGGATGATCAGCCTGACCTATCTGGCTGTGGGCGGAGCTATGCTGTTTGTGGCTAATATGCTGGCTGGAATGTCGCCGATCAGATCCCTGCTGCATGGACTGTGGATCTTCATGGGTTCTTGGAGCACTGGAGGATTTGCTCCCCAAACCCAAAATCTCCTCTACTATCATAGTCCTCTGGTCGAATTTATCACCATTATTATCTTTGTTATTGGCTCCTACAATTTCGCTCTCCATTATTCGATCTGGCAGGGGAATTACCATGAGGTGCGCCGTAACATCGAAACGGTTTCCTTTTCAACTACGGTTACCATCACCTGTATCCTCAGCTTTCTCGGCTTGATGCAAGCCTTCGCCTATCCTAATGTTTTCGCTTTGCTTCGCCGCTGCTTATATCAGATAGTTTCAGCTCACACCACGACTGGCAACATGACTGTCTATGCTGTGCAATTTGTCAATCATTGGAACCTCCTGGCGGCTATAGGCATTATGATCGCCATGTCTATTGGCGGCAGCGCCTGCTCCACGGCTGGCGGGATCAAGGGCCTGCGGGTGGGTATTCTCTTTAAGGCCTTAATCAACGATATCCATCGAATCTTTTCCCCTGATTCGGCAATAATCATCCATAAATTCCACCACATTCGGGATGTGGTCCTAGAAGACCGCCATGTGCGGGCCGCAAGCCTGATCACTATCTCTTACATGGGTATATATCTCCTTGGGGCTGTAGTTGGGCTCTTCTATGGATATCCCCTTTTGCCTTCACTCTTTGATTCTATCTCTGCGGGCAGCAATAGCGGCCTCTCTTGCGGCTTGACCTGCGCAGCCATGCCCTCAGTGATGAAGATGGTCTATATCTTCATGATGTGGGCCGGAAGGCTTGAATTTATGTCGATTTTTGCTCTGCTAGGCTTTATCTGGGCTCAGGCAAAGGGGCGATGAATGTGAGTAGGCACAAACCGATTCTTTTTCTCATCACAGCCCTGATCGCTCTTTCGATCATCACCCTTTCCTCCTGCCCTGCTCAGGCAACAGCAAGGCTTCTGTCCAGCGACACTCTCCTTCGCCAGAGCAAACAATGGGATCGGCAACTTGTTCGATTTCGTGGAGAAGTGATTGGAGATATCATGCTCCGTGGCACGCATTGTTGGATCAATGTCAATGACGGCTCTCAGGCCCTTGGAGTCTATTGCCCGACCGAGCTCGTCAAATCCATCCGATATGTCGGAGACTATAGATATAGCGGGGACATGGTTGAAATTATCGGCACCTTCCACCGGGCATGTCCCCAACATGGGGGAGAGCTGGATATTCACGCTGAGGCATTAAAAATAATTCGGCCTGGAGCAAGGCGGCCTCATCCAGTCATGATATCCAAGCTGTACCTGGCAATGTCCTTATTTTCATGCACCCTTCTCATCATGGGGCTATACGTCTATCGGAAAAGACTCAAGCCGCGGCGCAATAAGTGAAAATCCCGCGGCAGTAGGCCAGGCGACAACTAGCTCTGACTTACCAAGCCGCGGCGCAATAAATAAGGGATGATCCCCCTATCATAGCCAGAGAAAGAGCCTCCCATTTAATAAAACCTAGTGGCTTTTTAAAACCTAAAAAATATGTTCTCGGCGTGATTATCAATATTCATGCCAATCAAAACCTAACTTGAACGAGTATAGTGGCTTTTGAAGGAGTAAGAAAATGATCCATCGATGGCAGGTGATTATTTTATCATTAGCAGGATTTTTGCTTCTCAGGGCGGCAAATTTCACCTCTCCGCTAGCCTTAAACAACAGGCAAGCTGCGGCCAAAGAGTCTAGGGCAGCAGCAGGCGGAGCAGTAGGAAAAGCTGCTGTAGCTCAATCCACCACCACTTCCAAAGCCAGCCCAGAAGCTTCTAGCCGTTTTTATCCTCCTGATCCGCTTACCCTTCGACTCATAATCCAGCGACTTTTGTCCGCGGCCTCAGGAGCCAAGGTTCGGGGAAGAATCTTTGGCCTCATCTGTCCCCATCACGGATACCTCTCCTCTGGTATCGTGGCCGCGGCAGGCTACAAGCAATTAACTTTGCCGATTAAGAGGGTTTTTATCCTCGGTCCGGTCCACCAAAAGGGTAAGGTCTCTGGTGCCTTTATCCCAGCCATAAAGTCATACCGGACTCCCCTCGGAGAAATACCGCTCTCATCCATAGCTGCCAAACTAAGCCAACAGCCTGGGTTTGTTGCTCCTCCTAAGGGCGAGGCTACCGATCGCTCCATTGAGATGCAACTTCCGTTTCTCCAGCAGACCGTAAAGAGTTTTGAGCTTGTTCCCATCCTGGTTGGCCAAAAGGTTGAGCCGACAACTTTAGCTAGGCAGATTTTGCCATACCTGACTGAAGAATGCCTAATTATCGCTAGCTCGGATCTATCCGAAGGCTACCCTTTTGATCAGGCATCTTCTGTGGATCAAAAAACCATCAAAGCCATAACCTCATTTGATTTCAAAACCTTGTCCTCATCAGAGGCCTGCGGCAGAGCTTCCATAGCCACTCTTATGGAGATAGCTAGACAGAAACAATGGTCTCCTCAGCTCATTGAGTACCAAAATTCAGGCTACACCACCAGAGCGAGAAAGCAGGTGGCTGGATTTGCCTGCCTTGCTTTTTGTGGAGGAGAAAAGGTAGGAGGAGAAAAGCTGGCACCACAAGCCTCTAAAAACCTCAAAACGAAGTAGCAAGGAAACAAGAAGAAAGTAAAGCAGGTCTAAAGCAGGTGGCTGGATTTGCCTGCCTTGCTTTTTGTGGAGGAGAAAAGGTAGGAGGAGAAAAGCTGGCACCGCAAGCCTCCAAAAACCTCATCAGTGGTTACACCACGCCGCCTACTTCTAGGTGGAAGGGATCGCAAATTAGAATCTGGCCATACCCCTCACCCCGTTTTTCACCGAGGCCATGTTTTTCAAGATGATCGAGAGCCAGGAAAAGTTTTGGGCTCAAGTTAGGGAAAGAAAAAACAAATACGCTTCCTCTGGCTATGGCTATTGTGGCCTCACGGCTTGATTTCCATCCACCTGTGTACACAGGCCGCGAAAAAGAGACTACCTCCTGACAGGCTGCCTCCTCGGCAGAAAGATCCTCACCTGCAATCTGGCGGTAAATCCGCTGTATGGTTTCTGCCAGGAAAGATGAGCTTAGCTTGGTGAGCGGTCTGCCATTTTGGTCTCTTAGAATGGTTTCAGACTGGATGTTAACCGTGATCAACGCATCCGTTCGGCCAAGCGAGTATTCCTTCTGAATCCTGTGGTATTTCTGGTTAAGCTTTAAGGCCCTCTGCCGTAAGGATAACTCATGATCTTCAATTTCGCGCACTGTAATCTCAACCCTCCCTATTCTCTGTCCGCTCCCTTCCCCAAGATGGGTGATACTCTCAAGGGACTCCTTATACAGATCAACCAGAGAAGTGGGAAGAAAGGAAAAGCCAAGAAACCAGGTCCGCTCACTGATAAATTCAATACATCGCCCCTGCTGCTGCTTTCGATGATGAGCGAAAGAGGCGGCGGCAGTTATGCGACTGCTCGAGAGGGCCGATTCTGGCTGCTGCCAGTAGGTTCGGATAGGAATCTGTCTGAAATTGCCGTGAGGTTTGGCATATTCAACCTGGTAGGCATTGGCGACCTCATGGCAAATGTTGCAATAGAGGGTTCCTTGCTCGATGAGCCTGTGGTAGGCATCCTGAATAAGGGTAAGGCTTCTGGAGGGGCGGCCACTTTTAATAGAGGAAGCCAGCACCTGCTGAAATATGATCTGATTCAGCAGGGTATCAAAGACTCCGTGCTGCTCATCTACACTGCTATCTTCAATGAAGCCAGGCTTCCATCGGCAGCTTTTGGCTGTGGCTGGAAGGAGCATAGGAAAGGTATAGGCATTGAGATTGGGATAGCAATTAGGAAAGACAATCTCCATTCCCCAGCGGTGAGAGTCGCAGAATAGTTGATCAAAGCAGCGATTTAGACTGGATCGTCCCTGAAGCAACTGGTTAGTTATCGCTTCCCGCAGATAAATGCCTGGAATATACCTTCGCGTCTTCAGAATTTTTCCTGAGGAACATTCCTGATCCTTTAAGAGGATGGGGGAATGAGTCTTGACCAAGACGCCAATTTTTTTCATCTTATCCCTCTCATAAAATATTCCCTATAGCATAGCCTATGTTATAGGCTATGAAACCTATGTTTAGGTTATATAGACTATAAATTTTACTAAATAGTAAATGATATCAATATGGCAATAATTTGTAAAGTAATAATTTACACAAAATAAGTCGCAGGTTCACTATTTTTGCGGAAGCTCCTCTTGACCAGATAACCAAGCTCATGCTGCCGATGTAAGATAAGAGAGGCATAATGCTCTCATCCCCTTAAGGTGATTCTATCGCTAAGTTCGAGAGCAGAATTTAGTTACACAATAATAAATATATACAATAATAAACCATATTTTTATGGTAAATTGAACATAATATTGAAATAAACTATAAATTTTCACCAAAATAACTAATCAAAAATCATGCCTGAAAAAAGCAAAGTTGAAGCACTATACCGTATTACTTTTGCCTTGATCTTCACAAGCTTCGTTTTTCTCCCCTTAGTCATCTCATCCGATTCCTTATCCCCGGCCGAAGGAGGAGCCGCACCCCGCCTTAACTCCATTAGCCCGTCCGTCATCTATGCAGGTGGAACAACCCCTATTACCATTCTCGGCGAAAACTTCTCCCCACAAGCAATAGTCAGTATCTACGGCGAGGGATTGGTCCTGGCTGGAAGCTTTCGCACAAAGGATTTTGCCCGTGAGGTCATGGTGGCCGATGGATATGCCTATGTGGCTGATGATAATGCTGGGCTTGAAGTTATCCGAATTCGCAATCCGCGGCAGCTTGCCCGGGTCGGAAGTTGTGATACGGAAGGGACAGCTCACGGGGTATGGGTAAGCGGAGAGTATGCTTATCTGGCTGATGGTGATCAGGGCCTTGCGGTGATCAATATTAGCGATCCTGAAAATCCTAAGCCTTGTGCTCATCTGGCTTTAGGTGGATATGCCTGGAAGATCAAAGGAAGGGATGGCCTGGTGTATCTGGCCAATGATCAGGGGCTGGCTATTGTAGATGTTCATGATCCTCTAAACCCAGGTTTGAAAGCTGTCTGTGAGACGCCGGGATCTGCCTGTGGTCTTTCTCTATCCGGCGATTATGCCTATGTGGCTGACTGGTCAAAGGGAGTGAGTATCATTAAGATCTCAGATCCCAACTCCCCGCGACTGGTCTGCAGCTTCGATACCTCTGGCCTGGCTAAGGGGGTGTGCACGGTAGGGGAATATGCTTATGTGGCCAATGGGGCCGCCGGGTTGAAAGTGATTCATATCAATGATCCAGAAAATCCGCTCCTGGTGGCAAGCCTTGATGTGGCCGGTGATGCAGAAGGAATTTGGGCCGCAGGAGGCCGCGTCTATCTCGCGGCGGCAGATGCTGGTCTTCAGATGATAGATGTCAGGGACGCGGCCAAACCAGGCCTGATCGGAAGCTATGATACGACTGGATTGGCTTGTGGTCTTTGGGTCGAGGATGATTATGTCTATATGGCTGATGGACCTTCAGGATTGCAGGTTATCAATACCCACCGCTTCCCTTCGCTAGGGGGATGCGACACAGCGGGCGATGTCCAGGGACTGTGGATAGGCGAAGATTATGCTTACCTTGCTGGAGGTGAAAGAGGGCTTGAGATCGTCGCTTTGAGGGAAAATCAGCCGACCCTGGCCACTACCTATCACCTGCAAGGGATGGCCCGCAAGGTAGAGGTGTCTGGCAATTACGCCTATGTGGTCGATAGCCGGACCGGAGTCTATGTGATCAATATTCAAAATCCAACCCACCCCTTACCCGCAGGAAGCTACTACAGCCGCGGAATCCCCTATGGACTATCCCTTAATTACCCATTGCTCTACGTGGCCGATGGAACCGATGGAGTAGCTATTCTCGATATCACTAAACCCAGCCCACAGGTATTGGGCAGGGTACGCATACCTGGGGTAGTCATGGATGTGCTGGCTAGAGAAAAAGCTGTCTACGCGGCCTGTGCTGAGCAGGGGCTGGTTATCATTGCCGCGGATTCGCCAAGCGCACCAATAATCAAAGGCTACTGTGATACGCCTGGCAAGGCTCAAGGGGTGTGGCTAGAAGGAGAGATCGCCTATGTAGCTGACGGGACTGAGGGGCTAGCCTTGATCAATGTGCAGGATCAGACCCACCCCACACTCCTGGCTCAGGTGGATACCCCTGGTGAGGCCTCCGATGTTGTCGTGAGCGGAGGGTATGCTTTCATCGCTGATGGCCAAGGTGATTTAGCCGTAGCCGATATCCGTAATCCGCACAAGCCGCTGCTGATTGCCCATGTGGAAGTTCCCGGCATAGTCAGAGAGGTTTTTCTGAAAAACGGGAAAATATACCTGGCCGCTGGAGAAGCTGGGCTACAGATTTTAGCCCAGTCATTCTGCTGGACCCTGGAAGTGGCTGAGGTCAGCAGTGACGGAACCAGGATTCAGGCCTTTTTACCACCCGGCCTTCGCCGCGGGGACTATACCTTGCGAGTAACCAATCCCGATGGCCTTGCTGACTGGCAGACCGATATGATCGGCATCAGCGGCCTGGTCTACATCCCCGAAGGCCTCAATATCCTATTTTGCCCTGATGGTCAGGAGGGAATCCTCACCTCTGATGAGCTTTTGGCCTATCTGGAGGAGGATTATGCCAAGTCGGTCCAGGGGTATGATCCGGTGAGCCAAAAATTTCAAACCACAGCCTGGGTAAATGGTGAAATTCGAGGCAAGGAGTTTATACTAAGTGATGCTGGCGCCTGCCTGCTCTACATGAAGCGGGGGAAAATGGTCGATTTTTCTATTGATCAGATCGAGGTATACTCTCTTTCCCAGATAATCAATCGGCTATCTCCAGGCATGAGCCTGCTTGGCATCCCGACAGGCCTTTCTTCGACTGCCTTGACCTCCTATCAATTGCTGACCGAGCTTTTAAAAACCGGTAATGTTTCAAGCCTTCAGCGCTACAGCCAGCAAGGGGGCAACTGGCTCGTTGCCTATCGGTTCATGGGGCAAAACTGCGGGGATGCCTATCCCCTGCCGCCAGGTGAAGGCTGCCTGCTGTATGTACCCGCGACACCTTCAAATTAGACACTAAAATCTTTTTAAAATCTTTAAGGTATTGTAATCATTAAAAAGGGTATTGACTATTGCTGAATATTTTGATATTTTACCAACTAGCCAACAATGAAGAGAAAGGATCGAGATGAACACTGAAAAACAAATCAAAACTCAAATTGCTATCCTTGGCGGAGGACCTGCCGGTTATATGGCTGCTCTCAGGGCAGCCCAATTAGGAGCCACTGACACTATCCTCATCGAGGAAAGAGAGATAGGAGGCACCTGTTTAAACCGAGGTTGTATCCCAACCAAGGCCCTGCTAAGAACCTCCGAAGCAGCCTATCTGATCACTCATAGAGCTAGGGAACTGGGGATAAATTCATCCTTGGCCCCTATCCCTTTTGACTTTATGGCTTCAGTTGCTCGTAAAGATAGGGTAGTTAAAAACTTGCGGATGGGTTTGGAACAACTCCTTACAAGTAATATGGTTCATATCCTCAAAGGCAGAGGACAAATCCAGCAGCCGGGCATAATTTCAGTAAACTCTGAAGGCGAGAAGATCAAAGTAGCCTATGAAAAGCTGATTATCGCTACTGGATCTGAAAGCTCAACTCCCGCTATTCCTGGCGTTGAGCTCCCTGGAGTAATTACCAGTGACCAAGCTTTAGACCTAGAGGATATTCCGCACCATCTGCTTATCATAGGGGCTGGAGCCATAGGTCTGGAATTTGCCTCCTTGTTCGTCTCTCTTAATACAAAAGTTACCGTAGTCGAGGTACAAGATAGTATCCTTCCCCAAGAGGATAGGGAAATAGCCTCTGAGCTTTTAAAGATCTTGAAAAGACAGGGAGTCAAATTTAGGCTATCCTCAAAGGTCAAGGAAATAATAGAGGAAAAAGAGCAATGGCTTCGAGTAATTATTATTGACGAGACGGGAGAAGAAAATTTTATTGATGCTCAAAAGATACTCCTAGCTACGGGTAGAAAACCAAAGATCATAGCTTCTGAGCTGGCTACTCTTGGCGTCAAAATATGTAACGGCGCTATAGCTGTAGATGAACATATGGAAACCAATATCAGGGGAGTATATGCAGCCGGGGATGTCATCGGTGGCAAGTTACTCGCCCACCTTGCTTTTGCAGAGGGCAAGATAGCTGTACAAAATGCCCTTGGAATCAAAAGCAAGCTCAATTATGATGCCGTTCCCTCCTGTATTTATACCAATCCAGAGATGGCCTCTGTCGGTTTAACTGAAGATGAGGCCAAAAAAAGGGGATTTATACCAAAGGTCGGCCGATTTGATTTTAGAAAAAATGGCCGAGCACTATGCCTGGGGGAAAGAGATGGACTGGTAAAGATTATCACGGATAAAAATAGCGGCACAATTCTGGGGGGGCAAATCATAGGCCCCTATGCTTCAGAACTGATTTTGGAGGTTGCACTGGCGACTGGCTTGGAGATAAAAGCCAAAGAGCTCGCTGATATGATCCATCCGCATCCAACTCTGGGTGAGGCTATCATGGAAGCCTGTGTCGATGCAGTATGGGATATCTATAAAAAAGGGGAAAACCCTTTTGAAAAAGGGTTTTCCCCTTAAACCCTTTTCCTAAAACTTTAACTAATTATTATTATTAATTATTAATTAAGATCTAAACTTTAAAAAAGATGATCATAGGAGATTAAGACAGATGGCAAATGAACAATTACCCGGTTTTATAATGTGTGTATGTACGGGGAAATGCCCAGGATTCCAAAAGATGGATATATGGGATTTCATCAATCAGGTCAGGGTTGAACTCCCTGTGGAATATGCTTTTATTCATCCCCAGCTTTGCGAGGTAGATGGAGATAGATTCCTAGCTGATTATCTTAAAGCTCACCGAAAGGTTATTATCGGCGCCTGTGCCCCGAATATGCAAAAAAAAATGTTTCAGCAGGCCTTCCAGGATGCCGGCCTTTCTCTTGAAAAGGACGCGATCATGATCGATATCAGAGACATGACCACAGAGGAAGCCTATCAAAAGGTGGAGAAGGCATTGGAAAACCTGAAAGAAAGAGAAAAAAAGGAGGCCTGATATTATGAGTGAAGATACCTTCATGGGAGTGCCGAGAGAAAAAATAGATTGGAGTCCAAGGATAGATTACAGCAAATGTAACTACTGTATGGAGTGTGTTAAGTTTTGTCCTCACCAGGTGTTTGAAGTAAGAGAACATGAGGAGAAAAAGCTTATTGTCAAAAATCCGCAAAATTGCATAGTTTTTTGTAGAGCTTGTAGTAAAACCTGTGGACCGGATGCACTTTCCTTTCCCGATAAAGGAGAGGTTACTAGAAAGATAAAAGAGCTGAGAGAGGAGATGAAATGAGAATAAGAATAATGGAGATTAAAGATAATGAGTAAACGATATGCTCTTTTGCCTTGCAATGGATTGGATAAGACTGCCGGCTGCATTTCCAGAGAAATCGCTCTCAAGGTCGAGGAAAGATCAGAAAGTGAAATTATCTGTCCGGTTTTCTTTCGGGTGGCTGAGGCCAAATATCGTCAGAGCACGCAAGACAGACCATTAGTAGTAATTGATGGTTGTCAGACAAGATGCGCCAGCAAGCTGGCTGCTGAAAAAAATCTCAAGATCGCTGAAAAAATCACCGTTACTGAGGAAGCCAAAAAACGAGGCCAACAGATAGGAGCATCTTTAAGATTGGGCTCAAATGAGCTTGCCCTGGCAGAGGCGATAGCCCAACAATTACTGGCTGAAGAAAGCAAAAAGGAAAAAGAGGTAAAAAGGGCAGGGGAGGAGGTAGTGGCTTTCCCTGAAAAATACGAATACGAAATCTATACCAAAGATAAGTTCATTTTCAGGGTACCAAAAGGGGAGCAATTCTTCTTTAACGAGAATGATTGTTGGGCTTATGTGATCGGCCACCGAGCTAGAGTGGGCGTTACCGATTTTGTTCAACAAAGTCTATCAGATATTATGTTTTTCACCCCTCCCACCATTGGAGCCGAGGTGGAGCAGTTTGGTGAATTAGGCAATATCGAATCAGGGAAGGCGGTTTTTGAGATAGTTTCACCAGTATCTGGAAAAGTGGTTGCGGTTAACGATGAGTTAGTATCATCCCCTGAGCGAATAAATGACAACCCTTATGAAAAGGGGTGGATTGCCGAGCTTGAACTTACGAATTTCGAAAACGATAGAGAATTACTTTTAGATTTTAAGAGTTATTTTAATATCTTAAAACGAAAGGTGGATTCATTTCATGTTTAGTAAAATTAAAGTTATTCCCTGCAGTGGGATGGGTAAGGTCTATGGGCTTTTGGCCAGAGAGAGTGCATTGAGAGTTACTCAAAACTTACGTCCACAAGAGTGCGAAACTATGTGTCTTGCTTATCTGGTTACTGGAGATCAGGAGGCCAGGGAGAAGATAGAAGGGAAAAACTGCATAACCCTTGATGGCTGCCCAGCTATGTGTGCGGCTAAAAATGTTGAAATGGCAGGAGGAATAGTGGTAGACAAGATGAAAATGATTGATATCATGAAAGAGTACAAAGGGGCAAAACCAGGTACAGCAACCGAGCTAACCGAAGAAGGATGGCAGATTGTGGATGAGATAGCTGAACGGATTGCAGCCAAAGTTAAAAAACTGGCTAAGGAGGAAGAATAACTATGCCAGAGGGAGTGATCAAGATAGGTGTTGTCTCATGCAGTGGAGAAAATTGTCTTGGCGGGACCATATCACGGCTCGCTACCAGAAAAATGATTGATGAAATTTATCCTGACAAAACAGTTACTATTTGCTTGCCGCTCTTTTTAGCAGGTGGAGAGCAGGAGCGGATGTTTGCCAATGCCTACCCAACCATAACCGTAGATGGCTGCGATAAGCTTTGTGCAAAGAGAGCAACTGAAAAATATAGCGGCCAGGTGAGCGATGCTCTCGATGTTTCTGAGATCATAGGAAAGGAAATAGCCGAATCGCCAGCTCTCTCGACCAGAAATCTAACCGATGAACAGCGAGAGATGATTACCAAAGTCGCTCAGGAAATAAAGACAAAATTTGAAAAGGTATTTACGGATTATGTAAATACTCTGATAAAATCAGGGAAGACACCGGCTAGCGGCTGCGGCTGCCAATGTGGAGGCTGAGCTTGAATTAGCAAAAAAGGGGGCAGAATTTAAGGAGCTTGATATTTTCCCTGACCTTCTGATCCCCCTACCCACCCACCAGCGGTGATATGCCGAAATTCCATTCCCAAGTGGAATACTTTTCTTCCATCAGTTTATGAATCTGGCTAAGGTCATGATCCGTTAGGGTATAGAGGCATGAATCTTTATATACTTCCCTGACCTGCTCCATAATCAGGTCGCGGAATTGAGCAAGCGTTAACTCCCCTGGAATATAATCCCTAATATTGGTTACCTGGCTGATAGTTGACCTTATACCTCTTCCCTGAAACCGCGACGGATCGGCTGTCAAGGTAGAAGAGAGGTCAACTAGATTCGATGAAAAAAGCAGGGTTCCGTGGTGAAGTAGCCTATTTCTATGTCGATATTGGGCAGTGCCTGAAAACTTTTTCCCATCAATCGTTAAGTCATTTCTTTTTGATCTCTCTGCTCTTATGGAGAGCCTGTGCAGCACATTGAGGATAGGAGTCGTGAATTTTTCAAAGCTGGAGCTCTTCTGCCAATCATGAACAGTAACAATAAAGGTATAGTTAAGGTTTCCAAGGTCATGAAAAACCGCCCCCCCGCCTGAAAGTCTTCTTACTACCGGAATATCATGCGCTTTTATGTAGTCAAGATTAATCTCAGCCAGAGTATACTGATTCCTCCCCACTACTACACAGCGGGAGTTTTGCCAGAGCATAAAGCAGTCATTATTAAACTGTCGAAAAAGGTATTCCTCAAGCGATAGGTTGAAATAGGGATTGATATTATCATTATGAATAATAAAGATCAGAATCTCACAAACACCTCGATCGTGCAAACTTTAATCGTGCAAACTTTCGGGATAATCCCTAAATCCTACTTTTCCGCCATCATTACAAATCGATAGGGAATCGGCTGATCAGCGATCCGCATATTAGAAAAACCTGTGCTCTCAAGCAGATTGCGCAGCTCTCCCATGGTGATTTTGCCGCCGCCTGACAAAACCTCGTGGATCTGCAAGCCAGCCAACATTTGAAATAATGGCTTATTGCGGTATTCAGTCACTGAGTCAGGATAGGGCAGCTCACAGACAACCACTACTCCTCCAGGCTTGAGAGCCTGACGAACCCGGCGTAATACGTTGCGATATTCTGATGACGAGCCGCCTGTCTCATGTAAGACAAGATTCATGATAATCAAATCATAGACACATTCTTCTTTTAACAAATTGGCATCATCCTGACGGACAGTAATTTGGTTGGCAAGGCCGGCTTCGGCAATGGCTTGCTGACTCTGTTTCACTGCCGAAGGGTCAATATCAATACCGACGATATGAGCCTTTGGAAATCGTCTTGCATAATGGATTAAAGAACATCCTACCCCCACTCCGATATCTAGTATGACGCCCCCGTGCTCATCCAGCCTAGAGACAATTTTATCAGCTTGCGGCAAAACCATCTCGGTAATCATTTTAAAATCAAGTCTAGTCATTTCGTAAATAACGTCTAAAGAAGATTTACTGCTCTCCCTTGGAACGATACTACCTGATTGAAGATGCTGGAGAAAGAACTGATAATCTTCATAGAGAGAGGCAAAAAATCTAATACGACTGCCCATATACAAAGGATCGTCAGTATCTAAGAGCAAAGAGGCCATATTAGGCACAAGCCGATAGTTACCGTACTCATCTAACTCAAGGAGTTTAAAAGCGTAGGCAGCTTGACACCATACTTGAACATATCGTGGCGCAAATCCAAGTTTTTTAGCCAAAGAAAGCTCATCAATTCCAGATGGATAGGCTTGGTCAATGGCCTGAAACAGCCCGGCCTTCAACCCAATATAAGCAATTAGGATCGCCTGACCTCCCAGAATATTTAAGGTTAAGTTTTGCCATTGTAGCTTTTTGCTATGACTTTGATAAATACTCTGAGCAATACCTTGATTAGCACCCTGATGCTCTTGCATGCTTTTTCTCACCCCTCCCAATTATGACCTTCTGGTTTTGAGCAAGCATTTCCCCAAGAATCTTAATAGCTTGTAATTCGCCCCGCTTCAGCCAAAAATTTATCCATAGATCATTCCGGTGATTGTAGCCATAATGACCACCAGGGAAACAAAAACCACTGTTTTCTTAGTTCCCATAATGCTTCGGATGACCAGCATAGAGGGAAGCGATAGGGCTGGTCCAGCCAGAAGAAGAGCCAGAGCCGGTCCCTTACCCATCCCACTGCCGATAAGGCCTTGTAGGATCGGAACCTCAGTTAGGGTAGCGAAGTACATAAATGCTCCTACTATAGAGGCAAAGAAATTAGCCCATAGCGAATTTCCCCCTACAGATCTGCTGATCCAGGTGGAAGGAATAAAACCTTCCTGGCCTGGCCGGCCGAGCAAAACACCGGCAATCAGGACCCCAAATAGAAGAAGAGGCAAGATCTGCTTGGCAAATCCCCAGGTTGCACTGAACCATTCACCCATCTCACCATGATCAGTACTGGTAATGGCTGATAATCCAATGGCTCCAGCAGCAAAGGGAATCATCGGCTCGGTGGGGAAAACAAAGGCCAAGATAACCACCGCGGCTGAAGCTAACAATACCTTTAGCCAGTCCATATGGAACCAGCCGATAAGCATCAGACTAAAGATGAGAGCACAGATAGAGGTGATGGTCCATTTGAGCGAATAGATAGTCTGCCACAGGCCGCTGGCCACGGCTGGCTTGCCCCAGTTGGCAAAGACCAAAATAGCCACCATACTGGCAAACCAGGCGGTGTTTTGCCAAAGGGGTCTTGACACCTCAGGATCAGGCATAGCGGCCTGGGCACTAGCCTTAGCCAGCTCTTCTTTGCGGAAAATAAAATGCATGCAAAGACCAATAACCACACTAAATAGAACAGCTCCAACGGCTCGGGCTATTCCAAGCTCAAGGCCAAGAACCCGGGCTGTCAAGATAATAGCCAACACATTGATGGCTGGCCCTGAATATAGAAAAGCCGTGGCCGGACCAATCCCTGCTCCCATATTGTATATCCCTGCAAACAGAGGCAGTACCGTACAGGAGCAGACAGCCAAAACAGTTCCAGAAATAGAGGCAACCCCGTAGGCTAGCACCTTATTGGCCCTGGCCCCTAAATATTTCATGACCGAGGCTTGACTGACAAAAACTCCTATCGCTCCAGCGATAAAAAAAGCCGGCACAAGACATAACAATACATGCTCTCTGGCATACCATTTAGCCAGATAGAGCGCTTCCATGATCGCCCGATCAAACCGCTCTGCTCCTACTGGAAGATAGAAAAAACCAAGAAATAAAGCTACTATTAGAACAAGAGGTTTCCATTCCTTTCTCCAGTCCATATCTTTATCCTACTCCTTCTTCTACAATACCCCAAATAGGTATACCAGGGAATAATATATCCCAACCGCGATGAAAATGATGCCGGTGATTCGCCGTGCCCACCACTCGATTTTGGTCAACATGTTGAAGGCCTTGCCCACAGCCCTAGTGCCCACAGCAATCAGGATGGCAAATAGCATGACCGGAATGCCGGTTCCAAGCCCATAGAGCGAGGGTAGGATCATCATCGAATTATGCCTCACCGAAAGCGGAATTAGGCTTCCAAAGAAGAGAGCTGCCGAGATGGGGCAAAAAGAGAGAGCAAAGAACATTCCAAGCAATCCTGCACCCAAAATGCCGCCTCTTTCGGCAGTCTTTTGTGCCCTCTCAGTCGATGATGACCATCCTGTGAGGTTGATCCTGATTAGCTCAAGTAAAATCAGGCCGACGATAATCAGGATCGGCCCAAGAAGCTTGTTCATATACTGCTGCAAAAAATTGGCTACGCCAGGAATAGACATGATGCCAGCCACAGTGACGATCCCCAAAGCAAGATAGGCGATCATCCTGCCAACAGTATACAAAAACCCTGACCAGATCACCCGCCGGCCGCTACTTAGCCGATTGCCAATAAAAGAGATAGCGGCAATATTCGTGGCCAAAGGGCAGGGACTAATTGAGGTCAGAATCCCAAGCCAGAGGGCTGAAATTGCTCCAAAAAGAAGCTCTTTCATCAGCTCCTCCCCAGGTAAGCTTTAATTTCATCACGAACATAGTTGATAAAGGCTTCCTTATCGTAGAAAAGCTCCCAGACCTTGGCTAGATTCTTCCACTGTTTCTGCTCTCCACCTCGAATATCAACGATGACCAATGATCTAGTATAGAGCTGAAAGTCTTTGATAAAGTGCTCATTGCCAGGCTCTTCCACATTGACTATCCGCCACTCCAGATGGCCACTTTTGATGAGATCGGCAAAACCACCCTGGCCCTCAATTGCCTCCTTGGCGTAAGCCTCAATCTTCTTGCAGGATGGGCAGCGAAATTTCCCGTGAAAATAGTAGGCTATGACCTTGTGAGATAATTTGGACGGAGTCTCTGCCAAGCTGCGCTCTTTGGGGCCAGCGGTCGTCCGCTGTTCTTTCGATTGCTGTTCTTTTGATGCGATTGGCCGACTTGCCGCTGCCTTGGCTGCCTGAGACGAAACCGATTGTTTTGCTCCAGCCTGCACCCGAGATGCCCCTTGGGCCGCAGACAGCCTCGAAACATTAAAAATCACACTCAAAGCAACCAAACTCAAGGTAATAAAAAAAGTAATCAAAATAGTCAATTTCGGTTTCATAATTCTCTCCCTTGAAGATCTTGCAATATTTTTCTTTTGGATGTTTCAATTCTTGAATGTTTCAATTTAGATTAGTCAGTTAGTCATTAACTGATTAGCCATTAAGAAAGGAGCGTCCTTGGGCCGCGACCTTCTCAATCCACTCATCACAGACAGGCGATTTGCCTTTTTCAAGGCCAAGGTCTGCAAGGCGAAGGTGCTCAAATTCCATAAAGCCAGCCTCCTCAAGCGTTTTTCGAGCACAATGGAGCGGGCAGCCGTCAATGACTAAAATCTTAGCTGCAGATTGAGTTGAGGCCATGATTCCACTCACCCGGCCTCCTATCCCCGCCAGACAGAACATCTTGCCCGCCCCCTCCTTAGTCAATTTGCGGGCAGCCCGGTCAGTAATCTCACCAGTATCAGAAGCCCCTGAGCAGGGGAAAATCAGCTTCGGTGCAGAGCTACAAGCACAGGAAGAATTGTTATCGTTAGCCATAGATATATCCTCCTCCTTGTGATCATTTTTATAGCTTGATCATCATGGTTACTCTTAGCTTAATCATCACAGTTACTCTCTTTTTACTTTTGCTTGGCGGCAAATGAGCCCTGCGGATCGACTTCTCCATCAAGGTGGCACTTCAGTTTATTCTCCTGGGATGAGAGAAGCTTTCGCTCAATACACTTTTTTAGGAATAGATACGCACCCTCCTTGTCCTCATCGGTTATGATCCGCTCTAGTTCTATCACATCCTCAGGCTCCAAGGTTAATACTTTCCGGGTAATTTCTAACATCGGCATAGTTTATTAATCCTTATCTTCTAAAGACTTAGTAGCGATTTACTCGCAGATTAATTCCTTGAGGAGTAAAGCTTAAGCCAGCATTTTTTTAATCTCATCAACCGAGGGCACCCGGCCAGCTACTTTAACCTGGCCATTTACGGCCAAAGCAGGGGTCATCATTACCCCAAAGCCCATAATAGCTGCAATATCAGTAACTTTTTCAAGTTCATACTCAAGACCAAGCTCTTTGGCGGCCACTTCGGCACTCTCGGCCAGCTTTTTGCACTTTGGACAACCCGTGCCCAGGATCTGAATCTTTTTCACGCTCATCTCTGTTTGCCTCCTCATTAATATAAGGGTTAATCTAAAGATTATAATACTTTATTCTGGTCGGATACTTCTAGCTCCACCAGCTCCAGTTGTTCCCTGGCAGTAGATTCGATCACCAACTCTATGCAGGCAAAAAATTCCATAATACATGGTTTCCTTAGTCGATAATATATCTGAGTGCCGCATTTTTTGTCCTGAATCAAACCCGCAGCTTTCAATACAGACAGGTGTTTTGAGACCGTAGATATATCCGAGCCGATTTTTTCAGTCAGCTCGCATACACATTTTTCTCCACGTGAGAGCTCATCCACAATAAAAAGTCGGCTTGGATGAGCTAAGGCCTTGATCACCCTGGCCCTGGCTTCGTATCGCGCTTTCATCTTGGCGTCCACTGAAAACCCCCTTCAAGATCATACATGATTATAAATGAAATCATTTTTTTATATTTGAAAAATCATCTTATAGTTGGCAATATTACCAAATAGCCAAAAATTTGTCAACCATTTTAATTCCTCATCAGATGTTCCCCATGTTGAAAAAATAATGTTGAAAATATAAAGGGGAGGAGAGAAAATAAAGAGAGAAGAAAGTTAC
>JAILZY010000068.1 GCA_023512255.1 bacterium | reverse complement strand
GAATTAACCACCCGCAACACCTTGGCGACCAGAGCCTGATCTACCCGGACAGCCTCGTAAAGGTCTTTGATTGAGCTTTTGTCATCCAGAATAATATTTAGAACGCGGGTTACAACTATGGGTAGAGTAGGAATATCACCTTTAATTTTGACTATAAGCTCAGGTGCGGACATCTTATAGTACCTACTCCGTCCTATTCTTTAATCCCCATCTAGATTCATGAATCCAACTCACTAGCTGGGTTGCAGGTAGGGGACGGCTGATGAAATATCCTTGAGCCACATTGCAGCCAAGAATGGCTAGCCGGTCGTATGTTTCTTTGTTTTCGACTCCTTCGGCCACAACGGAAAGCCCAAGGTTGTGGCCAAGGTCTACGGCTGTATTGACGATCATGACATCACTATTGTTTGCTTCCATGCTCATGACAAATGATTTGTCAATTTTAATCTCATGGACGGGTAATCTCTTGACATAAGCCAGAGAGGACTGCCCGGTGCCGAAATCATCAATGGCCAGATGGATACCCATATTACTTAAGCGCTTGAGAACGCACATCGCTAGCTCAGGATTGGCCATGATGTTGGTTTCAGTGATTTCAAGTTCCAGAAGATTTGGACTTATACCCCACTTCTCGAGGAGCTCTCTCACCTGGTCGGGAAAATTCTCATCTTGAAGATTTCGGATCGACAAATTAACAGCCATAGAGATTTCGATCCCCTGGCTCAGCAATTGACTACTCTGCTTTAGGGCTTCATTCAGCACCCACAGGGTGAGCGGTCTGATCAGATCGGTCTGCTCAGCCAGTTGTATAAATTGGTCAGGAGGCATAAAACCGTATTCAGGGTGTTGCCAACGTACCAGGGCCTCAAGGCCGCAGATGCAGCCGGTCTTGAGGTCTATCTTTGGTTGATAGTATAGAACCAGCTGGTTGTCTTCGATAGCCCGGCGCAGTCCGCCGATCATAGCTAGACGGCGGTGATTGTACTGATCGTATGCGGGATCATAGACACTGTAGCCTGATCCGCTGTTTTTGGCTTGATACATGGCTACGTCAGCCCGCTGAATGAGTAGATTGACCTCCTGCCCATGATCGGGATAAAGGCTTAGGCCAAGGCTTGTGCTGATATCAAGCGTCAATCCCTCAAGGGTAAACGGCTCTCTTAGAGTCTGAATGATTAGGCGGGCAACCCCTATGGCAGCCTCTATATCAGCGCCTGGCAAAAATACGGCGAATTCATCACCTCCGAGTCGAGCCAGCACATCTTCCTCTGGCAGCGCTTGGCGCAATCTTTGCCCAATCTGCTGGAGAAGGACATCACCACTGTTGTGGCCAAGGGTATCATTGACTTCCTTGAATCGGTTTAAATCCATGATCAGCAGGCCAAATGGCTTCTTTTCGCTCTCCCCGGCCAAGATAGCCTCCCTGAGGCATTCTTTGAGCATGTTCCGGTTCGGCAAGCCGGTCAGGGCATCATGCCTGGCCTGGTATTCAAGGGCCGCGGCCTGGGTCTTGGTTTCAACATAAGCTTGCTGAAGCTTCAGGCGATTGATCTGATTATGGATGGCAATAGAGGCGGTGTTGGCGATATAGGTCAGGATGTCCAGGTCATCTTCGGTAAAGGGCAGATTGTCCTCCTTCTGGGTAATGTTGATCACCCCAAGGGGTTGATCTCCTGAGGTCAAGCTGGCTAGGAGAATGGGTATGCTGATGAAGGATTGGGCATTGACTTCAACCCTTCCGTCAAGGTAAGGAACCTGATCGAGACTTTTAGCTAAGATAGCCTTTTTGGATCGGAAAACCGTGCCTGAGATTCGCTCACCGATTGGTATGCTGGTCGCATTGACCACTCCAGCGGGAACTCCCATTGAGGCTTTGATCCGAAGCAGACCGCCGTCATCGAGCATGAGGGAGATACGCTGGCATTTCAGCATTCGGCCAGTGAAGCTGACAATGTAGTCCAGCATCTTTTGGAAATCCTCTATCCCGTTCAAAATATTCGAAAATTGATAGAGCTCATGGATAATCTTGGCCTGATGAGCAATCGTGCCTTGCATCCGAAACTTTTGGAGCAGATGCTTAATACTGATAATGAAATCGTGCTCATCCTCTATCGGCTTAGTCAAATATTTATCCAGCAAATTCTCATTGATGGCCACTACGGCTGATTCTACACCGGCATAGCCGGTCAGAAGGACCCGGATGCTGTGCTGGGAAATTTTTTTGACCTCAGCCAAAAATTCCGTCCCCTTCATACTGGGCATTTTCTGATCACTAATAACCATAGCCACTGTTTCCTGGCTGGCTATTAGTTCTTTGAGAGTATCGAGAGCGAGGTGAGGATTATCAAAGAAAAGGAACCGGTACCATGTCTGTCCATCTGTCTCCTGATTGATTTTCTCAGGGAGAAAAAACTCCAGCGACTTTAGGAAATTTTGGTCATCATCTACGCAGATGATCAAATGCTCCGCAGGATCCATCTGTAGGGTATCGTCTTCCAACTCCTCTACAGAAGACATGGCTCACACAACCTCCTCTTGTTAAGCGTTTTTTCTCGTTTCTCTGTTGGCTGGTCAAGCTCTGCTGTTAACACCTGCTCAGACTCCGGCAATAATTTCGCCTCGATCGGGAAACTGACCTCAAAAACCGTATGGCCCCGTCTGCTTTCAACCACCCGAATTTCTCCTTTGTGCTTTTTGATGATCCCAGAGACGATCGACAACCCAAGGCCGGTCCCTTTGCCGATATCCTTGGTGGTAAAAAAGGGATCGAAGATCCTCCCTATCTTGTCCTCTGGAATACCAATACCGTTGTCAGTTATGGTAACTACGATGCGATCTGCAACCCTTTGAGTTCGGATGACAATCTCTCCCGACCACTCCTCGCCCATAGCCTCTACGGCATCACAGGCATTGTTCAGAAGATTGGTCCATATCTGGTGAACCTCGCTGGTGCAGGGAATCTCTGGCAGATCAGGGTCAAACTCGGCCACTATCTTAACTGTGTGCTTTAGCCTGTTGCGCAACAGGATTAGGGCAGTATTGATTGATTCATTCAACTGGGTCTTTTCGACTCTGTCCTTATCAGTGTAGGCATAGTATTTAAGTGCTCGGACAATCTCCTCAATCTTCTTGGAGCTTGTCTGGACGATCTTAGTGGCCTGAGCAATGCTGCCGATCGATTCTAAGAGGGGAAAGAGAGAAGAGCTTCTGAAAAGATGTCTAAACTGCCTGATTTTGTCTAAATCTGTAAAATTGAGTTGAGCCAAGCTTGCAGCTACTTTTCGCCAGCCAGCGATACCTTCCTCTTTTAGGAGATTTTCAACCGCTCTAATCTCTTGAAAGGAGGCAGCCTGCCGGTCAGTGGCCGAAGTCTTGATCAACTCCCTGAAGCATTCAACCAGATTATTATCAGCTTCGACATCCTGGTCCTTTTTGAAGGATTCAAGTGCCTGGAGGAAAGCCTCAACTCGCTGCTCAAGGTTTCTGGCTACATTGTGGATAGCCCCTACGGGGGTGTTGATCTCATGGGCGATTCCAGCAATGAGAACGCCAAGGCAGGCCATCTTCTCATTCAGGACCAGTTGGCTTTGGGCATTTTTAAGATCCTCATAGGCCTGATTGAGTTGGGCAGTGGCCTCCTGAACCTTGGATTCTAGGTGCTGGTTGTAATCCTCAATCTCTTGCTTTGATTTTTTAAGCTCACAGGTCATATGGTTAAAGGCTTGGGCCAGTTGTCCAAGCTCATCCCCAAACTTATCCCTGACCTGGATGTCGTAGTTGCTAGCGGCAATCTGGTGAGTTACCTCCATCAACCTACTCAACCGCTGGAGAATTACCCGATGAGATATAATGAATAGAGCGACAGAGGCTGCCGTAATCGTAAAGATCAAAGTAGTCATGATCCGCCGGTCAATAGCTGACATAATGGCCTCGATATCCTTGATGGAGATGTGCATGTGGACGGCAGCCACAACTTTTGAGCCTCGCAGGATGGGAAATACCGAGTGGATACACAGTTTGTTCTTATCGAGGCGAATAATCCTGAGGCTTGGTTTAGCCAGGGAAATGGCTCTGATCACTTCCCTCTCTTGGGTAGTGGTCCCGATATTTTGTGGATTTGAATCCGCAATATCAACGCCTTCATAATCATAAATAGAAATAGATTCAATAATCCGATAATAGGTCATGTATTTGCTGATAATATCCTTAAAGCCATTCTGATGATCGAGCTTCAGATCATATTCATACTTGATATCATGAACCAGCGAGGCGGTGAGTATCTCGGCTGTGGTCATTTTCTGGTCAACAATATTCTGATAAACCAGATTCCTCATCAGGTAAGCGGCTGAGGTGATTGCCAAGAAAAGGGAGACAGACACCATAGCCATCATCTTAATCTTTATTGAGCAAGAGGTAATTTTTTCTATCACTCGACGCCAACTCTTCACTTTACTCACCTAAAAAAGAAATGGTCATGATCTCCTTTAGCCTGCCGTCCAGCTGAAAAGCTCGGCGATATTTTTCCGTCCAAACTGAAACAGGATTCAGTCCGCTGGGAGGATAGCCGCCCCAGGGCTCGAAAACGGACTCAACCGATGGATCCTCATTGACGCAGATCCTGGCTGCTTTGGAGTGTTCAGTAAAAGAGCGGATAAGATCACCATCCATGCTCAGGATGGTGTCACTTAGAGGAAATCGATTTGCGGACAGCCAAGGCCATACACTCTCCTCACCTACACTTTGAATCCAGATAAGCGGGCCAAAAACTCCTTCCCGAACTATAGTATCATCAAGGCTTACCCCCTCCACCACTGCCGGCCTAAAATATGCTCCCTCAATTTGACCACCGCACAGGGCCCTTGCCCCCGCAGCTTTCCGAATAGCTTGATGGAGCATCAGAGCCTGCTTCTCACTAAATAGAGGGCCAATCTGAGTTTTGGGATCAAGAGGATTTCCCAGACGTAAGGCTTTAAAATAATCCACTATGGCTTCTTTAGCCTTTTGATATACGGTGTTTTTAATCAAAACGCCATTAATTGAGGTGCAGGTTTCTCCATTATATCGCGTCGCTCCCTGGCCGATGATCCTGACCGCATCCTCCAGCGGGAAGGTATCATCCAGATAGAGGAGCCCGTTTCCCTGCCCATCGAGCAAACAGACCTTTCCGGCCTCAAATGCTTGGGTAAAGACTGGCAGGGCATACTGATTGCTTCCTATATAATGGATCAGGTCTACGGATGGCGAGTTGCAGCAGGCGTCAATAAAATCCTTAGCCAGGCAATTGATGATTATGATCCGTGAGGGTGGAGGAGCGCTACGAGCAACTGCTTTGGCCAAAAGAGAGGAAGTTAGGCCGTTTTGAAGCGAGGTTCGTAGAATTAGTCGAGTCCCGGCATAGAGAGCCGAGGCAATAATGATGACACTGAGCGAAAGAGATGCATTCTGCGGCACAACTGCTGCCACGCAGCGGAAGGGAAGCTGGGTTAGCCGAATATCCCGCCCTGAGGCTGAAGAATAGGAATGCCTGATTACCTGCTCCCTGAAGCTCTTGTCATGAACATAAACCTCAAAATCGTGCAGAAACTCGATTGAGCTAGAAACAATTTCCTGGCAATCCCTAATTACAAAGCCAGTCTCAAGGCAGATTTTCTCCACCAAAAGATCCTGCTGCAGATGTAGCTGCTGCCCCAGGCGATGGAGAAAGGCAAAGACCTCCTTGCGGTAAAGCGCTGGTGGCTGATCAGCAAACTTAGCCAGAGCTTGAGCGATCTGCTCTTTCGTGGCCAAGGGTACCGTGCCAAGACAAGCACCACTCACTGGTGAGATTACTTCATGATAAGTCCCCTGAGTGGAGATACGATCATTGATGAAATTTCCATAAACAGCAGTCATTTGATCACAATCCCGATCCGTTTCTGATGTTCATCCATAATACCCCATCGCTGTAAAATCCGGGCCAGCTCGCCGCTTTCCTTCATGCTCTTTAAGGCGGCATTGATCGCCTCAAGCAGCGCTCGATCTTCCAGGCGCACAGCAATTACATAGGTTCCCTCCCCAAAAGACTCTCCGACATTCTTCAACTTCGGATTCGTGGCTCCATAGGCCACAGCAATCGGCTTATCAAGGAGAACCGCATCCACCATGCCTTCTTCCAGGTCTCGGTAACTATAGATGATTTCAGGGTTAATGCTCACCTCAATGGTAGGCTCTTTGCGCAAGAGGTCTTCAGCTGCTGTCCCAGATAAGGTAGCCACCTTTTTCCCCCGAAGATCTTCAAGGGTGCTGATTCCCTCGGTCTCTTTTTTAACAGTGATCTGTTGGGAATAAACAAAATATGGTTCTGAAAAAAGAACCAGCCTTCTTCGATCCTCGGTATCTTCGATACCGTTCATGGCCATGTCGAAGCTTCCCTTTTGCAATTCTGGAATCAAGGTATCCCAGGCCTTGATGACTAACCTCTGTTTCACTCCAAGGTGCCGGGCGATAGAGCGGGCTATGTCCATCTCAAAACCTATATATGTACCCGGTTTATTGGGATCTTCGTAAACATAGGGAACCCCGCCGATTACATCCGCTCCCCAAAGCAGAACACCAGCCTTCTTTACCCTCTCGAGAGAAACATCGTCGCCCTGTCGGCCAAGGTCCACATCCTCCTCGGTGGTTCCTCTCTGACAGCTTAGGATAAGGGCAAGCAACAAAAGCGGCCAAAAGTAGTGGATCAATTTCTTCATAAATATTCTCTCCTTAGCGTGATTTTCTGTTTTTTTCTATTCGCTTGGCTCTCAAAAAGAGCCTAGTTTTTCACTAGGCTTGAATACTGGGCAAGCCTTTGATCTATCTTCTCCCCCCATTTCTCCTGACCGGGCTGTCCGGCATAGTAGTAGCCAATGATAGCCTGAATTATGTTCAGATAATCTCTAGGCAGAATGGCGAGCAGGGTGGCGATATTTGGGCCGTCAGCCTGACCGAGTATCCTTCTTAGATATTGAAAGAGCTGAGGAGAGAGTTTCTCTGAGTGAAGATAAGCCCTGATCAGCTCATGAATACTATCTTGCTTCTGGTCATCTATCTTATGATTTTCCCTGACTAAAAGGGCATATAGGATCACCTGCCGGGCCTGAAGAGCGGTTTGCTGATCTGTGGAGCTAATAAGCTCGGCTCCAGGCCAGCAAATCTTATACTCCCGCTGATAATAAATTCGAGAGAAGCGATTTCCATAGGTGAGCAGAGATTGGTCGTCAATCATCCCCTCAGGCGGATACTTATTAAGGCTATGTGAATCAAGATACGAGCCGATGTGATTCTTCTCATGTATGGCCTGCTTGGGAAGCTCCTGGCGTATATAATCAATATAGCTCAATCCGGGTCTAACCAGATATTGCTGGCAGAAATTTTCCACAAAAGCTTTGGTTAGCTTCAGGTCCCGATGGCGGTTGGTGGCAAAGAGGGCCTTGAAAATTTGGGGGGGAAGAATTTCAAGCAGCTTGAGTGAGAGCTCCTTATCTATCATCACATCGCCATATCGGACTATGGCTGGCACTTTGCCTCCGTAAAACTCTTGGGATAGAAAGCGAGATATGGCAAAGCTTCCTAACTCAGCCATATGGGCCTTGGAAAAGGTCTCAAGGTCGATTCCATACAGATTCCAGCGCGCTGCGCAATCAAGTTTCCAGCTCAATTTACCGCGAACCTCATCAATACTATGGAGCATATTTGACCTATTGCAGCGCTCACAGCCGAATCGGATATCACGGCCGCTTACCTGAAAGATATGGGTGGCATCTATGCAGAGGCACTCCAGACACTGGATGCGAAACAGGTTCTTAATAGAGAAGTTTGGAAATCGCTGTGAGATAAGCTCCTGTATCCTGTTGTAGTTCTCAAAGGTAGTGGAGATGAAATCTGCATAATATCCTTTTTGATAAGCATGATAAGAGTCGATCATCACTGGATAGATATCGAGAGAATGAAGGCGCTTGATGAGAGCTTGGGCAAAATGCTGCGAATAATTCTCATGACAATCAAAAGGGTCTGGGATTTCCGAAATAGGGCGACCACAGTAGCGCTCAAAGCGGCTTAAAAGTCTCTCATTCTTATTAACACCTACTCTCAGTTGTCGATAATTTAGGGGGTCATAACTATCATTAATAAGATAAAGAACGCTATTTCTGCCCTTCCGCTCAAGGTCTTTCTGAATCTTATCACCAATAATGAATTCCCTTAAAGATCGCTCATCTCCCAAAAAGGCAGTAGTAAAACCAGTAGCTATTACATAAGGGATTTTTTTCTTTTTGGTGGATTGGCCGCTCGGCATGATAGGGGGCATAAAAGAGCTTTCTCCTTAATTATTCCAGGGTATTTCGCGTTTTTCCGCCTCTGTTTCAATTGCCCAAAAGAAATTTGGATTCGTTTTAGATGCTCAATTTGCTATCACTATAAGACCGCAAGATTTATCACCACAAGACCACAATAGTAAGTAGGAGATTGATAACACTTTATTTATCGGGAGGCATTGAAGACGACTTCGGGAAAAGTCTGGCTGGTGGCAAGGCGGATGAAAAGAGAAAACCATTTTTAATTTAAAAATTTTTCCCTTTAACTCAAAATTTTTCCCTTTAACTCTTTATTACTTAATGAAAGATGGGGCGGGGAGATGAGGTCTAGGCTGGCCAAAAACAGGTTTCTTTTTCCTGCTAAATGTAATAGAATAATCAAGGATAGAGCCGAAAAATGGGATAAAGCGGCAAGATCAAGAGATGGGCAAGATATTTGGCAGTATCAAGAGATTAAGGAGAATAATAACCCCTTATGTGAGGGAGAATAATAACCCTTATGGAAGAGAAGGTGAGAAATTTGCTCAACAGGGAGGGTTGCAAGCGGCTGGCTGCTCTTGCACTATTTGGTTTTTTTACTTTTCTTTTTTTAGGCTGTGCGGCCAGTCAGCGGATTAACTCCTCTGCTCAGCCGCGACCTGAGGCCGGCTCTCCTGTTTTTTCGGATATCGAGCTTGGGAAAAAAATCTTTGAGGAACTCAAGCCTCATCTGAAATTTACTGACAACCCACTGATTCAGCTCTATGTTGATCAGGTTGGTAAAAGAATTATCGAGCAGGTCTATCCCAACCGGTTTGAGTTCCGCTACTTTGTTATAAAATCCGATCAACTCAATGCCTTTGCCTTACCGAACGGGTATATCTTCTTGACCGAGCGCTTGCTGAATTCCGTAAAAACCGAAGACGAGCTGGCCTTTGTGCTCTGCCATGAAACCGCTCACGTGGTTAAAACCCACTTTCGAAGACTAATGGAGAAAAAGTCAAAGGTGGATATGGCCACTATGGCCGCCATGATTGCCGGGGTCCTTTTGAGCAAAGACAGTGAAATGGCCACGGCTGTGCAGGCCTTTAGTGTCGGAGCAAACCAGAGTTTTTTTCTCAAATATAGCCGCGAGTTCGAAGATGAAGCGGATGAGACAGGCTTTAACTATCTCATTGCCGCAGGCTACCGTGGGCAGGGAGCCATTGACTTTATGGAAAAGTTACATCAGCTGGAGCGGATTACCATAACGGCGCCGATTTATTTGTCGACCCATCCGGCCACTAGCAGCCGCGTTTATCATCTTGAGCAGATGAGTCGAAAAAACCCGTCTAAGCCTATCGATCCGGTGGGCAATATCCGCCGACTGGAGATCTGGAGCAGGCTTGAGACTGAAAACCCTCACGATTACTGGCATGATCTTCAGACAGCCTGCCAGCGCGACCCGAATAATCCTGATCTTCTCTACGGGCTAGCCCTGGCCCTTGGAAAGATTGGCAGGCAAAAGGAGGCCCTGGATTTTTTTCAAAAGTGCCTTAGCCTAAATCCTAATGATCAAGATGCCCTACGGGATATGGGCATCAGCCTCTTTCGCCAAGGAGAATATGCCAAAGCCCAAAAGAGCCTTGAGCAGGCTGTCCAGGTCAATCATGAGGATTTTTTGGCCTTCCATTATCTTGGCAGAACGCTAAAAGAGATGCATCAGCCGGATGAGGCCATAGCTAAACTGACTCAGTCCAAAGAATTGGAGCCTGAGTTTGCCGACAATTACTACTATTTGGGCTTGCTCTTTCAGCAAAAGGGTAAGATAAGGGAAGCCCACGAGAATTTCAGTACTCACTTTGCCCTCCGGGGCAATCAGAAAGCGGCCCAGTTTCACCGTCAGGAAGCCGAGCGGCTAAAAACCAACGGCAAATAAATATAAAAAATAAATACAAAACGGAATCAGGCGCCCGTAAGGATCGCCCCTAGTGGCTTTTGTCCCCGTGAGGCAGAGAGGGTCAATTTTATCCCGCTTCCCCTTCGGCTGATCCAGAGACTTTCCTCCTCCCCAGCAAGGGTTCGATGCGCAGCCGAAGGTTCATCTGCTCGCTAGCCCGCTTTAGCCGATCCTCGGCCGCGTATACAGCCAGATTGGACTCATCAAGCCGCGGGCGAAGATACTCAGCCGCTACCTGCCGCACAGATTGTGGTGTTGTCTTTAGCACCTCCTCCTTGAATCTTTGTCGATGCTCATCGCTTATGCCGGCAAAATCCCAGATCATGGCCGCAAAACCCTTAGCCCCAGGTCCCATTGGTTTATCTAGTGAGGCGATGGTGCTGATAATGGCCTTGCGCAGCTCCTCGGCGGAAATTTCCTCCGATGAGACCTCATCCAACACCTGCCGGTAGACTTTTATCGTCTGTTCAAGATTTGGGTCCCGATAGGATAGGAAGGCAAAATTACCATTTAGGCTATCATAGATAGAGTGTGCTCCATAGGCGCCGCCCTGTACCCGTATGCGGTTATATAGTGGGCCGCTGGCTAGCTCATGGGAAAGCACTGACAAAGCTGGGGCCTGGCTGGAGAGATAACGGGGCGCAGGGAGCACCTGAGCCATATAGCAAACCTGGGCCTGGATAGCCACCCCGGTGGGCACAGGGGTCTCAAGCCGGAATGGAGTTATCTCTTTTGGCTCCCCAGCTGGTGGCAAATCCTGCACCAAGTGCTCAAGAGCTCGGCGCAGCTCGTCTAACCCTTCTGCATCGCCAGTCAGATTGAGGATGACTCTGCCCCGGCGATAAATGTGCGCCCGAAGCTGGGCCATTTTTTCAGCCAGACTCTCACCGTCACGGGAAAACCGCTCAGCCAGATCAACCAAAAGCCTCAATTGAGCCAAGCCGTTCCACTGCTCATCGCGGTGATGAGCTAGGGAAAGGCCAGCCGAAGCCGTGCGCCGGGCAAAGGCATGTCCCTGCGGAACAACGGCAGAGAGCATATCGTTTTTCTCCTCGGCGAGCAGATTCTGCATTCTAGTTCGGTCCGATAGATCTCCTTGAGTCAGAAGCTCATCAAGCAATTGAACCGCATCTGGGATGTTGCGATGGAGCATTTTCATCCGAAAGATCATCTTCTGCCAGGTTTCCTCGCCCATCACTGTTTGGCCAGCAGAGGGGCTAGCTGATAATCCCCCGATCTTCAGGGCGATCTGTGAGGACATAACATCATATCCTTTCCCGGCAGCTCCCATGCCTAGGGTCAGGGTAGCCAAAAGCGGCAAGTAGGGCTGAAGATCATCGGGCAGATCCGAGATATCAAAGGCCAGGTCGAGATAGACAATGCCGTTTGAGAAAATATCGTGCTCAAGAGCAGGAACACCGCCAATTGTGGTTTTCCTGGTCGGAATGGTTTCAATCTCTCGCGGAATATCGGCTAACTCTAGCCGTGGAAGGCTGGCCAGGGCCTGGGGAGAATCCGGCGCGGCCTGCTCCTTTCTAAGCTTTTCAGCATTCTGGAAAATCTCTTCTAATTTGGCTTTGGATAAAGAGGCTTTATATTCGGCCATCTTGCGGCGAAAAGCAGCCTCTTTTTCCTCTTGATAGGTATAGCTTGGCTCCATGACCGAGCGCAGGCAATGGGTATTTTCCAGAATCTTTCGGCGGATGAGGTTCTCGAATAACCTTGGCTCATCTTGCCACTTTTGCCTGATTTCTTCGATCAGGGTGGAAAACTGCAATCCAGCCAGGGGGTCAGCCTCGTATAGCCAGGTGCAGTATGCCCTGCTCATCAGGGTAAGGCCGTAGGGCATGGAGTTTCGGGTAATCTCCTTGCCGTGAAACTCAACCTGATGCAGAGCGCCGTGAATCAATTGGGGATCAAACCCATCCCTGACGATTTTCTCTAATGTGTCAAAGATCAGCCGCTCGATCTGATCCGCTTTGTCAGGATCTGTGCCCCGCAGCCCGACAATGAATGGCACCTGCTTTAAGTCCCTCTCAAGGCCGGTAGCTGGAGAAAGATCTTCACCAAGCCCTGAATCGATCAAGGCCTTGCGTAAAGGAGCACCAGCACTCCCCACCAGGGCAATGGCCGCGATCTGAAGAAGCAAGATCTCCTGAGGGTTGCGGCTGTCGCCAACTATCCAGGCAAGATCAACTATGCTCTTGCGCTCTAGCTTCTCCTCCCTGCTGATCGGATATCGGTTATGGATGCGGCGCATCGTGGTCCATAGAGGCTGATCTTTTATCTGGGAATTGACTTCAATATGGTCAAAGCCAGCGAGCATTTCCTCAAGAAACTCAAGGTTTTCCCGAGTGGTAATACTCCCATAGAAGAAGATCCAGGCATTTGAGGGAGAGTAGTAAAGCTGGTGAAAACGCTTAAACTGCTCGTAAGTCAGGTTAGGAATTTCCTCAGGATCTCCGCCAGCATCATAACCATAGGTGCTATCAGGATACAATCCCTCCATGATATATTTGCTTTGGAGTGAGTCGGCTGAAGAGTATAGCCCCTTCATTTCATTGTAGACGATGCCTGATATGGTCAGGCCAGTATCAGGATCAGAAGGGTTTTCAGGCTCAAAGTGATACCCCTCCTGCTGGAAGGTATGCAGCAGGAGCCGAGGCCGGAGCACCAGATCCATATATACCCGGGCCAGATTATAAAAATCCGCCTTGACCTGGCTGGCTACAGGATAGACTGTTTTGTCAGGATAGGTAAAGGCATTGATGAAGGTTTTTAATGATCCTTTGGCTAGCTCATTGAAGGCGTCTTTGACCGGATATCTCTCGGAGCCAGCTAGAACTGAATGCTCCAAGATATGGGGAAGGCCGGTGGAATCGCTTGGGGTAGTTCGAAAGCCTATAGAAAAAAGATTTTCCCGATCATCACAGTGCAGATGCAAAACACGAGCGCCACAGCGATCGTGCCGAGCCTCATAGGCCGTTACTCGAATCTCCGGTATCTGCTGCACCCGGATTATGGTAAACCCATGTAACCTATCACCCGCTTTCAGTGTTGGCGCAGGACATCCCCCGCAATTACCCATGCGTATCTTCCTCCTCGATTCTCCCTGCTGATCATGATTGTCTCTTTTTCCTATGCCTTCTGTCTTTTTCGCTATTATCTTTCGGCTATTATTCATTTCTTTTATTGGACAAAAGCAGCTAAAATTAACATCTTATCTTCATGATAGCACTCACGCGGCGTCTTATGACAGCACTCATGCAGCCGCTGACTCAGGAGGAGTTTCCGATCTCCCGCTTTGATTAAAAAATAGATCCGCTGCTAGAGTCTCATAGACATACAAGGTTGAGTCTTCTAACAGGGAAAGCACCTTTTTAATAAGGATTTCAAGACGGGTTCTCAACGGTTTGTTCCATTCAGCTAGAGCGATATCCATTAAAATTTGGCTCAATTGCTCGCTGTCCCGCTCAAGCCGAAGCAAACCGATAAAGGCAACCACCAAGGGAAGCATCTCTTCAAGGTAATGATGACCATGCTTATGGGGTTCAAAGGAGATCAGCCGACCAAGGCTTCGGATGCGCTGCTGTCCAAACCTTGCAAGCTCCTGGTCAAAGATTATCCTTACCTCAGGCCGGGTTTCAATCAGGTAGTAGGCCCTGATTGCTGGCAGAAGATCTTCTTTCAGCAAGAGGAATTCCTCTCCGGTGCTAATTCGACTAAGATCAGCGATAATTTCCCTAAGATCTTCCTGAACGGCTTGAAAGATCTGTCTGAAAAAGTGCTGAAGATGCTCAGGGCAGGTGATCGAGTCGCTGGTTCCTGTCAGCCAGAAGTGGTTGAAAAATTCATAGCCCCTGGATTTGATTTCTGGACGGTGGCGAAGAAGCGAGAAAAGATAGGCAAGACCTGCCGCAGGTCTGTGGCAGCCAGCCAGACAAGCCCCAGCCCTAGCCGGATAGCCCGCTTTAGTTATCTTGCTCAGACTGTAGACCAGGGTAGAAGTAATCAGTGCTTGGTCTGGATAATCCTGGATCAGGCTCTTGGCAATAAGTGAGACATCTTTGTCATCCGAACTCAAGAATTGAACGATCGTAGCCGCAGAAGAGCCTTGCAATCTTTTCCTGGTCCGCTCAAGATTTTCTTCTCTTGACCGCAGCAGACTGAAGAATCCCTCCATATAGGGGAAAAGATCAAGGTCCCTTCGACTCCACTCCTTTTCCAGATATTCAGGATCGTAGCTTTTGTTCATCTTTTGGCTAGGCCTGTAAGGTAGAAAATTAATTTTGGGTTAATTTATCCTAATGTTACGGAGATGTCAAGACGCTTAGTCTGAATTTTCCGTGCATCCTTACGATTTTTTCTTTGGTTCCTTGATCATACCAAGGCCTGCACATCCCAGTAGAGTAAAAACTATCCCGGCGGCGAAAGCATACCGATAGCCCAGCCTCTGCCAAAGGAAGCCGAACAGGAGACTGGCCGGAAGAGAAGCAAATCCGATCGCTCCGCTATAGTAGCCGAAGGCTCTTCCCCGCAGCTCATGGTTGACAAAAGATCTGATGAATACTCTGATCGCAGGCTCAGTGAAACCGAAATAAACACCGTAAAACAGAAAAACTCCGATCAGTGCTCCTCTACTCTCCAGCATGGCAAATAAAAGATATATTAGCGCAGAAGAGAGCCATCCGGCAATAATCATTGACTTGGGAGCAATCCTATCCGCGGTGCCGCCGCCGATATAGGTAGAGACTCCCTTGATGATATTGAACAACGACCATAGGATAGCTGAGCTTGCTGCCTCAAAACCTGCCATATGGAGCCGAAGCAGAAGAAAGGTGTCGGTCGGATGACCTAGGGTAAAGGTAATGGCAGTGAGAATAAAGAGTTTGAATTCACGCTCTAGGCCGCCATTGCGCTTGTGGCCTTGTCTGGCCAAAGTAGCCTCAGGAGAAAATCTCTCCGATGATCCTCCCTGCTCTTTAATCAGAAAGATTAAAAGACTGATAGCCAATGATGCCGGAACTATAGAAAAAATAAAGACTTTTCGCAAGCTGAATCTGAATACCCTAATCAGCAAAACCGCGGTCAGGGGGCCGGCAACTGACCCTCCATGCTCCATGGCCCTTTGAAATCCAAAGGCCTTCCCGGTGAGCTCATAGTCAGTAACGTCAACAATCAGGGCATCCTGCGGAGAGGTAGCGATGGCATTCCCTGTCCTGTCCATAAATCTCAATCCGAGGACCGACGGCCAGGCAGTAGCCAGCCCGATAAGAGGTCTCATAGTCGAAGACAGGCTTAGGCCAGCCAGAACAAATGGTTTTCTCTTCTTTACCCTGTCGGTGAGATATCCTGAAAGAATCTTGAGGCTGGAGGCTGTGGCCTCGGCTATGCCTTCAACTAGGCCAAGATCAATGGCTCCGGCCCCAAGGAGGGATAAAAATATCGGCAGGAGAGGATAAATCATATCGCTTGAAAAAGTGGCAAAAAAGCTGACTATCCCAAGGATAATAACAGTCAGGGATATTTTTCTTCGGCCAGGGTATTTAACGTGTTTCATAGATTTAATTTGACCTTATTTTTTCTATCCTTCAGAGTCTCCATAAATTTGCCCTTCACTTATCATCGGAAAACTAGCCAGGATATGCGTCTTGCAAGAGGTATTATTTACCGAAGGCCCGAATCTCTTTAAGGCCTTTTGCATGTTTTAAGGAAAATGGCCGATATAGATTGGGCTAGCGCAGGAAAGAAGGGGATGCTCTAAGTGACTCTTTCGCTAAGTGCGTAAACAAGTATGGAGCGGATCAATTACGCTATCAATTGTAGGTGCGGACCTTGTGCCCGCCCAAGCTTGCGCACTTTGTTGCGCGAAAATACCGCTAAGTTGGTTTCCTCGCTAAAGTAAATATATTTTAACGATAAACTCTTCGAGGCCAAAACCTTGAATATGGGTCTTTAGTTAGTGATTCCGTACTTGGCGAAAAATACCGCTAAGACTTAGCGAAAGCTCTGAAAAAGAGCAGCTTCTTTCGATGGAGAGAAGGGATGAGAAAACATGACATTTTCCTGATCAGCAGTTTGTTTATGAGCGCACTCCTTATCTGCCTTGCCTGGCCAGGCAGCAGGACAGTAGTCTACGGTGCAGCTAGACAACAGCATTTAGTATCAGTAGCGGCCAAAAATCTGACTAAAACACCCTCAAGAGGGCCGCAGCAGCCAGACTCAACCAGCCGCAGCAAGGAGACCGATGAGCCTGTGGTGGCTGAAGAGCCATCCGCTGAGCCCAATGCGGCCCATAAGCCATCAGTAACTCGCCATACAATTATTATCAATGGCCAGAGTCTGAACTACACAGCTACCGCAGGCTACCTTGAGCTTAAGGGAAAATCAGGCCAGCCCGAAGCAGAGCTATTCTTTGTGGCCTATGAGCGAAACGACCAGAAGGATAAGGGCCGGTGGCCAATCACCTTTGCCTTTAACGGCGGACCTGGTGCAGCCTCAGTCTTTCTGCACCTTGGAGCTCTTGGCCCTAGGCGAATATTTTTGAAGGATGAGGGAAAAAATGTCGCGCCTCCCTACCGTCTGCTCGACAACGAATATAGCTGGCTTGCCTTCACCGACCTTGTCTTTATTGATCCTATGGGTACTGGATACAGCCGCCTACCATCTGGCGGCTTTCAGCTTGAGTCAAAACCCGATTCAAACCCAGCCGCAGCCAAAGCCTCACCCACGGTCAAAGAGACTAAGGCTGCATCGGCCCAGTCCGAGCCTAACTCTCAGCCCATTTCCTTAGGAGGAGGAGAAGAAGAGGCGAGAAGGTTTTATAACCTGAAAGAAGATATTCGCCTAGCCGCGGATTTTATCCGGCTCTACATTACCCGCTACCGTCGCTGGTCATCACCAAAGTTCATCGTTGGCGAAAGCTACGGGGCAACCAGGGCTACGGCCTTAGCCGGATTCCTTCAGGACAAAGAGAATCTGAATCTAAACGGCCTGGTGCTGATCTCACCAGCCCTTGATTTTCAAACCATTATCTTCAGCCAGGGTAACGATCTCCCTTACTGCCTGTTTTTACCCTCATACACAGCCGCCGCCTGGTACCACAGAAGACTTGCCCCTGAGCTACAATCTGTCGAATTATCCAAGCTCCTCAAAGAAACAGCAAACTGGGCAATGAGCGAATATAGCCTAGCTTTGCTAAAGGGAGATTTACTTTCGACTCCGGAGCGCCATCAGATAGTTGAGAAACTGGCCCGCTATACAGCCCTCTCTCCTGACTATATCAGCAGCCACAACCTTCGCCTCAGCCCTCAGCAATTCAGGAGGGAGCTGCTTCGGTCAGAGCGCCGGCTGATCGGCCTGCTGGATAGCCGCATCAGTGGCCCTGATCCTGATCCTAGCCAAGAGCATAATGAATATGACCCTTCCCTGTTTATGGTATCTGGCCCCTTTGGGGCGGCCATGAGCGACTATGTACGCACTGAGCTCAAATATATCAATGATCTTCGATATGAGGTGCTAAATGAAGAGGTAAATCGCTCCTGGGACTGGGGCTTGGGGCAGGAGGAAGGGCAGGGATTTACTAATGTTAGCGCCACCTTGAGAGAGGCGATCAGCAAAAACAGCGCGCTGAAGGTCTTCGTAGCCGCAGGCTATTATGATCTGACCACGCCCTATTCGGCTACCGATTATACGATCAACCACCTTGGCCTTGATCCGAATCTTAGGGACAATATTGAGATTGCCTACTACGAAGTCGGACACCAGATCTATGTGCATCTGCCATCTTTGAAAAAACTGACCAATGATGCAGCCGCCTTCATGAAGAGAGCCCTAGCTGAAAACCTAGCTGAAGAAAAGCCCTAGCGGTGAAGAAAAGAGGGAAGAGAAGTGAGAAAGCTACCTTTTTCTGAAAGCTCCTAAGGCTATGTTTGTTTTACCTGAATCCAGAGCGAACACCTGAAAAGCTTTATATTCCAGAATGTTAACTCACACATTTTGTGAAAGTTAACTGATTG
>JAILZY010000166.1 GCA_023512255.1 bacterium | reverse complement strand
ATCGCTGGAAAGAAAAACAGTAGAAACTGCTTAAAGTAAATCTCTATGGCCTCTTTCCAGCCGCTGTCTGCCTCACTATAGGCAGTCTCGTCGCTGGTCGTAAGATCGGTCTCCTACATTGAGTCTGCTCTCCATGCGCTATATCTATATACAAATACAAGGTTAAGCTACTTCAGAACCCTAAAAATCCGTTACCACAAAACACTCATTACCACTTAATATTTTAACTGATCTTTCGGATATTTACCACCAGTATATGCGGAGGGCCTTACCCCTTGTTCGGTTGGTGTCATATCGGTTGGTGTCATAAATATTTTGGTGTCATGAATAGTCGAGTCAGGAATCAATATCTCATCAATCTCATCAAAAACCTGAAATATCAAAAACCGGACCTTCCGTGCAAACCCTTTTATAATCAGGCGGGTTTTTACCCCGCACCACCTCAACCACACATCCCATGCAGGCACCAACCCCGCAGGCCATTCTCTGCTCCAGGGAAACCTGACCACTCAGGCGGTATTGCCAAGCGATCTCAGCTACCCGATCCATCAGAGGAATAGGACCACAGGCAAAAAGAGAAGGCTTTAAGCCGCAGGAAATCATCTGCTCCAAAAATGCAGCCAAAGGCTCGCTAATTAGCCCTTTTTGCCCAAGCGACCCATCCTCGGTGGAGATAGCCAAAGAAAAGCCAAGCCTTTGGAACTCATCCCGACATAAAATATCACCTGCTGTTTTCCCACCAAGAAATAGCCAGGGCCGAGCCAAGGGATTATCCGACTTTTTTTCGGCTGCTGATGGATTAGCAGTGGCTACCGCTGGCCATGAGTTTTTCTCTTTAATTCGGTCAGCCAGAAAGAGAAGAGGAGCAACCCCAATTCCTCCGGCAATCAAAACAGGGCAATAATCTGGCTCCTTAAGCTCAAAGCCATGCCCTAGAGGGCCGATAAGATCAACCTTTGCTCCCTTGGCCAGTGAGGCCAGATAGGCTGTCCCCTCACCGACCACTCGAAACAGGATCTGAATCCCTGAAGGCTGCTGGCCATATCGGGAACCTGGCGAAGACTGCTGCCTATCTTGGTAACCTGGTGAAGGCTGGCCTTGGGAAAATGGTGAAGACTGCCCTTGGGAATGGGAACCTGCCCCGCAGGTCCACCACAGTCGGTGAATAGAAAAGGGACGACGCAACAGGGGGGCTGCTCGGCCCTGATTTACCCTAATCATGACAAATTGTCCAGGGTAGGCCTTGGCAGCAATTTCAGCGCAATCCAGGGTAAGCCGAAAAGCTTGACTCGATATCTGGCAATTTTCCACCACTTCAGTGATCATCGTACTCTTACTCTTCCCTTTTTCTTGGCTGCTTGTCTCATTTCTTTATTGCTTGTCTCAAATTTATGGCTTATCTCAAAGGAGATGATTTGTGATCGAGCTGTTATCGAAAGCTTTAATAATCTATGAAATCATTAAATCTATTAAACCAAAAACTATTAAACCATAGACTCCCCAGGATGTCAAAATAAAAAGCATTGTGCCCCAGATTGAAGCAGATGGGCGGATTCGAGCATGAGGCGACAGCCGATGAGCGGAATTCAATTATTGTATTTTATCAATTATTGTATTTTAAAACCGCTATCGCTCATGTCTACCATTCGTGAACACCGGAATTTCAGTAATTTTTACCACTGGAGTCTCGCTTTCGCAGGAATGTAGAAGTTGTAGTTTAATTTAATAGTATTTATTTAAATAGTATTTAGTGGTTTTCTCGCCAAGTGGGAGAGCAGATCCAATTACCCAACCAATTCAATCAATTGTAGGGTAATTACTACATAATCAATGGTAGGGAGTGAGTGTAGGGGCGGACACAAGGGCCCGCCCAAATTGCGCATTTTGTTAGCGAAGAGAGCGTAAAATTATCAGTACTAGTAAGCAGGCTGATGTGAGCACTGCCTAATGACATCCAAGCTCATAGCCTTTCCGGCGCTAGGGCAGTAACCCCTCCAATTGGCTTTCGAAATTCACGCCCAATTCCCATCCTCTGAGCAAGATAATAGGCAGTTGAGGTAGCTATCGAAGCATGGGAGCAAAAGACCGTCCCGCTCTTATCTAGAGTTATAATACCCTCATTGGTATCGGGAAGCTCTATGATTGAGCTGATAGCAGGCTGTGATTTCCCACTACTGGGTGGGGCTACAATTATCAGCAAGGACTTCATCGGAAGGAAAATAGGCAGAGCGCCCCGATCCCGCACTAGCTCATACCCTGCTCCTGTGGTCAGGTAGAGGTAATTTTGGCTGACCGAGACCACGCTGTTGCACTTTACGATCGGCTTGACCGATCGGGTAGGAATTTCCTCAATCCAGGCCGGGGGAGAGGGAGGGAGCATTTGAGCCACAGGCTCGGTAAAGTCTAGCTTCCAGGCAAC
>JAILZY010000067.1 GCA_023512255.1 bacterium | reverse complement strand
GAAATAATTATTAATTTTTCATCTATTTCATCCGATTTTTAACGAGTTTCTGTTCACTTATATATATGTGTCTGTTATCTATATATTTGATTTTGCTCATTATAGGTGTAATCCCAAAAGGCATTTTTTCGGACAGACACTAATTACTGAATTGTATTAATGTACTGATTACTGTACCGAATTCTATTACTGTAGCGAAAAAGGACAGAAAGAAGGGGTAAGTCGGGTTTATCAAAGCCACTTTTGGTGATTTTTGATCGGATCGGGTGGAGTTTCTGCTTAAAAACTCCACCCTTCCTTTTCTCTCCCCATTTTACTTCACTAAAACCACTAAAACCGCATCCAGAATCTGCCCTGAGTGCTCTCTTCTACAGCGGTTTGCACATGCACCTTGTAAATATAGTGGTATCAAAGTGGTATCAATATGATACAGACAAGTTTATCCAAGTGAAAACCGCTCTAATATCTAATAACAGGAATTATCATCACCATCATCACCATCGCCATCATCATCACCATCGCCGTCATCATCGTCTCCTGGATCATCAGCCTCATCGTTATTTGTGCCTCGATTGTTCAGCCCTCGCTTGCTCAGGTAAGATTCCCAAAGTTTCCGCAAATAACCTGCCTGCGGCTGATACGATGACCAGGGTTGATTTTTAAAGATTGGCCAAGAGCCGAATTTTTCACTCATCCTAGCCCAAAATGCCTCTAGCTCTGCTCCCCTCTCTCCTCCCAAGGCTCCACCACTATCCATGACGCTGACAGCCTCCGACATGCTACCTTCAGCAGATGTGGCTACCCACCACCACGGGCGGTCTCCGAAGGTGCTTATGGCATTCTGCCAAAGCCTCAGCCGTGTTTGCCAATAGTCATTCCAGATGGCCAGGTTTTCGATCAGATTGCCACCTTGCCAGAAGGGAACGATTGGCAGCTCTCTCAAGTGAGGCAAGTCAGCAAACCCATTGACCAGACGCTGCCAGTCATTTATCCGCTCCTGGTTGCGATTATACAAAGTTATTATCTGATCCAGAAAGCTGGCTTGGCTGCCGCCTGACCAGGGCAAGTTGTTCAGCCAGAGCAGGTTAGGATTTTCAGCCAGGCTGCTGATGTTATCGATCAGATTATCCATAATGTTCAGCCACCTCAAATTGGCCAAGTTAGCCAGGGGAGTGATATCGCTGATGAAGTTATCGGCTAGGTTTAACCATTGCAGATTATTCAGCTCGGCCAAGGTTTCGATGTTCTCTATGAAGTTTGCTCCAAGGTCTAGCCATGTTAGGCCGGTATTGCTACTCAGGGAGCTGAGATCATGGATGAAGTTCTGCCAAAGACTTAGCCTGACGAGCTTGCTAAGAGCTGAGATGGGAATAATAACCTGAACCTTGTTATTAGCCAGGTTTAGATCAGTCAGATTGGTAAGGTACTCAAGACCATCAAGTTTCTCGATCCCCCGTGATGAGGCATCAAGAAAAGTCAGTGTCTGGGCTATCTGCCTGGTTATTGGCTCTGTTTTACTTATTCCCAGGGCTTCGCGGACCGCTTGCTCAAGCCGCGGATCAGCGAAAGTAATTTGACTGTCCGCTCTGGCCTCAGTAGGCGGGCAGAATAGCCCCAGAACCACTCCAGCTATAAGTGCAAAAAACACCACCAAAACCATCAACAATGTTTTTTTCATGACCTTCTCCTTTCCTTACAACATAACCTAGCTATTATCCTTGATTTTCTGTCTCAAGAATGTAGCTGTCTAAAACCTCACTCAATGCTTCCTTATTATCTCTCTGCTGCGATGCCCTCTTTGCAGGGAGATAAAAAGGGATGAGTTGATTAGAACCTCCTCTTATCCTGTCAAAATATCGGCACAAATGATATCCACACATGATATAATAGGAAATGTAGAAAGATATAAAACTATACTTTTGCACTTTTTCTCTGAACCCTTGATTTTAGTGGGTTTGGTATGAAAGATAATTTTCAAGAAGTTCAAGGCATGGGGAGAGTTCTGCAAAAGTGTAGATAAAAATAAAAGGATAGAAAAGCTTATAAATATTAAAAATTTTAAATTCGAGGGGAAAAGAGAGGCTTTATGAAAATCGTGCAGCCCTGGGCAGTGATTGAAGATAGAATCGATGGTGATGAAATACTAAAAAAACTTGAAAAATATGGGCGGACTTGCTATAAAAGTGAGCATAAAATTACCCCTGAGTCGGCAAGAGGGTTTATAAAATTTATCATCGAACATGGCCATGAGACCGTGCTGGAACATGAGAAGGTTACCGTCAGGGTTGTCTGCGATCGGGGTGTAAGCCATGAAATAGTCAGGCATAGGATAGCCAGCTACAGTCAGGAAAGCACCCGCTATTGTAACTATAGTCAGAATAAATTCGGTCATGAAATAACGGTCATTGCCCCTTGCTTTTGGAAGAGCGAAAGCGATGAAGATAAGCAAAAATACGACATCTGGAAAAAGGCTATGGAAGAGGCAGAGCGGGCCTACCTAAAACTCCTCGAATTGGGCGCTTCGCCCCAAGAGGCGAGAAGCGTTCTTCCCAACTCTCTCAAGACCGAGCTGGTCATGACCATGAATCTGCGGGAGTGGAGACATTTTTTCAAACTCAGGACCCAAGCTGCCACCCATCCCCAGATGATTGAAATTGCTCGGCCTCTTCTCGATGAATTCAAGAGGAGGATTCCAGTCATTTTCGACGATATTACTTATTAAGTTATTAAATCTAATAAAATTATTAAATCTAAATTGCTGGTTAAATCTAAAAGTTTTCTCGCTAAGCGGGCACAGCGGATCAGTAATTAAAATTAGATTTTATCGTAACTATAAGTAATTGAAAATAAACAATTTTTTAAAAAACTAAGATTCAAACTAACTCTATATATCAATAGGTTACTTAAAACTCAATTTTTATTGGAAATGAAAGTCTCTAAATAACAATAAGTTATAAAAATAATTTCCGATTACGCATTTTATTTTTAGCATTTTTTAGCATTTTATTTTATTAGCGATAGGACTACTAAATTCTGACTTTGGAGAAAAAATAAGAATAAAATAAAAAGAGAGAATCTATATGCTGTTATTAAGTAATTCAGAATTTAATAGGCTGCCGGCAGCCTATTCGAAGCTATCCCCTCTTGAGCAGACAGCCATCCAGATGCTATCAGTTATCTACGAGCCAACCAACCAGACTACGCTTTTGAAGTGCCTGAGAAGAATCGGAGCCAAAACGGCTGAAGGAAAAACCCTGAGTGGACAGGATGTGAAAGGCGTGTTGAGTGCGCTCAGAAAAGAGGGGTTTATCGGCGATCAGATCGTGTGTCATCCCTCATTTGTAGAGGAGGCGACCACACTGGCGGTTGAAAGCGGCCAATTTCCCATGATGGTCAAAGCGGTTCAGGAGGAGATACCGGCTTTAGGCTGGAATATGGAAGCTGAAAGATATATCCGCGAAATCCGCATTGGAGTATATAGCCATAATCTGGATCAGATTAGGAAATTCTACCATCTTGGCTTGGTAAATTATCCACAGAGATTTGCTCGGATAAAGATTTTTGCCAAAATCTGCAACAATCCCTTTCGCCCCCTGTGGTTCCGTAAACTACCGCTAGAAATCAGAGCCTCTGCCCTCCTTGAAACCACAAGTCTGACTCTGCAAGATTTGGCTTCACCTGGAAAAATAACTGAGCTATTGGCCGAATACCGCACTCTTACTGCTGATGAGCAAAGCGGCCCATATCTTCGGGATGCTCTGGCTAGGATCTTGATTTTTCAGGGCCAGTTAGATGAGGCTCTTCAAGTAGTCAAACAAGATCAAGATAAGGGATTGATCTATGCAGAGCTTATCGAAGCCTGGTGTGATTTTCTGCGGGGAAATAATGACCAGGCCATTGCTCGCTATCAGGCGGCCTTGAAGCGCTATCGAAAAGGGTCAGATCGAAGAAAGCTCTACTTCAGGCAGGTAAGCGGCCTATTCTTTATTCTGGCCTTGATGAAAACTGGACAGCCTGACTGGCTGGCTGAGATGCTCGGGTTTATCCGCAGTGTGGAGGAAAAGCAAGACAATAATGAGTACCTAGGGGCGTATCGAGCCCTGAAAGCCACCCTGTTATTCCAGCGAGGTGAGACCGAGGAGTCGAAAATCACCTTCTCTCTGCTGAAGAATGCTCGGCCAAATGATCAGCTTTCCATATTCTTTTTTCTCCTGGCTACTTATTGGATAGAGCGAAAGCTTGACTCTGAGCAGGTCTGCCTGCTGAAGGCGCTCTTTTCCAGAGCAGAGAATGGAGGGTATTTGTGGTTTTCTATGGAATCGGCCAATCTCTTGGCGGCCCTCTTTCCTGATGATCCGCATTATCGCCGACGGGTTGGAGAAATTCAGGGCCAGACCGGTATGAGATCTATTTTGGGTCTAATCCGCTATGAGGCTGACTGGGAGCGCGGCCTAAAAGCCCTGATCAACCTCGCCTCTTGTGCTCGAGGAGGAGTAGAAAATACAACTAGAGAATCAAGGCTTGTTTGGCTGATCAGCTTTCGGGCTAACTATTGCAGCTTTCAGCCCCTAGAGCAGAAGTTGACCAAGAGCGGAACATGGTCAAAAGGTCGCCCGATTGCTCTTAGCCGGCTCTATGGTCAGAAAAATCTGCCCTTTCTGACCCCACAGGATCAGAAAATCTGCTCTACCATATCGGTCAAGCGTGACTATTGGCAGACAACCTATCACTTTGATTGGAAAAAAACCCTACCAGCCATGATCGGCCATCCACTTCTGTTTTTGGCGGATAATCCAGAGGTGCGGATAGAGCTTGTGTCTGGAAGCCTGGAGTTGATCGTGGACCGCAAGGGCAATCAATTTCGGATTAGGTTCTCTGAAGAGGTCCAAGATATTGCTGACAGCGACATTATAGTTGTTCAGGAGGGATTGACTAAGTATAAGGTGATTGAAGTCAGCGCTCAACAGCAGGCTATAGCCAAAATTCTCGGCCCGCGGGGGCTTGTCGTGCCGATCGAAGCCAAGGACAGGGTTCTTGAGGCCTTGGCCAGCCTGTCCGCTCTAGTTACAGTGCAGTCAGGGGTTGAGGGCAAGGTGAAGGATATTGAGGAAGTTGAGGCTGATTCTAGAATCCATGTTCATCTCTTGCCTACTGGGTCAGGGGTTAGGTTAAAGATGCTGGTCAGGCCACTTTCTCCAGCAGGACCATACTTTAAACCCGGTCTTGGGGGAAGTAATATCATTGCCGAGATTGATGGCAAGCGGATTCAAACCACTAGAGACCTTAAGGAGGAAATCTACCGGGCCAAAGGGGTCGTGGCTGCCTGTCCGGTCCTAGCAGGGCTTGAAGAATATGAGTTTGAGTGGCTGATCGAAGGGGTTGAAGATTGCTTGCAAACATTGCTCGATCTTCACCAGATAGAAGGCGTTCAGATCGAGTGGCCAGAGGGAGAGAAGCTAAAAGTCATTAGCCGCCCGATCTCCTTTGACCAGATGAGACTCAAGATTCATCGAGAAAGGGATTGGTTCAGCGCCAGTGGGGAGATTCAGGTGGATGGTTCAAGGGTGCTTGATATGCGAAGGCTCCTTGAGTTGATGGAGTCTTCACCGGGGAGGTTCATTCCCCTTGGGGAGGGGGAGTTTCTGGCCCTGACCAATGAGCTGCGAAAACGGCTTGATGAGCTGAGGGCCTTCTCTGAGCAAACGGCTAAGGGAGTGAGGTTTCATTCCTTGGCTTCACTTGCTTTGCGCGATCTTACCGATAGCGTCGGCTCTCTGGAGGCAGACGAGGCTTGGCGAGAGCACATTGAGCAGATTGACCGCTCGCGGCACCTGATGGCCAAAGTGCCTTCGACCTTGCAGGCCCAGCTTCGCGATTATCAGGTGGATGGATTTATGTGGCTGGCTCAGTTAGCTAGGTGGGGGGTCGGGGCCTGCCTGGCCGATGATATGGGGCTTGGCAAAACCGTGCAGGCTTTGGCTCTGATCCTTGATCGGGCAGCAGGAGGCCCGACCCTGGTGGTTGCTCCTACCTCGGTCTGCATGAACTGGGTAGAGGAGGCAAATCGCTTTGCTCCGATCCTAAACATTGTCCAGTTTTGGGGGAAGGATCGGAAAAAACAGGTTGAGAACCTGGGAGCCTTTGACCTTCTGATCACTAGCTATGCTCTACTTCAGATCGAGGCAGAGAGCTTATCTCAAATTCATTGGCAGACCATTGTTCTCGATGAGGCTCAAGCCATCAAGAATATGACCACCAAAAGGTCTCAGGCAGCCATGTCCCTCAGAGGCGAATTCAAAATGATCACCACCGGAACGCCGATTGAAAACCATCTGGGCGAGCTGTGGACTTTGTTTAATTTCCTCAATCCTGGTCTATTGGGATCGTTGGAAAATTTTAATCAACGGTTTGGCATCCCGATTGAAAAATATCATGACCCCGAAGCCAGAAAGAGACTCAAAAAACTGATCCAGCCCTTTATCTTGCGAAGAACCAAAAGCCAGGTGCTGGAAGAGCTCCCCTCCCGAACAGAAATCACCCTACATGTGGAAATGAGCAACGAAGAGCTCGCCTTCTATGAGGCCCTGAGGCAGGAGGCCATCAGGCGGCTTGAGGGGCTTGAGGGTCCAGCCGGACAGAAGCATCTTAAGATTTTGGCTGAAATCATGAAACTGCGCCGGGCCTGCTGTCATGCTCGGCTGGTCAATCCTAACCTCGACATTGAGAGCTCTAAGCTGGCTCTTTTGGCCGAGGTGGTGGAAGAGCTTTTGGAGAACCGGCATAAGGCCTTGATATTCAGCCAGTTTGTTGATCATCTGTCCATAATCAGGGAGCTTTTGGATGAGCGGGGAATCAGCTACCAGTACCTTGATGGCAGCACACCAGCCAGAGAGCGAAAGCGGCGGATCGAGGCCTTTCAGACCGGTGATGGAGACCTATTTCTAATTAGCTTGAGAGCTGGAGGATGTGGGCTAAACCTGACCGCGGCTGATTTTGTAATTCACATGGACCCCTGGTGGAATCCGGCGGGCGAGGATCAGGCCTCAGACCGAGCACACAGGATTGGCCAGCAGCGTCCAGTAACCATTTACCGAATGGTTACTCGGCATACTATTGAGGAAAAAATCGTCAACCTCCATGCTGAAAAACGGGACCTGGCCTCATCCCTCCTTGAGGGTAGTGATATGACTGGCAAAATGTCCGCCGATGAATTGCTCCGACTGATTCGAGAGCAGTAGTCGGCATGGTGGGGGTGATGAGGTATGGTGTGGGCAAGAGATCCTTAAACCTAGGAGGGGGAGCAAACCGCTGCCCGGGTAGGGGAGGGAAGGGTTTTGTGAAAATCAGAAGCCGCCAGAACGACTGACAAACTGCCCGGGGAGGGAAGGGCAGGGTGGTGGTGGCGACCGCTTCTCACCATTCAAGATGTCAGGCAAGATGTCAGGCAAAATGTCAATCCTAGCAATAAGATACCGGGTGGCCTAGATGGAGCCACAAGTAGAATCAGATCGTTCTTGCATCGCTCAAGATAGACAACAGGGGGAGCCTTGGTTTGCTCCCCCTGAAATGTTTCTAACCCAAAAAGCTTAATAGTTAACCCAAGATGCTTAATAGGCGGCTACTGGCTCTCTCTGATCAAGACAGGATGGGATGCCTAGATATTTTTCCAGGATGCATAAGGCGTCACGGGGTGTAACCACACCATCAGTATTGACATCAGCGCAGATCGGGCAGTCTCCACTTCCTAGATAGCATCGCATAGCAATAAGAGCATCGGTCGGCGTTATGCTACCATCTCCGTTCAAATCACCATTACAAGATGAAACGGTCAGGCAGCCTCCTGAGGCTGGCCAGTCGGCAATATCATCTCTAAGTGCGTCTAACCTCAAGGGATAGCTCTGATTTTCCACTCCGCCGATGACCTGGAATTGGAGATAAATAACATCTCCGCTCTCTCCAGGTACGATGCTGCCGACAGTATCAACCCAGCCGATGCGCAGGCGTCCGGGCTCAACCCTGGCTACCTCAAGCATCTTAAATTTATTACTAAGGGGGCCTTTGGTAAAAGTAAGATAACTCAGCACCCCAGGATCATAGGTAAGATCAAACCCAGCGCTGAATACTTGGTTAGCTGCTCCCTGGATCCTGATTGGTATGCTTACCACTCCGCCAAGATGCTGTTCGGTATCTTGGATATCGAGCATTCCCATATCCGTTTCTCCACATTTAGAGGGGATAGGAGTTTCAACACTGACTAGCTCATAGTCTCCGCTCGCCAGCTCAACTACGATTACCAATGATTGGCCAGTGGCCATAGTCAGCGGAGCACCATCCGCAGCGGTGAGTGGTGGAAGTGGTATTGCTTGACCATATTGTATGGTGGACGCTGGTATTTTGACGTCCATGAAATATTGTCCTAAATCCGATGACTTAATGGTATTTTCTAAATTCAAGGTCTCAGCAGTGAACTTCTTATCCACAATAGCCGCTTTCGCACTTACAATATTGATCGTCGAGCCTGTCTCTCCGCCTAACTCAAAGCCTCCATCTTCCCAGAACTCAGGATTGGTTTCATCAATCTTGATGTCGGTCATCTGGAAATTACCTAAGGTTATCACTGGGGCAAACCGATTGTCGCCCATATCCATAAAGTTAACTTCCACACTGATAGCAGCATTGCAGTAGGGTAGTATTGGCCACTGACGCCTATCAGTCCACCAGAATGCGGCAACCCGTGGAGGGCTCCAGCCAAAGGCCCAGAAACAAAGATACGCACTACCACCAGGGGGGAGTGCTCCGCCTCTCCACTTAAGCACTGTCCACCTGCGGCCATACCAATCCATTACCCACCACCACATCCTCTGCCGGAATACATTTGAGTACATTCCCCTAATTGGCCACCAGCCGCGCAATATTTTTACTGCATCGTAAGCGATCTGCCTCGTGTTATTTCTTAAATACTCATTCTTATACCACCAGTGCGGCCATGGAACCACGTTAGCTGCTGCCGTCAGGTCAGTCATGCTATCTAAGACCGCATCTGCCGTAGTTAAAGTGTACGTGGTTGTTGTGATTGCAGGTAGCGACTTGGCTTCACTTACCTCCTCTATTGGAAGAGGAGTCAGAGCACTTACCTCCTCGATGGGAAGAGGCGTCAGGGCTGCTGCCGCCAGCGCCTTTTCATTGCCTGTAGCTATCTGTGGATATGCAGCTGATGAATAGCTGATAACTATGAGTCCACAGAAGATCAAAAAGAATAGCTTCTTACCTAGAGATTTCATTTAACTCTCCTCCTTGAATTTTATCTTTGGCTAGAAATTTGGCTAGAAATATAGGCGGTTAGAAAATATATAGGCTTGGGATTTCCTCCCTTAATAACCATTAACTTCCTGAAAAATAAATCCCTCTACATTTTACTTTTAAATGACCAAATTTTATTTTTAACTGACCAAGCCATAAAAAATGGACCATTTGTGGCCAAGCTTTTCATGGGCTGATCTAAGCTGGGCGGCCTGGTGGAGGTCTAACTATATCTACCAGAGCAGGCTGAGGCAGGCTATAGTTTTCTTTATCTTTCCGTATCCTGATTTTCACCTGTTTTCACCTCCTTTCTATAAGAATTGTTCAGCTCTCTTAAGGGATCGTTTAGCTAAGTGGTCTTTTAGCCACCACTCTTTTTGCTGGCTAGCCGAGAGAATTTCTCTTTGTTGAGCGTCGAGTCCGGGGCGGCAAGCGAAGAGAAATTATGGCCTTATAATTTTTTGGAAAAATTATCATTGTCCCCCTTGTCTTTATTTTCTTCTGGAGATATTTTGATAGTTTAAGGTTTCTTGCTCGTTAAGTTTTTCTAATTAGCTTTTAGGATGAAACAGGTTAAATCGAGATGGTGGGTTGAATATTTACCTTATGGAGGTGTTTTCGATAGCATCGAGTAATTAAATACATCGAGCAATTAAATAAATAATAAGCAAAAAATATGCCATTTTATATTTTATATATTATATAAAAATATAATATTTTATAATTTTTATTACACATAAATTTATAAGATTATTTTATTATTTTTTTATAACTATCTTATGAAATTTTTTAATTCTCTTGTGAAATTTATTGCCTAATTGTGAAAAATATTTCATAACTACAGAAAAAAACTAAAATTTACTTGTAAGTTTTAAATCTATAGAATACAATTCATAATATCTTTAATAATCTTTAATAGATACCTTTTAAGGTAATTTTTATACGCTCAAGCTTAATTTTCTAAGACTAAGTTGGTCTTTTCGCTAATAAAATGCGCAAGCTGCGCCGGCACAAGGCCTGCACCTACAATTGATATCGTAATTGATTCGCTCTGTGCACTTTGTGTTACACACTTAGCGAACAGACCACTAAGATAAGATTTTTAGAATAAAATTTTTAAATAAATTTTTAAAATAAAAATAAAAATCCTAAAAACCCAAGATAAGGAGAAAACCCATGAATACCCTGCTCACCCTAGCCCTTGGGGCAGTTACCTGCTACCTTGGCCACAACTGGTATGCTAGAAAAATTGACCGAGACGTCATCAAGGCTGATCCCAAAAAGATAACTCCGGCCAGAATGTACATGGACGGGGTGGATTTTTCCCCAGCTAGCCGCTACGTTCTCTATGGGTTTCAGTTCAAGTCCATAGCTGCTGCCGGGCCTATTGTGGGGGTTATTACTGCGGTTAGCCTATGGGGGTGGCTGCCAGCGCTTATCTGGCTGCTGGTTGGCGTCAGCTTCATTGGCTGGGTGCAGGATTATTGCAGCCTGATGATGTCGGTGCGCCGCGACGGAGACTCACTCAGCGCTACAGCCCACAAGCTGGTTTCTCCAGCCAGTCGCATTATCTTGCTGATCTTTATCTTTGCTTATCTTCTGGTTGTGGCCGGTGCCTTCGGCAATCTGATGGCTTCGGTTTTTTCCAACACGCCGAGTGTACCGCTTGGCATTGTGGTTTTGGTTTTGGCTGGTCTTATGGGTGGCCAGATGCTCTACCGGTGGCGGATGGGGCTGGCGGTAACGACGCTGGTCATTGTCGGATTGACCATGCTGGCTATTATTCTTGGCCCTAGCGGAGCGGTGAGCGGGCTAGTTAGCGGGCTGAACAATGCGCTCAATAGCCTCACGGCAGGAGAGCCCCTCTACTCGGTCTTTGATCCGATGACTAACGGCTATCTGAAGGTTACTCCAAGCTATATTTTCTGGCTGCTGTTTACCATTCTCTTTTGCTACCTTGGCGCTACCTTGCCTATCTGGCGCTATGCTCAGCCTATCAACTATATTGGCTTTTGGGTAATGGCTATTACCCTCATCGGCGGCTTTCTGGGGGCGGGTCTGGCCGTCTTGGTCAGACCTCAGCTAGCTACCTTCACCATATCCGCCTTCAAAGCCTGGAATGTGGGCACTCGGGGTGCTCTCCAGCCCCTGTGGCCAATGCTCTTTATTACCATCGCTTGTGGTGCTATATCTGGCTGGCATGGGCTGATCTCGACCGTAGGCACGGCTCGGCAACTTGAGAATGAAACCGATGCCTTAGCTGTTGGCAGCGGCTCAATGTTTAGCGAGATGCTGCTAGCGCTTCTTTCCCTGATGGCCATCTCGGTGGCCGGAAAAGGTGGCGGTGCGGCAGCCTTTGCCGAGGGTGTGGGAAATTTCCTGTCCATCTTTGGGCTAGATCCTAAGTATGGCAGCTCGATAGCCTTTGCCGCCTTTGTTATTATCATTATTACCATGCTTCAGTTGGCCATCCGCTTTATGCGTGTCTCCCTGGCCGAGTGGTTGGGTGGAAGCTTCCCCCTCATTCATAATATTCATCTTGGCACGCTTATTTCCTCAGCCCTGGTGTTTTTTGTGGTTCTCTCAGGCACTTTTACCTACCTATTTCAACTCTTTGGCGGCGCCAATCAACTGATGGCCTCGCTGACCCTTATGCTGATTACCCTCTGGTTGGTTTCGGAGGGGAAGAAAGCCCTGTGGGTAGCTCTGCCCATGTTCTTTATGTATGTAACTACGGTCTTTGCCAACCTGATTACTGCCTGGAACCTGTACATCACGGTTGTTGCTCCCAACTGGGGCAAGCCAGGCTACAGCGGCCTGGCCATTATTGGCGCCAGCATTTTGGTTCTTTTGGCCCTTTTTCTGGTGGCTGCGGCCCTCTTTTTGGCCTGGGAAGGCTGGAAAGCCTATTTGCGGCTTAAAGCCCAGGCGCAGGCTAAAGGACAACCGCAAGCCGCAACAGGTCCACTCACAACTTAGGATCAGCTTCATTCAAGAGGAGCTTCGGAATCATCGCCATACCGCTTGGGCCATACCAATAGGCCCATTGATGAGCCATACCGCTGGCAAGGGGTTGAAGACTTGAAGACCGCAAACAGCAGGCAGCCTCTCGTTCTTCCCTTGCTCATTTTCTGAGAGGAGTGTATAATTTTCTGAAAAAATTCGCTCGCTGAAGTTAAAAGTTAAATGGAGAAAATGAGCATGTCAAGGCTAAGTAACCTCATGGCCACCTTGCGCCGATGGGCCAGAGCAGCAGCCGATGTCTGGTATGGGATGACGGCTTATGGATTTTGGATCAGCTTAAGGCGCGAGCGGACCTACGTGGAGCGGATGTTCATGCTCCTTCTGGTGGGTGATCTTTTAGGTTTGCCCATCCTTTCGCCTTACTACTCTCTGCGCCTCCTGCCCTATATTCTGCCTTCAATCCATCGCTGGCAGGTCGAGATGCTTCGTGAGCGGGACATCGTTGATCTCTTAGGAGAAGGGGATAGCCTTGGATAAATCGAGGCTCGTTAGTTAAGCAAAATTTTTGGGATAATTGGGGTAATGAGGCTGTGGTTTTTTTGCATAAAAACTTTACCACACTGACTGATGAGGAGTCAACCGCTATGTCAGAAGTGCCAAAATCAGAATTACCAAAGTCAGAGAGACCGAAAAAAGAGGGACTCTTGCGCAGATCCTTAAGCCAGATCAAAGAGCTGATATACGGCATGGCTGCCCATGACATGACCCGCCAGGCCATGAAAACTCGGGCCAGCATGGAGCACCTGTTCATTCTAATCACCATGGGCGACCTTCTCGGTGTGCCCATCCTGCCGCCTTACTACTCCTTGCGCCTTCTGCCCTATGTGGTGCCGCAGATTAGTACTTGGAAACGTCGGATGTTGCGGGAAAAAGACCTGACCGACGCTATGGCCTGAGGAAAAAAGCTGGCGATCTAGCGTTGGTTATCTAGCTTTTAAGTATCTTCTGGACATTGAGCATCTGATTCAGGGAAAGTTTGACCATAGTTTTAAGCATTAAGATTTGGGGCTCAAAAGGCCTAGGTTAAGTATGGAATTTAGATATGGACAGAGAAACCAAAGATTATATAGATGAGAGGTTGACCCATTTTCAGAAAGATATTATCCATCAGTTTCACATCATAGCTGAGGATGTGATCAGCAAGGTTCAGATCGTAGCTGAGGGAGTGGCTGCTTTAAATGAAAAGTTTGATAGGCGGACAGATGAGCTGGATAGAAAGATAGATCAAAGGTTCAACGAAGCTCAGGCCATGATGGCTAGTATGAACAAGCAGTTGAACCAAAAGATAGACAAGACTAACAAACAAGTAAAGGAATTGAAAGCTGACGTAGCTAATCTTAAGACCGACGTGGCTGAGCTAAAGACTGATGTGGCCGAAATTAAATCTGACCTCCGGGAGCTTAAAGCTGATCTGCACCGGGTTGAGGATAAGGTAGAAAAAATCGCTGACAGATTCGATGAGCATGAGCAGATCATGCACCGCTTATGAGGCATAAGGAGTAAAAATATCATGTCGTTGCGAGAAATTTTTGAGCGAAACCCTGACCGCCGCTATATCATGTTTGGTGGGAAAGGGGGGCTTGGCAAGACCACATTTTCCGCAGCTACGGCCTTTTGGCTAGCCAAAACTGGCAGAAAGGTGCTGGTCTTTTCCGTAGATCCACAGGCCAGCCTTAGCGATATCTTTCAGCGGGATATCTTCGGCCAGGGGCCAGTGAAGATCATGGATAATCTCTGGGCTCAGGAAGTTGATGCTGACCGGCGCATCAAGGAGTATCAGCAGGAGATTCGGCAGAAGATCCTCGATATGTACGGCCTTGACAAGGTGCCCGATGAGATTGAAAATTATCTTCAGGCTGCTGGGGCCGAGCCAGCTATGGAAGAGTCGGCCATTTTCGATGCCGTTGTGGACATTATCAAGGAAGGCAGCTACGATTATTACATCTATGATCTGGTGCCTCTTGGCCATGCTCTCTACTACTTGAAGATGGCCAGGATATATGATGAGTGGATCAACAAGATCACCAGCCTACGCCAAGAGATGGCCGAGTACGATCGTATGGCCTCGGTGATGAAGCGCACTCAGGAGAGGGAAGAGGATAAGATTCTCAGTGAGCTTCTCTACATTAAGCAGCGCATCAATACCTCATCGCAGATCCTGACCGATAGGCAAAAGACCGCCTTTTTCTTTGTCCTTGTGCCCGAGGAGATGATCATCCTCGATACCCAAAATGCTGCCCAGCTCTTTGCCGATTATGTACCTATTGCCGGTTATGTGGTCAATCGGCTAATTCCCGATGAGCTGCTCAAACAGAATATTCCCGCTTATCTCAGACACCGGATAGAGATGCAGAAGGGATATCTGGATAAGATCAGGGAAGTTTTTGGCGATCAAGTCAAAGCCTTTGTACCGGAGCTTGAGCGGGATGTAACCGGGTTAGCTATGGTTGAGAAGCTGTCCCATATTATGTATGGTGATTTTTAGATAAATTCTGGATGAGGAAATAAATCATGACTGACACTGATAAATCTATGACTGAGATTGATAAGTCGATGAAATCCTACCTCCAGGAGATTTCCACTCTCAAATATATCTTCTTTGGCGGCAAGGGCGGAGTGGGCAAAACCGTCATGGCCGGGGCCACAGCCCTTTGGTATGCCAGGCAGGGACGGCGGACTTTGCTGGCTTCAACTAATCCGGTGCATAGCCTGTCTGGGCTGCTATCTCAGGATGTCTTTGGGCGGCCTACGCCAGTCAGTGGCGCCCCCAATCTCTTTGCCTACGAGATCGACACCCGGGAAACCATCAGCCGCTCCAAGCAGGAAATCAGGGATAAGATTCAGTGGTTTCTTAAGTTTGCCGACCTTAGAACCAAGGCGGATGAGTTTGTGGACTCGGCTACTATGAACCCAGCCTTTGAAGAGTCGGCTATGTTTGAAAATATGATTGATCTTATGTTCCGGGACGAATACGAGGTCTATGTCTTTGACACTGCTCCGACGGCTAATGCTCGGCGGCTGCTTGGCATGTCTAAGGTCTATAGCCTCTGGGTCAATAAGATGATGAAATCCCGACAGGAGGCAAGATCTTTGCGTGAGATGCTCTCATTCAGCAAAAAAAAAGAGCCCGATCCTCTCATGGATTATCTGACTGGATTTCGGGACCGTATGGAGCATGCCCGCCTTCTTCTGACCGATTCAGCCAGAACCAGCTTCTTTTTCGTTACCTTACCAGAGGCCTTACCCATTGCCGTAATCACCCGCTTTGTGGACTGGTTTCATGAGTTTGGAATTCCAGTAGGAGGAGTTATTGTCAATATGATGATCGATCGATCGACGATCACCGATGGTGCGGCTGAATTTGTCCAAAGCCGTGCCAGGATGCAAGAAGAGCACATGAGGACAATCAGAGAAAAATTCAGCGGCCAGGTCCGGGCTATTCTGCCACTCCTTGAGACTGAGGTTCGCGGGCTGCCTATGCTTTCGCGAACAGCAGACCTATTGTTTGCCGATTAAAGGGGAAAACCCTTTTGAAAAAGGGTTTTCCCCTTGTACCCCTTTCCTAAAACTTTAATATATATATTAAAGTTTTAGGAGGATGGTTTGGAAGGAACCCTTTTTCAAAAGGGTTCCTTCCAAAATCTTTCGGTATCCATACTTCACTTCCTGCCTAAATTCCGATATGGAGAATATGAGGCGCGTTATGACTAAAAAACAACTTATTATTCTGTCTCTTGGAAGTTTGCTGATGATTTTGGCCGCAGCTTTGCTGATCCGCTTAGTGAGCCGTAAAGGGAGTATGTCCCAAGAGCGGATTAGAGCTAGGTTGAATATTCTACATACCGGTTCTGCCCAGGTTTCGGTGGTACCAAACAAAAGTGACCTTGTGGCTGAAGTTCAGCGGGTTGATCGAGACGTTTTTCCCACTGTGCACCTTACCCTTCGGGTCATCGAATCAAGGGATATCGGCGATTTTACTAATCTGCTTAAGCCAGGAGAGACGATCATTGCTTGTCCTCAGTATATTTATAAGTATACAGCCGGCATTCGGCAGATCGCCTTGGCTGATCCTCGAAATATTCGCAACTTTCAGGCCTATTACCTCCTCCCCAAAGACCGGATCAAAGCAGTGGCCAAAGCCACGGGTGGCCCCACCACTACCTTGAGCTGGTGGATCACGGATATTACCCGTCTTCTCATTGAGGAGCAGGAGCCTGAGGTGGCTGGCCCGGAAATTTCCCCAGCGCCAGCACCGCTCTCTCCCAACAAGAGCAAAATCATTGGCCGGGTGCTTAGGGTAGAGAAGAAGGAATACCCCGGGGTCGAGCTGACTCTTAAAGTGGTAGAATCTATTGATGTTAGTGATTTTTCAAATTTTCTGGCAGCAGGGGTGACCATTACTGCCAGGCCATACTATGTATATGAGAGGGGGGAATTTCTACCTACTGAGTCGCATAACAGCAAAAGTCTTCTGGCCTACTATCTTCTGCCCGGAGACATGATCGAGGCTGAAGCTAGTCTAGAGCCAGGGAACGGCAGATTAATCTGGATTATTTCTAACCCAAGCCGCTTGCCGCAAGAAAGCGAGGTGAGGTAAGGAATGAGCCAAAGAGCCTGCATGAGAGCCGCTCGCCTTCTTGGGCTAGGAGAGAGATTTTTCCTCTTGGCTAGGGTTATGTGGTTAGCTTTTCTGGCCTCTGCTATCCTGCTGGTGAGCGGCGGCCTGTCTTGGACTGCGGCTATGCCTCCGCACCCTGACCTCAAGGGCAAAGTGAGGGTTTGGGCGATTGAGATCTACCGGCAGGCAAAGAAACTCTCCTCCAGGCTGGATGCCCCAGGACCTCTAATCAAAGCTCAAGGCACCTTCCGGGCCTTAGTAATTCTGGTTGATTTTTCCGATAACCAGGGGCAAACTGATAAGGATCACTTCTACGAGATGCTGTTTAGCCTAGGGACCTATCCGACGGGAAGTATGAGGGATTATTATCAGGAGGTATCCTATGGCCAGTTTGACCTCACCGGTGAGGTAAACGGCACGATCGGAGCGCCTCCAGACTGGTTTCGGATGCCGCAAACTTACAGCTATTATCTCGGTGGACAATCGGGTTTGGGCAATTATCCGACCAACGCCCAGAAACTGGCTGAGGATGCAGTCGTGGCCGCAGACCCTTATGTTGATTACCGGCGGTATGATAACAATGGCGATGGCGAGGTGGACAGCCTTTTCATCATCCATGCTGGGCCAAGTGCCGAAGCCTCCACTAATCCTGAAGGCTCTATCTGGTCGCACCGCTGGGAGATGAAGAATCCGCCGGTTTTGGATGGCATGAGATTTAGGGGCTATTCTATGGAATCTGAGTATACTAGAACCCCTGGTGATGGAACAATCGGGGTATTCTGCCATGAATACGGCCATGAGCTGGGGCTGCCTGATTTATACGATGTGGGACACAGTGGAGGAGAGGGAATTGGAAATTGGGGAGTAATGGGTGGAGGCAGTTGGAACGGGACTCCTCATGGAAGTCGGCCAGCTCACTTCTGTGCCTGGTCGAAGGTCAAGCTTGGTTGGGTAAATCCCATTGTCTTGAGATCGAATCAGATCAAGGTGAATATTCCGCAGGTGGAAACTCAACCATCTATATTCCTTCTGTGGACTGACGGAGCCGTAGGGACGCAGTATTTCCTTGTAGAGAATCGCCAGAAGGTGCTCTTTGACGATAGTTTGCCTGGAGATGGCCTGCTGATTTACCATGTTGACGATCAGGTTAAGCGGCAGGATAATCCAGTCCATTATAAGGTAGATGTTGAGCAGGCCGATGGCGCCTTTGACCTCAACAATGGCACTAATAGCGGTGATCAGGGCGACCCTTGGCCGGGAAGTGTGGGCAAGAGAAATTTTAATCAAAGCAGCACCCCAAACAGTGCGGATTACCAAGGCCAAAAAACCCAGGTCGCGGTCCGCAATATCAGTAGTTCAGCCCCGGTGATGAGCGCTGATCTATATGTAAGCGGAGGGGATTAAAGAGCTTGTTGCAGGTATCACCGCTTGCTGCTCAGCATTAAGCTAAAAAATGTACCTATTAAACGATGATGACAGGGCGGTGATACCCGCACTTTTTACATATTTCCATCTTTTTATAAAGGCTCCAGATGTTCCCCATGTTTAAATTAGGAGGAGGAGATAAGCCGCAGGGTAAGGGTATTGAGGTAAAAGACAATAG
>JAILZY010000066.1 GCA_023512255.1 bacterium | reverse complement strand
TAATAAGAGCTAAGCCCCTTCGAGGGTTTATGGTTGTTCTGATATAGGGTTTATGGTGTCTGATATATAAGAGCGAATATATTTATATTTATAGCCATCCCCTACGGCCATACAGGGAACAGTTTCCTCCACCATGGACGTTTGAGCCTTTTCAGCTCAGCCTCAAGGTCCCTGATCCGCTTCTTATATTCGCTTACCTCCCGCTCCCGCTCCTCAAGATAAGCCCGAGCTTCGGACAACTCCTTTTCCCTATCCTTGAGATGATCTCTGATCGTGAATAATTCCTGACTCCGAGCCGTCAGATCCTCTCTGACTTTGGCTAGTTCCTGATTCCTTTCCTCAAGCTCAGCCCAAGTGGGACTCCCTTGCATCCTCTCGGACATCTCCAGCCGATCTAGCCGGCTTAAGAGCGATTTGAGCTTAAAATCCAATTGCAGATCCCATCTGCTCTTACTTCTGTCCAGCTTTTTTCTCAGGAAGATGATTTCATCGCTCACCGTTGCCAATTCACTGAACAGAAGCTCTAGCTTTCCTTCATGGACAAGAAGCTGATGCAAGGTTGATGAGATCTGCCTGAGAGTTTCTACTTCTGCCTCTAGCCCATGGAGGAGCTTTCCTATTTCCCGGTCAGTCATTTGCTTTCTGTCTCCCCCTCCAGTTTGTGTTCTTTAACTCACCGCGGCTGCAACTTTTTTCAGCTTTTCCGATCAAGTCTGATATAATCTGATAGAAGCTAATAAGTGCAAATTCTCTGCCATGATTTCCTTCGATTACCTTAAATTCTCTTACAATGTTTATCCCAGTGGTCATTCACTGTTTGCCCCAGTGTAATTCCGATGGCTTCATCTTTCAGTAGCTTGAGCAGCTGACCGCCATACCAAAGTACTATGGATTGCCGAAATCTGTCAAGATAAAATCAACATTTCAAATTTTCTTGGAAATTTTTCAATAAAAGCAGATTCTTTAAGCCCCAAACTGGCTAGCTGCTTGGATGAGAAAAAATACGGCAAGTGCGGGTGATTGTGGGGATTTTCCCCAGGGTTTTCCGAGTGATCAACCCCCAAAAAATAACATCGGAGCAGAAAGAGGCAGCCCCCTAAACAATGCACTTTAGCAGGAAAAGGCAGCAAAACCCTCAATGCACCGAGCAGGAAAAGCACGGATCGTAGGCTCGGATGAGCTGCTCGCATTTTAGCCGAAGTGCCTCATGGTCGTCACTTTGGCCATACCGCGCGGCCAGCAGGTGAAGATCCCGCTCGATATTGGCAAAATTCTGCGAGGTGGGCGTAATTAGATTTGCCTCCTCAATCACTCCCCGTCGGTCGATGACATAGCGGTGCATGAGAAGGCCCCTTGGCGCTTCGGTAATGGCTACCCCCTCCCCTGCCCGGATATCCACCGAAGGCACTTCCTTTTTGGGATCAATTTCTGAAAGAAGCCTGATACTCTCAAGCATTCCATCATAGATTTCAAGTGCCTGAGCCAGATTATTATGGAAGGGATTTCTGTCTGGTCGGCTAAAGCCTATCTCCTGAGCCAGCTTCTTGGTCTCATCATGGAGCTGATCGAATTTGAGATTAACCCTAGCCAAGGCACCTGACATATAAGTATTTCCAGTCTTAAGGAAAGATTTTTTGGCTTGGGCATATCCCTGCTCTTGTTCGCAAAAAGCGGCAAAATAGTCGTGGATGTCGAGGTTTAGCCCACCTGAGGAAACAAGACGCCCTTCATTAAAGGCATATTCGCCCCTTTCCTCTTCCCCGCTCGCTTCTTTTCGGAGGGCCGCAAATTCGCCCTCAGTCTCAAGATCTGGATAAGGCAGGCGGCTCATCATCATGGCGGTCTCATAAGCCATTGGCAAAACAGCTCTGATCCCCTCAGCCAGAGAGAGCATGGTTTCCCTGTCCGGCAGCTTGGTAAAGCCATTGACTACCATAGAAACAGGATTCAGGGGGCGTCCGCCGATCTTCTCAGCCACATTGTTTACGGCCTCCTTCATGGCCAGAAGATAATCGGTCTCCTTCTTGAATTCGGGCATCATCTCGGCAAAGCCAGGATAGCCGAAGTAGTCAGGCAGGACAAACATGTAGAGGTGAATAATGTGGCTGGCCACCACCTGAGACACGCACATGAGCCTGCGCAGCCGTCTAGTTTGAGGGCTTGGCATAATACCCATAGCATCCTCAACCGCCTGAAGAGAGGTGGTCAGATGAGAGATCGGGCAGATTCCACAGATCCGGGAGACGATATCCCCTGCCTCGCTGTATTTTCGGCCGACTAGGAAGCCTTCGAAGAAGCGAGGCGGCTCGAAAATTTTCAGCTTAATTTCCTGAACATCTCCGCCCTCCGCGATCTTGACCATAAGACCGCTCTCGCCCTCGGTCCGAGCCAGATAATCAATAGATATGGTTTTGGAGTTAAAAGGGTTGGGTTGTCGATCCATAGAGTTCTGCTCCCCTGCGAAATTCAGGTTTTGTTGATCCATACTGGGTGAATCTGCGAAATATATCATCCGGGGCGAGGCCCATTTTCTCAAACTGCCTAGCCAGAGCAGGCGCATTGGCATCTTCCATCGGTCCCCAGCAGGCATAACAGGCGCGATTATAAGAAGGACACAGCGCCCCACAGCCTCCGTTAGTAACCGGCCCCATGCATGGCCAGCCATAGGATATCAACACGCAGGTATTTCCCTTGATCTTGCACTCTACGCAAACTGAATAGTTGACAAAACTTGGTCTTTTGCCAAGGAGCAGCGAGGTGAAGGCCTCATACAGGTCTTTTCTGCCCATAGGGCATCCTTTGATGTAGCCATCTACCTGGACATAATCATCCACTGGATGAGTTTTTATCGAATGGACGTGGGTAATATCCTGATAGACCCTCTTTTCCATATCAAGCTCCGAGGTGTGATTCTTAATGGCTGGAATTCCCCCATTGACTGCACAGGAGCCGATAGGAAGCAAAAACCTAGCTACCTGGCGAACCCTCTTCAACTGGTCGACCTGCCAGGCCTCAGTAATTGCTCCATCAATCAGGACCAAGTCAAAGGGGCCTTCCTCTGATCCCCCGCTCTTGGCCATGCGAAAATAGATAATGTCCACATTGTCAAAAGTTTCCCGAATGTACTTCTGAAAATAGATAAGCTCAAATTCACACCCAGCACAGCAGCTATACTTAAAGACACCTAGCCGCAGCTTCTTCTTTTTCACTAACATGATCGAAACGCTCCCTCTTTTTTGCTTTCCCTCATCCTATAGAGCCGTATCTGCAAATCGGGCAATATCAGGATAAGAGAAAACCGGCCCATCCTGGCAGACAAACTTAGCCCCAATCTGACAATGGCCGCAGTGGGCCGTACCGCAGCGCATTCTCCTTTCCATTGAAAGGTAAATTCGATCCTGCCGATATCCTTGCAGCGCGAGATTGCGAGCCACAAACCGCATCATGATCTCCGGACCGCAAATGCAGGCCAGGGTATTGCGAGGATCAAGATCAAGTCCATCCATGAACCGAGTTACCAGCCCGGTGCGAAGTCGCAAATTAGATTCCCTAGTCAGATGATCAACGCAATAGATTGTACTTATCTCATCCTGCTCCTGCCACCTAGCCAGATCTATTTGAAAAATCATATCATCCAGTGTTCTGGCGCCGAAGATCAAAACCAGATTTCTGATCTGGCCCCTATTCTCCAACATGTAGAGAAGAAAGGGCCTGAGCGGTGCCAGTCCAAGCCCGCCGGCAACCAGCAAAACATCACAACCCACGGCTTGCTCGATTGGCCAGCCACGCCCAAATGGCCCCCTGACCATCACTCTCTGGCCGATCTCAAGCTCCCCAATCAGCCTAGTCACATTTCCTACCCGGCGGATAGTATGAGTAAAGCGGCCACTGCCTGCCGCGGCCAGAGAGCTAAAGGATATGGCTGCCTCCTCTGTACCTGGCAGGCCAAGCATATTGAATTGTCCAGGGGAGAACTGAAAATCCCCTCCATCCTCTAGGACAAACAGATAAGAGCTTGTATCCTCTGTCTCAGGCTGAACATCCAGAAGACAAGCAACTCGATAGTGCGGATTATCCATAAGCCCTAAATCCCCCTCTCCTATACTCATCATGTCATCATGTACTCATACTCATCATGCTTGCCCTCACCATGCTTTCCCCATCATGTTTGCCGCCGCCGATCATAGAGCCCCTCTGAAACCATGATTTCCTTAGCCATCTGTGTAAGATCAATCCCAGTCGGACACCAGCTCATGCACCGACCACAGCCGACACAGCCAAAGCAGCCAAACTGCTCTACCCAGGTAGCTAGCTTATGAGTAACAAACTGCCGAAGCCGAGAAGATCTCGTTGAGCGAAAATTTGCCCCATGCACCTGGGCAAAATGAAGCTCTTGACATGAGTCTTTATACCTTGTCCGCTCACACCGCACGAGGTCAAAGCTGACCGTATCCTTGGTGTTATAGCAAAAGCAGGTCGGACAAACCTTAGTGCAATTGGTGCAGCTCAAACAGCGCTGATCCGCTGTCTGTGACCAAACCGGATGATCTTGATTTTTCAACAGAACCTCAACCAGGTGTGTGGTATCGATGCTCTTTTGAAATTGAGTCAGCAGGTAGTGGCCAATTTGCCTCTTTTGATCAAAATGAGTCTGGGTAGCTGGCTGAGCCTTTAGCGCTGCAAGAAGGCTCGAAGCCCGCTCCCCTAAAGTTTCAGCTAAATACCCTATCTGGCCAAGATCCGTGAGCAAGAGGTCATAGCCCTGCCTTGGCTCAAAAAACGGACCACTACCCATAGAAGCGCAAAAACACTGGGGATGAATCGATGAGCAGTGAAGGCCTATAAGCAGCGTGTTTTCACGCCAAAGCCGATAGTTGCGATCTTCAAGCCCCGGCCTTAAGAAAACCTTATCCAGCACTAAGATGGCCTGAAGATCACAGGAGCGAACCGCAAATAGCACCTGCCTAGGAACCTCTTCCCTCATCCTGACCTCAAATCCCCCGTCATCTTTCCGCCAAACGGTGCAAATTGTCTCCTCAGGAGGATAGAGATAAATTTGAGGCCCCATCATGGTTAGGGTATAATTTAAATCAAGCTCCTGAACGGATTTAATAGGGAGGAAAGCCACCCCACCACCTTCTTCTTGCTTTTTGGGGCCAATGAGGAGAAATTCCTGCTGCAATTTTTCCAGCCAGGAGAAAAGCTGATCTTTTTCAATGATAAAAGCCTGCTCCTGCATATTATATACTCGTTATATACTTGGTGCCCTTTTACCCCAATCGTACCATTGCCATACATCTTGGGTCAGGTCTTCGTAATCTCTCTTTATGTGGTTGAATAATCGGGCATTTTCAATAGCAATGCCGCCAAAATCAGCCAAGATCTGAAACAGCTCAAGGTCCTCAGCAGAAAATTCCCTAGGATAAGCAAGATACACTCTAAGCGTCCCGATAGGCCGTTCCTTGACGGTCAGGGGCGTGCAGAGAATGGAGCGGATGCCCTCTTGGGCCAGATGCTCTGGATACTGCACATCTTGGCTCTTGGAAACATCGGGGATTACTAGCAGATGGTCCAGGCATTCGCGGAGAGATTTTTCAATCTCTATCGGCCCTTTTTTCAAAAATTTTTCACTTAGGCCCCAGGTAGCCCCAACCTCCAGAGTCTCCCCTTGTCGGGCTATCAACAGGATCGAGGCTCCCTTGCCACCCATGAGCCGGGTAGCCTTTTCGACAATCATTTGCAGAACCTCGCTCAAATCAAGACGAGAGGTGAGGGCTTGACCTATTTCCGACAGGGCATGGAGGCTTTGGTACAATTTAGCATTGCTCAGTACCACTCCGGCCTGACTAGCCAAGGTAGTAACGTAGCTGAGCTCGCCCGGATCGAATGAGCGCACCGTACGGGTAAAAAGCCAGAGACTGCCGATGATCCGCTCTTTAGCCTTGAGCGGAGCACAGAGTATGGAGCGGATGCCCTCTGATTCGGCTAACTTCTGGTAGGTTGGGTTTTCCCTGGCATCAGCGATAGTGATGACCTTGCCCTTTAATACCTCCTGCTCAATAGGGTTCTCCTCAAGCCTAAGCTGATATCGGCTGATATAGTCAGACGATAGGTTCCTGGCAGCCACAGGAGCTATGGTTTGTGAGCCAGGATCTACCAGATGAATGGCAGAGGCCTGAACATCAAGACAGCGATCAATGTTGTCCAGAATGGTTTGCAGGGCCTCATCAAAATTCAAAGTACAGGAGATTTCCCCGCATCGCTGGCAAAACTCATCTCGGTATTTTATTTCGACCTCTTGCATATGACGCCCTTTCTTATCCAATAAAATCGTAGACTACATCTGTTTTCGGGCAATCAGGGAAAATATCGCCACACTAAATTTTGGAAGGAACCCTTTTGAAAAAGGGTTCCTTCCAAACCATCCTCCTAAAACTTTAAACTTTTCCTACCTACATTCCCCAAGGGTTATTAAAGGCTGAGTTATTAAAAGTTTTAGAAAAAGGGTATACTTTCAGTTGACAAATTGGATTGATAAATAATAAAATCTCTCTGATTTTATCTTTTTTTCTATACTGATATCGCTAGTAACCCAAGAGGAGAAAAAGGGTGAGTGAGCTAAAAAATCTCGATCTACTGCCCCCCAGTATTCGACTGACAGTGGCCCGCTACTGCCAGAGCATGATTCAAATTCACCAAGAAAACTTAAAATCAGCCACTGTCTATGGCAGCGCTGCCGGAGAAGACTATATCCCTGAGCGGTCGAATATCAATCTGCTGTTTATCTTTGCTGATCTCCCCTTTTCTACCCTAAAAGACAGCCTAAAGGTAATCGCCCGCGGCCGAAAGGAAAAAATCCCCGCGCCCCTCTTTCTTACCGAGGAGCATATTCTTTCCTCATGCGATACTTTCCCCATTGAATTCATTGAGATCAAGGAACAGCATGTTACTGTCTACGGAGAGGATATCTTTCAAAAGTTATCTATCAATCAGTCCAACCTGCGTCTTCAGTGTGAGCAGGAAATTAAGGGCAAACTGATCAGAATCCGCCAATCTTACCTGGAAATAGGGCTTCAGCAAAAACCGATCGAGCAACTGCTGGTCCATTCCCTGACCGCTCTTATGCCGGTCTTGCGCAGCCTCATCCGTCTTCAGGGAGGCGCACCTCCCAAGTCAAGAGAGGGGGTCATTAAGGAAATTGCCGATCGGCTTAAGCTTCAGACTGAGGTATTCATGAGAGTGCTGCACCTAAAGGAAGGAAGAAGGAGCGGGGTGAAAAAACCAGAGCTTGAGAGCCTCCTAAATGCCTATCTTTGCAGCCTTCATGAGCTGGCTCAAAAAGTCGATGCCCTGCCGGTGATCTCATGACCGCTCTGTACAGCAAGAAAAAACGACTGCTGATAGTGGCCGCCCTAGTGTCTTTCCTGCTAGGTCTTAGGTGTCTGGTGGCCACAGGGGGAAAAGAGTCTTCGGCCTTTGCTCTATCCCCGCGGATTGATTCTGAGCAAGAGGAGATTCCATTTCCTCAGTACACAGGCTATGTCAATGACGAGGCAAAGCTTCTCTCTCCTCAAGACAAGGAGACTCTCAGCCGCTTAATTCAGGAGCTTCAGCAGAAAACCACAGTAGAGATTGCCGTAGTTACCGTGGAGAGCGTGGCTCCCTACGAGATCAATCTCTACGCGGTCAAACTCTTTGAGAAGTGGGGCATTGGGGTCAAGGGCAAGGATAATGGGGTTCTTATCCTGCTGGCCTTGCGGGAGCGTGAGGTTAGGATCGAGGTCGGCTACGGGCTAGAGGAAATTTTACCCGACGGCCTGGTTGGGGAGATCATCCGAAAATATATGATCCCCTTCTTCAAGAAGGGGAAGTATGGTCAGGGGCTTGTAGCTGGAACAGAGGCAGTTATCTCACGGATTGCCCGGCAGTATCAGGTCCAAATAAGCGGCTTGCCAAAAGTAGCTCCTGAGGAGGCAGAAGATCAAAAGACCCCTGAGTCTGATTCAGACGGCCTGGAATTTATCCTTATCCTGCTTTTTATAGTGCTTCTCTTGGGATGGAAAAGCGGGCTGTTGTGGTATTGGTTTTTCGGCCCACCAGGGGGTGGCTACTGGGGCCACAGGGGAGGTGGAGGATTTCGTGGAGGAGGATTCGGCGGCTGGAGCAGTGGGGGATTCGGCGGCTGGGGTGGCGGTGGATTTGGTGGGTTTGGCGGAGGATCGAGCGGAGGCGGCGGAGCTACGGGTAGATGGTAGGCAGAGCGGGCAGACTGCTCGGTAAGCGGACAGACTAATAACAGCAGGTAGGCGGCTAGTTAAGTAATCAAGTTAATAACTAATTGCATCAGGAGGCAAGGATGAAGCGAGGTCTTAGCATTTTCCTGGCGGTTTTGGCTGCCATAGCTATCCTTTTTCTCATTCTCGTTGGTTGGGGAATATCGCGTTATAATAAATTGGTAACTATGAGGGAAAATATCGACGGAGCCTGGGCCCAGGTTGATAATCAGCTCAAGAGAAGGAATGATCTTATTCCTAATCTGGTGAATACGGTCAAAGGGTATGCTGCTCATGAGAAGGAAATATTTATCAAGATCGCTGAGGCCAGGGCAAAACTGGCCGGGGCGACAACCATCCCTGAGAAGATTCAAGGAGCTCAGGCAGTGGAAACTGCTCTTGGAAGATTACTGGTTATCCTTGAGAGGTATCCTGAGCTGAAGGCCAATGAGAGCTTCAACCGGCTTATGGATGAGCTGGCCGGAACAGAAAACCGCCTGGCAGTAGAAAGGATGCGGTATAATGAGCGAGTTAAAGAGTATAACACGGCGATCGCTAAATTTCCAGATCGGGTTTTTGCTGGATTGTTTGGCTTTGAAAAGGGCACATATTATCAAATGCCGGAGGAGGAAAAGCAGGTTCCGAAAGTGGAATTTTAATCTTTCAGAGAAAGGGCATAGCCCTCAGATTTACCTCGGCTCACCCAGGGCAGGGAATGTCTATAGGGAATGTCCTAGGGAATGTCCATATAAATTATGATGTTGTCATAAATTATAAGCGTATAGTTATAATATGAAATTATAAGTGTATGGTTATAAGTTGAAGTGGATAATTATAATCATAAGTGGATAAGTGCTTATGATTTGCCGATAATGACACTTCCCTCAACAACCATAACCTCGAGCTGCTCCAGGGGCCGCGGGGCTAAGCCAGCTTTTACATTTCCATTGATATCGTAGCGGGCATCGTGAGATGAGCAGACCAGCTCTTCCCGATCATTGTCCCATCTCAACAGAGCACTGTTATAGGTACAAATTGCAGAGAGTGCTTTGATATTGCCATGATAATTAATGACTAGGACTGGCTGGCCGTGATAGGAGATCAACTGAGAGGTTCCTTCCGGCAGAGTGGCCAAAGATATTTGGACTGTTTCCAGGTATCGCATCATGTTTGGAGGAGCGGTCAGATAGCGGACAAGCGGATAGAGAAAAAAGGCGCCAATGGCCAGGATGATCATGGTCCTAAGGATGATCTTGCGAAAACTGGTTTTCCTTACATATATATCTCCTGCTGCTGAATACCTAACCCCTGATTGATAGTGCATAATTTCTGACTCCTTTGCTAACTCTTCACTTTAACCTCATCATCTCTTGGAAGAAAGATAATGGTTACAGAATCTTTCCTCACTCACTATCATGGCAAAGATCGTGCCAATTCAGACCAATTTATCTTGACTTTTTTATTTTGACTCTTTATGGTAGGCAGGTATATGCAATAGCAGGCAAATATGGCGGAGGGTTAAAAACGTATGTCATCCGATCAGGTGAAAAAATGTGCTTCTCTTATTCGTGAAGCCGAAAGGATTGCGGTTATAACAGGAGCCGGGATATCGACGGCTGCTGGGATTCCTGATTTTCGATCACCAGGAACAGGCCTTTATTACAACCTGCAAAAGTACCATCTCCCATATCCAGAGGCCATTTTCGACCTCAACTACTTTATCCAACATCCGCAGCCTTTTTTTGAGCTGGCTAAGGAACTTTTGCCAGGCAATTATCAGCCAACCCTGGCTCATCGATTTATTCGGATGCTGGAAGAAGAAGGCAAACTTCTGCAAAACTATACGCAAAACATTGATGGTTTGGAGGAGGCGGCTCATATTGAGAGGGTCATAGCTTGCCACGGCACGTTCAAGACCGCTACCTGTCTCTCTTGCGGGCAGAAGTATTCCCTGAGCGATATTGAAATCGAAATCAAAGCGGGGAAAGTGCCCACCTGCCCTTGCAGCCCGCAATCCATTATCAAGCCGGATATAGTCTTTTTCGGTGAAGCCTTACCAGAGATCTTCTTTCAATCTGTTGCCGAGGACCTCCCTCAGGCTGATCTTTTACTCGTTATGGGAACATCGCTCAATGTTTATCCAGTTGCTGGGCTAGTGAATGCCATAAGGCCGAATTGTCCCATCATCATGATTAATAAGACTCCTCCACCAGCTGCTTTTCAGCGAAAGATGGAATTGTTGCTGGGAAGTTGTGATGACATCTGCCGTGAGCTGGCTCAAGAGGTCTTCAACAGAAGGCTTTAAACTGGGATTAAAAAAGGAGAGTACTAAAGTTTTAGGAAAGGGGTTTTTTAAGGGGAAAACCCTTTTTCAAAAGGGTTTTCCCCTTAAAACTTAAAGGGTTTTCCCCTTTAACTTGTAGAAATCTTCTCTAGTATTTTAAAGGCTACGCACAAAGCCTCATAGCCTTCTTCACCGGAAACAGTTGGTTTTTCCCGACTGCGGCAGGAGTGGACAAAAGCCTCAAGCTCTGCCCTGAGAGGCTCGATCTCCTGAACCGGGATATCATTTCGGACGATTTGAAATGGATAGGGGCTACTGCTTTCTGCCTCTTTGCTGAGCGTACAAGAATACAGCTTGGACTCAGCGTAGTTTAGGGAAAAATAGGCATCTTTTTGAAAGATTCGCATCTTTCTCTCTTTCTTGAGCGATACTCTGCTGGCAGTTACATTGGCTAGACAGCCATTTTCAAATTCCAGTCTGGCATTGGCAATATCAATCTTTGAGGAGATCACTGGAACGCCGACAGCTTCTATCCTTCGGGCTCTGGATTTAACCAGACTCAAGATAATGTCAATATCATGGATCATGAGATCGAGGACCACATCAACATCCACTCCCCGCTCAACAAAGGGGGCGATGCGGTGGGATTCAATGAAGCGAGGATCATGAATATATTTCTCAAGGGCCAATACAGCACCGTTAAAACGCTCCAAGTGCCCTACCTGCAGGATAGCCTTGTGTCGATCCGCAAGGTCAATCAGCTCGCGGGCATGTTCAAGAGTTTCAGTCATCGGTTTTTCAACTAAAACATCAATTCCCTCAGCCAGAAAATCTCTGGCAATCTGATAGTGCCAGATCGTGGGAGCAGCAATGCTTACCGCATCAACTTTACCGATCAGGTCATGGTAGTCGATAAAAGCCCTGGTCTGATATTGAGCGGCGATCTCCTCTGCCCGCCTCTGGTCAATATCAACCACTCCATAGAGCTTGCACTCTTTGAGATCGGCCAAAATCCGAGCGTGATGTTTTCCAAGATGCCCTACCCCAACTACTCCAACGGCCAGCTTATCCATTGATTTTTCCCCACTATTTATCAGCAAACTCTATCCTTCCACTCTGGCCTATCCTAACTGAAACCAGGCAGATTTTCTCCGCATCGGCCTCGGCAATAGCCGTCTGCTGGTCAAAAAATAGAGTTTTGCCCGACTCAATAGCCAGCACCGCTGCTTTGGCTTCCTTCAAAGAGTTGATTGTCCCCAAACCGATCACCGGCACATCAAACCTCATATCCTGATTAGGCTTACTCACCTTGACCACCACGGTTTTCCCACCGCCTATTTGACCACCTCTTCGTATGGTTTCATCAGTTCCTTCCATTGCTTCCACAGCCACGACGGTCAGGTCTTTAACCACTACGGTCTGTCCGATATCTGAGCCAGCTATTTTCTTGGCAATTTCAAATCCAAACTCTATATCTTTTATTTCTTTCCTTGAGGGTTTCCTCTTGGTAAGGACTCCGGGTGCTGGCAGCAGATGGGTAATATATTTTGTTGACTCCAGAATATGAATTCCCTCCCGCTCCAATTCATTGGCCACAGCTCCGAGAATCGTATCGGCTTTTTTATTAATCAGCCGCCTCAACAAAAGCAAGGTCCGCCAATCAAACTTAATGTCCCGAAAAAGGTTTACGTGCCGAATCTGGCCGGCCATGATGGCCTGGTTAACCCCTTCAGCCTTAAATTCTTTAATAAGTTTGCTGAGATTTCCCAGTTCGATCCAGGAGAGCTTGTCTACAGAAAAGAGCAGATTTGGTGAGGTGATTCTGCTGATCCCGACAGCCACGACCCGAAGCCCCTGCTTTTTGGCCTCATTGGCCACAATGATAGGAAATTGGCCGCTGCCGGCAATAAGTCCCAAACTTTCCATGCTCTCATCTTCCCTCCCGAGCGCCTTTTGACCTGATGATTACTTACAAATTCCTCGGTCTGAATTTTTAATAAAATCAACTAGATATCTAACTTCTGGTGAATCAATTTCAGCCTCGATGCGGGCAATTGCCTGACTAACATTAAGGTGTGATGATAACAGCAGGCGATAAGCCTTCTTGATGTTCTCGATCGCTTCTTGAGAAAAACCCTTTCGCTGCAACCCGATCGAGTTCACTCCATACAGCTTAGTCCGGTTCCCGGCAGCCATACCGTAGGGAGGTACATCTTTGGATACGGCTGATGCACCCCCGACATAAGCATAGCGGCCAATTCTGGTGAACTGATGGATAGCGGTCAGTCCACCGACAGAGGCATGGTCTTCAATGGTAACATGGCCGGCCATGGCAATCCCATTGGCCAGAATAACATGATTGCCTACATGACAGTCATGAGCAACATGGGCATAGGCCATCAGCAGGCATCCATCCCCAATGGTGGTAATACCTCCCCCTCCGCTCGTGCCGCGGTGGGCAGTTACTCCTTCACGAATCACGGTCCCCTGCCCTATCTTCAATTCACTTTTCTCGCCCTGAAACTTCAAATCCTGCGGTACAGTACCCAAGGTAGCAAATGGGAAAATATGGCAATCTCTTCCAATCTCGGTCCAGCCGTCAAGAAAAACCTGAGCCTCAAGAATAGTTCCGCTGTGGATAATGACATGTTCGCCGACGATGCAATAAGGACCAATGGTTACATTCTCTTCAATCTGAGCCTTAGGATGTACGATAGCTGTCTTGTGGATGTTCATTCTCTGGCTGTCCCTCACTGTTCAATATCACAGCAGGCAGCGGATTCAACACTGCTCGTCTCTGGTTGATCACCGCCAGCCCTGGCCAAAATCATCCCTTCGGCTACTAAATTTGATCCTACAAAAGCCTGAGCGCCCATTTTCCATCCTCTCTGATGAGTCCTGAGGGCACAAACCTCCAGCCGAAGCTGATCCCCAGGCGTAACCGGAGCGCGAAATTTCACCTTATCAAGACCCATGAGATAAACAAGACTATGTTTTTTGACCCCCATCGAGGCCAGACACAAGACTCCACCGGCTTGAGCCAGGGCCTCTATGATCAGCACCCCAGGCATAACTGGATTGCCGGGAAAATGTCCGGTGAAAAAAGGTTCGTTTATGGTAACGTTTTTGATAGCCACAATCCTCTTTTTGGCTTCAAATTCTATTACCCTGTCAATCAGCAGAAATGGATATCGATGGGGTAAATACTCCAAGATAGCCTTGATGTCAAGCATTTTTTGTTTCTCCTTATGAAAGATCTTCCGGGGAAATTGGATTAGATCGTATCTATTTTAGATCGTATCTATTAATGTTGAAACCTGAAGAGAAACATCAAGAGACTTCTCAGGACCAAGATTTGATCGAATCGTTGTTTTTTTAATAGAAAGAAGCTTAGTTGAATTTTCAATCTCGTAAAGATACTTGGTTAGCTCTTCAGTTACCAGACCATCAATAGTTATCTCAATAATTTTCTCGTTTGGTGGTGAAGAAAGATTAGACACTGGCCGCATCGAAACTATCTTGTCCTCGATCTTGCACTTCTTGGCCAGTTCTTCGAGGAAAGCGAGCAGTTCAAAATCCTGACCTCGCTGCTGGATGGCTTGATTTACCCGCGCTGTTTCTCTACGCAGCTCAAAGAGCTCATCCCTCAGCCTACGTAGCTCCTTCAGATCCTCTTTCCTTTTAGGGATGGATTGAGCAAGAACCTTGATCTTGACTATACTCGGCAAAAGATAAAACTGGATAACCAAGATCAAGGGAAGAGCGATGAGGATGCCCCTGACTATCATCCTTTCTCTCTTCCCCCAGGGGATATTCGTCTTAATCAATTGAAGCCATTGCATGATGTTTCAGATTAAGCCTTAATGCCTTAGCCTTAATGCCCTTTAGGGGGCTCATTCTGGCCTGAAGTAACACTATTTTGCTCACTGCCATGAGAAACCTGAGCCGCCGCGGCAGGCTCACCAGAAAGCTGGCTGGCTGAAGAGGCCGCCTCCCCTTCTGCAGGAGCAGCCTGATTGGTCTGCGCGGGAGCAGTCTGATTGGTATTTGAAGTCTGATTGGTATTTAAAGCTTGCGGCAGTGAGGGATGCGAATCTGCCGAAGCAGCAGAGCTTGAGTTTAAGAGATTCAATTTATTCTGAGCATCCTTGAGCAGCGGAGAATCAGAAAAGTTTGCTACTAACTTCTGATAAGCCTCCTTGGCTTTGCTAAACTCTTTCATCTGTTCATAGCATCTGCCCAATTCCATGTAGATATTGTCACGGAGCAAATACCCCTGATAATCATCAAGAATCTTTTGGAAAGCCCGGGCCGCTTCCTTATACTCTCCTTTGGCTTCGTAGCTGTAGCCAATAGAAGATAGAGCCTCTATACTGTGTGCCCCTTTGGTTTTATACTTTTCAAGGTATTGCTTGTAGGTAAGGATAGCCTTATCATATTCTCCTAGATTATAGTAGGCTTCCGCCTTGAGGAAAAGCGCATCATCTGCGCTGGCTGAAGAGGGATATAACTTCAAAACCTGATCCAGGGTATTCATAGCCGCCGTATACTTTTCCCTGGCATTTTTAAAGCTCTTTTCACTCTGGTGATCATCAAACGCGGTGGGCTCTCCTTCAACCCTTGCGTAGTAGTCTGCTCGTGCTTGGGCCAGGAGCTTGGCTGAATTTCTGAGGTTCGACTCTCTCTGGTAGCGGACACCCCAGATGACAGCCACCACGATCACAAGGCCCACAGCTGCGAAAATAATTAGGTTGACATTTTCTCTGACCCAAATTAGCGCCCTCTTCATAAATGACATAACTTCATCATCTTGAGTTAAAAACTGCTTTCGCGTCAATTTCTTTTTAATCTGCATGCTTATTGCTCTCCCTCAAAGTTACTCTCAAGATCACCGTTCACTTTTGCCGGTTTACTTCCCCAGGCAGCGGTCCAGGATCCTTTTGGCGTTATCAAAGGCTATTTCGATCTCCTCTTTGATCATTCCAGCCCCTAAACCTATTTTCCAGGCCATATCCTGATCAATCAGGTCTGAAGGCTCATGGGCATCGGTATTGATCACCAGTCCCGCGCCTATCTTCTGGCTGATGCGGGCAACATAGCCGTTAGTCAATGAATGCCCGCTCCTGGCTGTGATCTCCAGATAGATTGATTTATCCCTGGCCAGGGCCACCTCCTCCTCTGAGATAAGACCAGGATGAGCCAAGATGTCAATATCCGCCTGAAGAGCAGCAAGATTTGTACCAGGCATCACCGGCTCAACCAGCGTCTCTCCATGCACAATTACCAGCCGGGCACCAAGCTCTCGCGCCTCTCTTACCAGACTGGGAATGTTCTGTGGAGGAACATGCGTAATTTCAACCCCCGGAATAGCCACAATCCCATGGGATTCAGAATACCAAGTGCAGGCCGTAATGATTTTCGGGATTACGAAATCAAAATTGGATTGATCAACATGATCGGTGATGCCTACGGCTATGCAGCCCTTCACCCTAGCACGCCTGATCAATTCTGCCGGAAGAAGAACACCATCGCTGAAAAAAGAATGGGTATGAAGGTCAATCATCAGGATTTTTGATATCTTTCCATCTATTCAGTTGTATTCACTTGATTATCCGCAAGAGAGTTTCTCTTGCTGTCTACCTAATGTGATATTATTGTAACATAGCTTGTAGAAAAAGTCAAATAAAAGCCGATACTTCAAAGTTATTCATGGTTACAAAATAGACAGATAAAATCGAAAACCTTTGACTTTCAGTTAAAAAATAAAGTAAAGTATAGTAATGACAATGCAGTTAACTTAAAAGGTCTAAGTGGTTCTTTCGCTAACAAAGTGCGCAATTTGGGCGGCCCCCTTAAGGCCGTCCCTACAATTGATAGCCTAATTGTCCGCTGCGCACTTGTGTTACGCACTTAGCGAAAAGACCACTAAGACCTCTTGCTTGATGATGTAACTGAATATGCTCTCGCACTTGGCGATAGAATCACTAAAAGCCCCGAGGCTGGCTTAATGAAAACAATAACTCAAAGGGGCGAAATAGATCAAGGGGGGAATACTTTTTAGTCCATTTTAGTCCGTAGATCCTACTAAACTTTAAGGAGGTGGTGGCGAATCGAGTTTTTCTTTTTAGGAAATTAAAAAGAGAAAGGTTGATGGTAATAACAGGTTGTTGTCAAGCTTTCCCCAGGTTGTCAAGCTCTCCCACGGTAGGAAGGTCATGGTACGAAGGTGCAAAATTCACCCACTCAATCGATCATTTTCCCCTTGAAGAAGCAGCTATTTTTTTGATTATCGCGGTCAAAGACTAGGTGTGGTTTTGGGCCATTTTCCCTTTAAGAAAACTATTATTTTCCCCAGCTCTATTTTTACTGCCTCCTGCACCTCCTCCTTCTCTTCGCGCTGTTGGCTCCACTATATTTTCCCCTGTAAGTATCAGCAGGATTGAGGATAGAATTTGAGGATTAAAATCTTGCGTTTCATCCTGCGCCCTGTCCCTTTCCTAATTTGAAAATCCATCAGCCGATCTCTCCAACGGATGAAAATTTTTAATCTCAACCAGGCGAAAATAAATTTTTTTATTGTTTATTGTTTGTTTTTGTTTTTATTTTTGATCCCCCTTACAATTAAGGAATCGTATTAATTAATAACGGTTACAGGGAGTTACAAGGAGTAGCTATGATTCAGCAAAAAAAATGGCAGGTTTTTTTCTCTCATCTGGTAATAATAACTGCCCTGCTGGCAGGCACCGCCTTCGCCGGTATGGGTCATATTGCCCCCAATGTGGCCACTGATTTTAGCCGCACTGTGTCCTCCCCGCACATTGCCGCCACCACCTTTGTTCATCCCTTGGCCTCGGTGATTGGCAATGTTACCCTGGAGGGGCAGATTATGGTTTCCCCTGGGGCCTCGGTTCGTGGGGATGAGGGCCAGCCTATATTTGTGGGTGAGGCGGCCAATATCCAAGATGGCGTTGTGCTGCACGGTCTTGAGACCGAAGAGCTTTCAAAAGAGCATGGCGACTGGGAGTTCAAAGCTGGTCGGCAGTTCAATGCCCAGGGTGAGAGGGTAGGCGATGGCAGCGGCTACTCGGTCTATATTGGCGAGAGGGTCTCTCTGGCTCATCAGGCTCAGGTGCATGGCCCAGCCTATGTCGGCCACGATACTTTCATCGCCATGCAGTCTCTGATCTTCAACGCCAAGGTCGGCTCACACTGCGTCATCGAGCCAGGCTGCACCATCGTCGGGGTTGAGCTGCCCGACCATGTCTATGTTCCGGCAGGCACAACCATCACCTCACAGAGCGAGGTGGCTGAAAAAACCTACCCAATCTATGAAGGCTACACCTATGAGCACACCAACGAGGCTGTGGTCCATGTCAATGAATCCCTGGCCGAAGGCTACCTTGAGACCTGCGATGGCGATCTTAACGGGGATGGCGAGATCACTCCACAGGATGCCTTGCTTGTCTTCCTGTGCTATCTCGAAAGAGGCGCCTGCTCGGCTTGTGCGGATGTCAATCATGACGGTGAAATTACTCCGCAGGATGCCTTATGTCTGTTTTCAAAATTCCTGGGGCGGTCATCCTGCCTGGATTAGGCCATACTGCCTGGATTAGATGAGATTTCTCACCATATGTTTTTAACCAAAAACCCGGCTATGGGTTTTCCCCGCAGCCGGGTTTTTGACTTTTTATGCTTTACTTTTTAATGGCATGGAGGAGGCTAACCTGAGAAGACCTCCGTAAGGTTGATCTTAAGAGCAGGGAATAAAGATGATTCCATGACCTGATCATGTTCATAGATCTTTGGCTCTAAGAATCTCCGATCAGATTCAGATAGAGTATAGACTTCAACTCTTTCTCTTTCAGGGTCAAAAATCCAATACTCCTTAACCCCAAACCGCTCGTAGAGCTTCCTCTTCATAACAAGATCGTACCTCTTGCTAGCTGGTGAAATAATCTCCACCACAAGGTCAGGTACGCCTCGGATATTTTTCTTGGTGATAATTTTCTCATTCTCCTTGGCAATGAAAATCAGGTCAGGAACCACAATATCCCAATTGGATAAAACGACATCACAAGGCGCGTATAGCAATTTGCCAAGTTTATTTTCTCTGAGGTAGGAGGCTATAATTAGAGCCAAATTTCTCGAGATCTCCTGATGCCGTATTTCAGGGGAAGGAGCCATATGATGTTCTCCATCGACAATTTCATGCCTCTTGCCATCAGAGGGAAACAAGATATAGTCCTGATAGCTGAGTTTAAGCCGGCTGTCTTGCTGCTGGATAGAATGAATATTCATTGATCTTATCACCACTCAAATTTTTACTCCAGACGTTCCCCTTATTTTTTAATAGAGAGCCTCATACTCTAATAGAGGGCTTCATAGGCTTCATATCCTCATCATCAGAGCCTCATACCTTTCCCCTCCCTTGATGGGGAGTCTAGGTGGGGGGTGAATAAAAACCTCCCCCCTCCTCTCGCCCCTCCCATCAAGGGAGGAGATGCTGGGGAACAACTGTGATTTACTCTCTTACTATAGCAGCAGCCTAGGGCAAGAGTCAAGATCGGCAAAGGGTTGGCAGATGTTCCCCATGTTGAAAAAATAATGTTGAAAATATAAAGGGGAGGAGAGAAAATAAAGAGAGAAGAAAG
>JAILZY010000065.1 GCA_023512255.1 bacterium | reverse complement strand
TTCCCTTAACAGGGTGTGCCATTCAATTTTTTTACCCATATCCAAAATGCTCCATACCAAAAGTGCAAAAGTATAGATATTAATAAATGTAATTGGGATATTGATATCCGCCAATAGTGCCGTACTGCTGAGGATAATATCCGCCAACGCCACTTGATGGATAGGTTGGTTGCTGGTATCCGTAGCCATAGCCAGAGCTAAGACCTCCACCGTAGCCGGCTGCATAATTATAACCTGGATAAAAGCCACCCAAGCCACCTAAACCGCCCAAGCCGGCCAAACCAAGGCCACCATAACTAACACCATAGCTGACCGGGAAACCGAAACCACCGAAGCTCCCGAAGCTTGAGTAGGATGGATAAGCAAGGCCGCCGTAGCCGCCGAGACCAAGGCCGCCGTATACGCCAAGACCATAGCCGCCGTAGCCGCCTAATCCATAGCCAAGGCCAGTAGCACCACCATAGGCCGTGCTGGCCATAAGTCCGGCGAAGGGACCATAGGACATATTCCCATAGGGGGTTCCGGGGCCAGAATATAATGGCAGGCCGCCAGCATAGGTCATTCCTCCTTGGGTGGTATTTGCACTTCCGAAGATGGGGCTGTAGTAGCCACTGCTCATGAAGGTAGGTCCGATACCCCAATCCGGGCCAGCGCCATACTTATAGGAGGTTCCAAATGGCGTGGTAACGGTTTGGCTGATATACCACTGGGCACTTCGGTTGGGGTCTTCTTGCATTGTTCCGGTACTTGATGTTGTTGACATTGTCCCTTGTGCTTCTCTGAGTTGTGCCCATGATAAGGAGGCTAGGGTAAAACTTGCGACCGCGACTGCAGCTAAAATTAGTTTCCAATACTTTGTACTCATTGTTGTTCTCCTTCCTTGAACCTAAGAAAACATTCAAAAACGGCTAAATCTAATTTTAATAACGCCATTTTAATAACGCCCCACAACCACCTCCTTGTATATTTGGGGGGATAAAGAACCTTTTTGGTAATTCATCACTCCCGTATAATTCAAAGATTATATGTCAGAATAAGTTATTATATATTAACATATCTCCTAATTGATTATCAAACCAAATAACAAAGGAGAAATGAAAAAATGCATTTTGGATAAAAGATGCATTTTGGATAAAGAAAAAAGCTGTAGTAGCGAATGGTTTGGTTTGTTACTAAAGACGGATAAGAAAATGATTAGTTACTATTTCTTATCCTTTTTATTCATACTTTTTTAGGGTTAAAGTTTTAGGAAAGGGGTTTTTAAGGGGAAAACCCTTTTTCAAAAGGGTTTTCCCCTCAAACTTGAAGGTTTTTCCCTCAAACTTAATGACATTTCACGCTTGGTGATCTTTCACCTTGTTCCTCTATCTCAAGCCTTAAGCCTTGAGGAATTGGCTTTCCGTCAAAGAAAAGATGCCCTTTTTCATCCTGGGCATATCTTCCCTCAGCAATATACTGCAAGGTTTTGGGGAAGATAATCCAGTCAGCGGCCTTTTTTAGGCGCTCTTGGTGATTATTGGCTATTGTTCGAACCTGATTCTGATTTTTAGGATCAAAGGGCTCTTGTAGGATGACTGGCAGGGGAGGTGAGATCATGAGAATCCGGCCCGCGTCAACCACTGGCTCGACCAGGTGAGTGGTCGAGCGCAAGTACGGCTCGCCAGCCAGGATAGCATCTCTCACTGCCTGGCTGCCGATAAATTTTCGTCTTCCATCGATATTCTCGATTGATAGGTCAGCAGGGTGGACATTAACTCCAAGGTAGGCTTCGATCAGTGGCCAGGTGGCGATGCTCATATATCCGGCATAGGCAGCTACCTTGGCTTTGAAGGGTGAGAGTGCCTTAACTGTCTCCTGGTCGAATTCTTCCCTTAGCTTTAAATCGCTGCGGGGTTTAGCCCGATGGGCATAAAATCCCCTTACATCTCGGATAATGACGGGGAGATCAAACTCTTTCCCGATTTGGCTGGCCATGCTATCTGAGCTATCACTGAAGATGGCTACTACCTGATAGACAGGCTGTCCCCGCTCTCTCTTGAGCAGCTCTGCCCACTCGATGATTTTTCTAAGATTGGAGCCTGTGCCAGACATTAGGCCAACTATCTTAAGTACACCCTCCTTGGTGGGATCATGAAGAGGCTTGAGTTTTCCCAATTTATTCTCCCCCCTCACCATCAACCGCAGGGATACTGCTGGAAATTGTGTAGCCAGAGGCCGAATCCTGCTCCTGATGTGCTGTCTTACTCTCAGCCTCCTCGGGCCCTGCTGGCTTTTGCTCAGCTTCCTCTGGCTCTGCTGGCTCTTGCTGCTCATCTCCTTCAAGCTTTTTGGCAAATAACTGATAGCGCCGCGCTTGTCTCTCATCCCCTTGGGCGGCGTAAATTTGGCTGATTCTCTTATAGTAATGAGCTCTGTTGCTTGGGTCTTCATGAACTAGGGACAGGAACAATTCTAATATTCTGGTTGAGCATTCTCGCCCGGACTCAAACCACAGCTCCGCATACCTTTGCTTGATGAATGGGTCGATCCTAAAGCCGCAGCCTCGGCACTCGTCCATTATTTCGCCGTACAGATTGAGGGCTTTTTCCTTTTCCCCAAGCGCTTCGTAGGTTATGGCTAAGCCGCGGGCAAGGTTTTCATCCCAGCCAAAAGACTCCATGCAGCTGATGTAGAAAGATTCTGCCTCCTGATACTGTTTGGCTCGAAAGAGTGTTTCCCCGCGCAGCAGTTGGGCAGGCAATGAATCGGCTAATTCCTTAGGCAGGGATGAGAGAGTTTTTTGTGCCTGATCGAAATTTTCCACTGCCCAGTAGGCTTCACACAGAAGCTGATACCCTGACAAAAGATCAGGATGGGCTTTTAGAAGAGCTTCCAGCAAGGGAATCGCAGCCTGATATTGGTTTAGGTTAAGATAGACCTTGGCCAGCTCCAGAGGGATAAAACTGGGAGAAGGGATCTCTTCCATAGCCTGCTTGAGTTTATCCAGAGCAAGGTCAAAGTCCCCATGATTTAAGGCCACATAGCCGATTTTGAAGTTATCCCCATAGCTTTGATAGGCTTCAGCGAGCTGCTCAGGCAATGAGCTGCATAAAATGGTGAAATACTCATCCACTCGCTCCTGGTAGTCGGGATCATCTTCAGCATCTTCTGCCCTCCTTAGGTCAAAATTGGGGAAATCATCGCCCTCTTCTGTCATCTGGTCTTCGATTTTACGAAGCTGCTCTTCGATCTCAACCACAAGCTCCGGATCTTCAGCCAGCTCCAGCGCCAGGCGAAGTCTTTCTTCAGCCTGCTCAAAGGCTTCGGCCTCAATCAGCTCCTGTCCGGCCTGCTGATGCAGCCGGGCCAGGCTGTCCTTGGCCTGGATCAGCTTTTGTCTGATCCTCTCTTTAAGATGCTCATCATTCGGGCACACTTTCTCCACCCTGTCTAAAGCCGCCTCGTATTCTATCTTGGCTGCTCCATACTCTTTGGCGGCCAAAAGCTCATCACCTTTTTGCTCATACTCTTGTGGTTTTTTACTGGAAAAAATTTTAAGTAGTCCCAATGCTTATCGCCCTCCTTTTAATTCTTGACCAATCAGATACTTCCCCACATCCCCTTCGATCATCAAAAAAGAGGCAAAGAGAGTATTGGAGACTCTTCCATCAAAGATGGGGAAGATCTGTTTGACAAATTAAAACCTTTCTGAAGCCTTGATCTTATCTTGTATGGAGCCTGTCTGAAAAAAGGAGCGGGGCAGAAAATGGTGGCTATTTATTCTACAGCATGATTTTTCAAACAAGCTCTATTGGTTAATTAAAAACAGAATAGCCGCGTAAGCTATCGTCAAAATTGCTATTGAACCATAGAACCATCCTAAGGTTATTGAAAACATAGTCTTTAATATTGGCTGAACCTCATCTTTAAATCGGTAAGCATTCATATTAAATAAATCCTTGTCAGTCTTTAATCTGTTATTGATAATCCAATCATAGAGTTTTCTATACATCCTCTCTTGCCATAAAAAGTACGCGTCTAGAAACCAGAAGACTAGCAACGGAATAAAAGCGATTAGAACTTGAATCTTTGCGCCTTTCAACAGGAGAGTAGCCACGACCAGAGTTATAGTCCAGCCCTTTATCATAAAGGAATTATGAGCCATTCTTTTTATAATATCTTGGACTATATCAATCTCTCTAAGCATATATTCTTTAAGGATTGCTTTGTCGTCCATGTTTTTTCCCTCTTTTTTAATAATGTTTCTTTATATTCCCTCTCTTAGTTTCATTCTTTAAAATTAAAACTACAATAAGTTTTTTCGTAATTCCAGCTTATTTACTCTTATACTATTGTCTCCTGGACCAGCTTTTCAACTACTAGACTAACTTGAGCAATTTCTTTGTTAGATACCCGATTTCCCACACTGGCTACTCCTTTGACCGGTTGGCTGCTAAAATCTAATATCTGAGAGGCTACTTTCATCCGCGGCCTAGGCCGGTATCTGACCTTTACCCGAAATTGCTCACCCGTAGCAAAGGCCTGAACCTTACCTCCAGACTTAAAGAGACGGTATTCCTTGTCCAGGATAAATTTTTCAATCCGAAATCGCTTGCAGTAGGAAAGACCAGAATCAGGATCTTGATAGATGAGATTGAACAAAACATCCTTATCGAATTTATCCACATAGAGAAGGTCTTGACCGATAAATTTTTTCTTAGGGATCGCGCTGACCGTATAGATGCCGCGGCGCTGAATGCACACAATACGGTCATAGTCGCTGAGGGTGATGATCTTGCCCTCCTTTACCTCTGTGCCCAAATAGCCCTTTTCTTCATCGTAGCGGACCTTGACATTGGCCAAGGCGACCTTTTTGGCATCAATGCTCCCAAAGGGTTGAATCTTGGTTCTTCTGGGATAGAGGTGGCCGTATTTTTTCAGAAGCTTTTTGAGGTAGCGGATGGTGTAGCCGGTCAGATCAGCAAGATCTTTTTGAATTTGCTGAATATTGTTTTGGATTTCCTGGATTTCCTTGAGGTTTTTTTCAAGGTCAAAGCGGGAGATTCGCTTGATCTGTATCTGGAGCAAAAGCTCAACATCCTCCAAGGTTATCTCACGGCGCAGCAGATGCCGAAAGCGGCTCATCCCGCATAAAACAGCCTGCTGTACTTCATCGTAGCTTTTTTTCTCTTCTATATCCTTGTAGATGCGGTTTTCGATAAATATCTGGATTAGGGTCTTCTCATGCCACTTCTCCTGCTGGCGTTGCAGGCTGATCCGAAGCTCTTGCTCAAGATAATCGCACAGCATCTGACAGTTGTGTCGCAGCACCTCATTGACCGTCAGCAGCCTGGGCTTGTTATCCTGGATAGCGATCAGGTTAGTCGAGATCGAGACCTCACAGTCTGTAAAGGCATACAGGGCTGGCAAAAGCTCTTCGGCACTGATCCCCTTAGCTGGAATGACTTCAATTTCGACCTCCTCAGCCGTAAAGTCATTGACCTGGGTAATCTTGATTTTGCCCCGCTTGGCTGCGCTTTCGATCGAGCTGATCAGGGATTCGGTAGTTGTCCCATAGGGGATTTGCCGAATAACCAGAGATTTGGGCCCGCGAATGTCAATGACTGCCCTGACCCTAACTCTTCCATTCCCCTGGTTGTACTCAGTGGCATCCATGATTCCGCCCTGGAGAAAATCAGGATATAGCTCTATCTCTTGATTTTTAAGTAACTTGATTTGGGCTTCCAGAAGCTCGACGAAATTATGGGGGAGAACCTTGGTAGACATGCCGACGGCAATCCCTTCTGCTCCCAGCAGCAGGAGCACGGGAAGCTTGCAGGGCAAAAAAACCGGCTCTCGATTCCGTCCATCGTAGGAATCGACATATTCGGTAATGTCTTTGTTGAATAGGGTCTCTTTGGCCAGAGCCGACAGTCGGCACTCAATATAGCGGGCGGCCGAGGCAGCATCACCGGTATAGATATTGCCAAAGTTACCCTGCTTGTCGATAAAATACTCCTTATTAGCCAGGTTGACCAGAGCATCGTAGATTGAGGCATCACCGTGAGGGTGGTACTTCATGCAGTGTCCAACCACATTAGCCACCTTGTTGAATTTTCCATCATCCATCTCAAACAGAGAATGGAGGATACGACGCTGGACCGGTTTTAACCCATCGTTAATCTCCGGTATGGCCCGATCCTTGATAACGTAAGAGGCGTATTCAATGAAATTCTGCCCCATTAAATTCTTTAAACTCATGGTTATCTCTTAAATAAAAGCAATAGAAGAACAATAAAAAGAAAAACGAAAAAATAAAAAAGAAAAAACAAAAAAACAATAAAAACTGAATCAGACCAGAATCAGATCAGATTCTCCATTATATATTCTCTCCTCTGAGGAGTGTTCTTGCCCATATAGAACTGTAAAATCTCCGGCACTTTTTTCATCTCATCCACCACTACCTCAATTAGCCGGATATCCTGTCCGATAAACTGACCGAATTCCTTGGGCGAGATTTCCCCAAGCCCTTTGAACCTGGTGATCTCTGCCTTTGGACCGAGCTTTTTCACTGCCGCCTCTTTTTCCCGCTCACTGTAGCAGTAGATGGTATGTTTTTGATCCCTGACCCGGAAAAGCGGCGTTTCCAAAATGGCCACATGCCGCTTCCTGACCAAGGGTTCGAAGAATTTCAGAAAATAGGTCAAGAGGAGATTTCGAATGTGCAGACCATCGACATCGGAATCAGTGGCCAGGATGATCTTCTGAAACCGCAGCCCGTCAATGGATTCCTCGATGCCGAGGGCTTTCATGATGTTATAGAGCTCTTCATTTTTATAGACCTTGCTCAGGCTCTCATCGCAGCAGTTCAAGGGCTTCCCTTTGAGGGAGAATATAGCCTGAGTCAAAACGTCTCGGCAGGTAACCATAGATCCTGCGGCGGATTGTCCTTCGGTAATAAAGATCATGGACCGCTCACCCTCAGGCGAGCCATCCCCGCGGTGGCGTTTGCAATCCCTGAAATTTGGTACCTTGATCGAGGTTTTCCTGGCCAGCTCGCGGGCCTCCTTCTTCACCCCTTGCAATTCAAGGCGCACTTTCTCATTGGCTGCAATTTTGGCCAGCACAGTCTCGGCAATGTCCGTATTCTTGTGGAGAAAGTCTGAAACCTGCTCTTTTACTTTACCGACGATCCAGCCGCGGATCTCGGTGTTGCCTAGTTTGTTTTTGGTCTGTGATTCAAAAATCGGCTCATCGATCCTTATGGCAATCGCCCCGACCAGACCGTCGCGCACATCAGCCGCGTTGAATGATTTGGCTGCATAATCATTGATCCCTTTGAGCACACCCTCCCTGAAGGCGGACTGGTGAGTGCCACCATCAGAGGTATATTGCCCATTGACGAAGGAATAATAGGTGTCTCCGTAATTGTCCGTGTGGGTGAAGGAAAATTCAAGCCTCTCTGAGGCATAGTGAATGATCGGGTATAGGGCCGCCTCGCCAAGCTCGTTCTGAAGCAGATCAAACAGCCCCCTCTCTGAAACAATAGGCTTATGGTTGTAGAGAAGGACAAGGCCGGTATTCAGATAAGCATAATGCCAAAGCCGCTTCTCAACCAGGTGTTGCCTGAACTGATAGGCCGGGAAAATGGAGCGATCTGGCCGAAATTCGATATATGTCCCGTTGGGCTCATCGGTGTTCATAATCTGGTCCTGCTGCAAAATACCCCGGCTGAAGTGGACCCGGCGGCACTGACCATCTCTTGTGGACTGAACCACAAAGTGCTCCGAGAGAGCATTGACCGCTTTGCAGCCTACTCCATTCAGCCCGACGGAGAATCGAAACACCTCCTGGTCATATTTGGCTCCGGTATTGATCCGGCAAACGCAGTCAACCACTTTCCCCAGCGGGATGCCGCGGCCAAAATCACGCACTTTCACCAGACCGTCCTCCTCGATCTGGATTATGATCTTCTTACCATAGCCCATCACATATTCATCTATAGCATTATCAATCACTTCTTTCATCAGGATATAGATGCCGTCATCGTAGTCTGAGCCATCTCCCAGCCGGCCAATGTACATCCCGTAGCGAAGGCGGATATGTTCTAATGATGAGAGCGTTTTAATTTTACTCTCATCATATTTGGTGTTTGTCTCAAGCATGCTTCCCTCCGGCTAAAACTTCTTTTCGCGGGATATCATTTCCGCGGATGTTATTACTCTGTTTGGAGATTTTTCAGAAAGTAGAATCTCTATGATACACCAAAATAAGGAGAAATGTAACCAGGAATATTAATGACTTGAGGACAGATACAGCACAGACATAGCCTATTTAGCCCTAAATGGTTTCCTCGCTAAGTACGGAATCACTAGCCAATCTTAAGGTTTTGGCTTTAAGAGTTTATCGTTAATGTATATTTACTTAGCGAGAAGACCGCTAAATCCGAGATTGGTAAATTTTAGGCAGGGAAAAAAAGTTAGAGAAAAACCTCACAACCAGAAAAATACCAAAAGCCCCTATGATTAAACTTATCTCGGAGATTAAATCTATCTCGAATTTTGGGTTTATAAGAATAATTAATAATTGAAAATATAATAAAAAATGATTTCCTCTTACTAGCATGCCGATAAAAAATACAAACTACTTGGTGAGAGAAACTCTTAAAGCTTGCAGAGCGGGGAAAAGCTAAATATCCACACGGCAAAAGAGGGGAGCAAAAGGTAATGAGCAATGTGGCCATACTGGCTCTGGGAGATGATTCTCTGCGATCAGGAGTGTTTGAAATCCTTCAAGGCCTGAACTTAGATATCCGGCAAGTAGGGCAAGGACCACAGGCAATCAGGGATGCGGCTGTCCTGCGGCCTGCCTTGGTCATTGTCGATGATACCCTCCCATACCTGAGCGGCTATCAGTTCTGCCGACTGCTCAAATTCGGGCTTCGCCTGGATATCCCACTGGTTCTGATCATTTCTTCTGAGCAGAAAATGGATCAGTTCTGGGGCACAGCCTGCGGCGCAGACTACTGCCTGTCAAAGCCTTATAGTCAGAAGGAGAAAGAGGAGCTAAAGAGGATTATCCAGGAGATGATCCGGGGAAGAAGGGTGCCTCACTCCTTTTTCCGTCCCGCTCCGATTGTTAGCCAGAACGTGAGCGATCTTGACATTATGAAAATGGCCAATGATCTTCTGGACCGACACCTATTTCAGGAAAAGGTCCTAAATGAGCTCAAGTCATTGAACCGTCAAGTTGACTCGGTTCGGGATCTAGTTTTAGCCCTAGTGCCTATCCTGAATTCCCTGTTTCCCTTTCGATGTGTTGCGGTTTTTCTCTACTATGAAACCAGGGCCAGTCTGCTTGTTTCGACAATCGAAGAGATTGGTCAGGCTAGGCTCGACTCCCTATTTGCCTATCTTTTGACCTATCTCAGAGAGAAGGAGGGCCTGGAGCTTTCTGCGGATGATATTCCCCTAACCCTCCTTGGTCCGTCGATGTTAGGCGCCTCAGCAGGTAAGGCGGAGATCGAAGAGGGTGAAGTCTCTATCTTCTCTGGCAAAGGTCTTCGAAATGTTACCTGCTGTCTTGCCTTTGATGGTTTATACCTTGAGAATTACCCTGAGGAAGAGTCTCGAACCTTTCATCTCATTATCCAGCAAGTCGTGGAAACAATTGAAGAGAAGGTAGTTTTTGAAAAGTCTATTCCCTTCTCCATTATCGATACCATTAACCATCAGGCCAACCGCTCTTTCCTTCTGAAGATCCTGGCCCAAAATATGGAGCAGGCCCGAAGATTTCAGACCCCTCTGACCCTGGTTGGTCTGTCTATAGAAAATTATCCCCATATTGCCACATCAATCAATAAAAAGATGATGTTTCGGCTGTGGCAGAGCATCTCTACTACCTTGCTCAATGCCGTCCGCAAGATGGATGTTGTGGCCAGGATCAGCGAGCAGCGCTTTATCATCGTTCTCCTCAAAGCCAATGCCGAGCAGGCCAGATGCGTCTATCAGCGGGTAAAAACCTTACTGGAGGATATATCCTTCCCGAACGCTCCCTCAATCAGCATCCAGGGGGGATTCTATCCGTATGACCCATCGGCCGGGCTACTGGCTGAAGATTATCTGCTGGCTGCCTGTGATGAAATTTTCCCCTCAGAAGAGCAACAAAAAGAGCCTGCCCCTCAAAAACGGCCGGACGATGAAGATGATGAGCTTGGCTGTCACCAGCGCAAACCGCAGATCCGAGATGGCGAGGCAGAGCAGGACACAGCCCAGGCCACAGCAGAGGAGCTAGAAGAGCAGGTCAGACTCGAGGAAGAGCATGCCCTCAGATAGCCTGAAGAAAAAGCTTCGGATCGGTGATATTCTGGTCAATAATGGCTATATTACCCAAGAAGAGCTTCAGCAGGCCCTAGCTCGTCAGAAGGAATCCGGTCAAACCTATGCCCCTTTAGGGCAGATCTGCGTGGAGTTGGGATTTATCTCCAGCGTTGATCTGTCCAAAATCCTGCGCAAGCACTGCAAGCATATCTACCTGGGCGAGCTTTTAGTCAATCTGGGTATTATCAATGGTGAGCAGCTTGAGCAGGTACTGGAAAAACAAAAAATGGGGAGAAAAAACGACTTGGCCAGCTTTTACTCGAATCTGGCTTTCTGACCGAAGAGCAACTAGCCAGATCCTTAAGTATGCAGCTTGGTTTTCCATTTATTGTGCCGACCACTCAGCTAATTGACCAAAAGCTGCTCATGCGCTTTCACGAATCGTTTTTGCGGCGACAGGAAGCCATACCGGTTTTTGAAAAAGAAGGTGTGGTTACCCTCATCATGGCTGATCCACTGGCTGACGATATTATCAGCGATTTCAAAAAATCCCTAAATGCCGAGATCGAGCCGGCCATTGCTACCCGATCGGCTATTCACAGCCTTCTTGATACCTTAAGCCACAACAAGATCGAATATGGACAAAAGGGCGAAAAAGCGCTGGCACAAAAGAATCTGGTGATCGGCAGTGAATCTTGCATCATGGAGGTCAAGGACAATACGGTCAATATCGTTAACTATATCATTTCCTCGGCTATTACCGAAGGGGCCAGCGATATCCATATTGAGCCGCAGCCATACAATTTGCGGGTTCGTTTTCGGATTGATGGCGTTTTGCAGCATAAGACCGACCTGCCCAAGCGAATGGCTCCTTCGATCATCTCCCGTATCAAGGTCATGTGTGGCATGGATATCGCCGAACACCGAAAGCATCAGGATGGCCGAATTGAGGCCCGGATTATGGAAAACGATATTGATCTTCGGGTCTCAGCCTACTCGGCAGTCTACGGAGAGAATATCGTCATTCGGATCTTGAGGCGGCAGACCACGCTGATAGATCTGGACAAGTTAGGGTTTTCCCCAATCAATCTGAAGCGCTACCGTAAGGTACTCAATGCACCAACTGGTATCATTCTCGTCTGCGGCCCAACCGGCAGCGGCAAGACCACAACTCTGTATGCCTCTTTGAACTACTTGAACGGGTTAGAAAAAAAGATTATCACTGTTGAGGATCCGGTTGAATATACGATCGAAGGAGTGGTCCAGGGACAGTTGAACACCAAGATCGGCCTAAGCTATCTCGATTACATTGCCTCCATGATGCGCCAGGACCCTGATGTGATCATGGTTGGGGAAATCCGGGATAATGCCGCGGCCGCGGCCACCATCCAGGCCGCCCTGACTGGCCATAAGGTCCTCAGCACCTTCCATACCGAAGATTCCACCGGAGCCCTGCTGCGGCTAATGGACATGGGAATCGAAACTTTTTTGATTTCATCGACTGTCGTTTCAGTGGTTGCCCAGCGGCTGGTGCGTAAAATATGCTCAAACTGCAAGGAATCATACCAACCCGACCCAATCCTTTTTCAGAATCTTGGCATCAAGAATGTTGACCCGAAGAGATACTCCTTTGCCCGAGGAAGAGGGTGCAGCCTCTGCAACCACACCGGCTACCGGGGCAGGACCGGCATCCATGAGCTCCTTGTGCTCAACGAGGATATCAGAGATGCCATACTGAGCCGTAAGACCTCTAGTGAGATTCGCCAAATCGCAAGATCATTGGCCCAAATGGTTACCATGCGTGAAGATAGCTTCTTTAAGATAGCTCAAGGGATAACTACCCCAGAAGAGGTCCTGCGGGTGCTCTTCTACAGCGATACGGAGATAGCCTTCCCTAGGGACGCTGAAGAGCTCATTCGACAGATCGAGGGAGAGAGCATCGAAGCACCTTCCTCGGCTGAAGAGGGCCGTGAAGCCTTGGCTGGTGAGGACCAGCAAGCCTTGGCTAGAGAGGGCCGGCAGCAAGCCTTGGCTGGAGGAGGCCGGCAAGCCTTGGCTGGGGAGGGGCGAAAGCAAGCCTCCTCTGTGGCCGCGGCTGAGGCGAGCTTCTCAGGCAGCCTATTAATGCCCCCAGCCCAGCAGATGAATGAGCCCCGCTCTGAGGCGCCTCAAAATCCAACTTGGCCAATGCCCCAAGCCCGACTGGAGGAGGCTTCTACCCAGGCCTTAGCGGAAGAGGCCGCCGCCATAGCCCGGTCGAAAGAGGTTATCCACGCTTTGTCTGGTGAGGCCGCTGGCTTTAGCCCAGCACAAGAGATTATCCATCCTCCTGGGGCGACTCTTGGGGAAGAAGCCGCTCTCTCGCCCCTCAGCTCTCGGTTCAGCGCTCTGCCAGATGTTACCACCATTTCCCCTCCTCGACCTGATGATCGAGGAGAAGATAATAATTTTATTCCTACCCAACCAGCCTCTCTCATCAAGGAGGAGGAGAAGAAGAGCAGGGGAGTCTCACCTAAGGAATTGGAAACATCTAGCACTCTGCCGTCTGATCAGGGACAGGATGGAGCGGTAGAGGAAGAAGAATATCTTGCCAGTAAGATAAAAGAATTGGAGAAGAGCAGGGGAGTCTCACCTAAGGAATTGGAAACATCTAGCACTCTGCCGTCTGATCAGGCAAAAGAAGATGCGCGCTGTCGAATCAGCGGCGAGGTCTATCGAATCCGCTTTGAAGCTGATGCCATTGACTTGGAACAGGATCGGATCCGTGAGCTTTTCCAAAAATATCAATCCCTGAGGCAGGAATTTGGCCATAACCTTAGCGATAATCTCTTGGCCGATTTTATTGATTTCATTGTTTACCATACCTCGCTGGCCCGAAAAAGATACAGCGCAGCCTATGTTGAGTTCTTTCTTAAGATTATTGACGGGCAGGGGCCCAAAATTTTCATCCAGTTTCAGAGTACCGAGCCGGCCCGATCGGCTTTTTCCCCTCATCTTGAGAGAGCACGCGGACGGCGACTTATGGAGTTTTTGGCCTAATCGGAGGGGGAAAAAGCACCGTATGGCTATGATTAGGAGACTTTTGGCCTGATGAAGAAAAAAGATCTTTTGAGTTTTTTTCAATCCGAAAAACCTAAACCAGCTAATCGGCCAGAGAATGAAGGATGCTCAGCCAAACCGGACGAAGCCGCCAGCCAGAACACTTATACCCCGAATACTTATACTAAGCGGCCTTCTGATACTAAGCGGCCTTCTGACTTTCTGGTTTTCCGAAATAAACTCCAGACAGCCAAGGTAGTCTTTATTACCCATACCGAAGAGATTAGCTTTGAAGACTTTGTAAAATTTCGGCCTGATAAGCAGTAGCATCACCACCTTGATGAGGCTTAGTGGTCCTCTCGCTAACAAAGTGCACAATTTGGGTGGACCCCGAGGGTCGCCCTACAATTGATTGGATAATTGATCCGCTGCGCACTTGTGTTACGCACTTAGCGAGGAAACCGCTTAGCTTTAGCGCAAGCTCTAATTAATCACTTATAATCTTAATCACTAATAATCACTAATTAATTCATCCAATAATCACTCATTAATTCATCCATCAGTTTTTAACCCGAAACAGCTCCTTGGCATTCTGCCCTAGAATGCGGGCCTTGAAGGCTGAGGAGATATCCAGTGAATTAATCAGCCTGATCTCTTCCTCTTGATCCTTCCATGGGGAATCCGTGCCGAAAAGGATTCTGTTGGGTGGATGATAGGTGAGAATCGTCCTCAATGAATCCTGATCTATATAGCCTATAGTATAACTAGTGTCCAGATAGATATCCTTGCCGACAAGATGATGGAGCACTCGATCCCACTGCCGCCATCCTCCTAGGTGAGAGGCAATGATCGGCAATTGCGGAAAATCCCGGTGAACCTGAGCCAGTCTGTCCGGACTGGATCGGTCAGAATCGGGAAAACTGATATCGTAGCCGCAGTGGAACAAGATCAAGAGGCCATTGTTCATTGCTTCCTCATAGATCGGGTACATTCGCTCTTCATCAAGGTAGAAAGATTGAAATTCAGCATGTAGCTTAAGACCAACAAAACCTGCTTCTCCGATCTTGCGAACCTCCTCCCTGGCATTCTGGGATTCAGGATGCACAGAAGGGAGAGGGATGATTCGGGGGCTGGCTATAGCTTGACACCAGTTCAGGATGGAATTAAACTGGGCCGGTGCCGTGGCTATGCAAGCCACGACGCTGATTTCGATGCCTGCTCGGTCCATGGACCGAAGCAGATCTGCAGTCGTCCCATTGAGATAAGCCCTGGTCTTAGATGAATTTTCCAACTTTTCAATGGCTATCGAAGCGATATGATCTGGAAAAGCATGGGTGTGGGCATCGATGATCATGATTTTATTTCTCCTTCCTCATTTTCTCCTTCCTCGGTCTAACCCTTATTAAGACATACTTACACATCGAGTGCACCTGGGGAACTGTTTTTGCCTGGGGGATTATTAGGGTTAGGAACACAATTATATCACAAGATCAGATAATTGCTAATAAATTTTTGCAATCGGGTTAAAAATATCTGATGCCGAAATTTTTCCCAAACTAGCGGGCATATTTTATCTTCCGGTTTTGTATGAGCCTCTTTGTTTGTATGAGCCTCTTTGTATGCGCCTTTTAACTAAGTGCAGGCATTTTATATCATTCCCACGTAGGAGGGAATCCAGAGGGTTGCTGCAACCATAGATGGATTACCACCTTCGCGGGAGTGACAATAGACGATAAAAGTGTCGGTAGTGAAAATTTTTCTGATCTTCCTGCCAGACAGGATAGCCGAGTTTCAAAACAATCCTGGGGCTGGCCAAAATCCTACAGGCCAAAAGCCTGGGATAAATGGTGCAGGCAAAATATGGGCCTGGCGTGCCCCAAAAGGAGCGCTAGGGAAATATCTGCTACCAGTTAATGAGAGCGGCAGTGGAGGAGAAAAGGCCAAATAGGCCATAGATCTTGCTCCCAGCAGGGGAAAGAAAGGAGCCTGCCAAGAGAGCGCAGCTCCCCTCAGCCCCAAAAGGTTCAGAGCAGCAGCTTCTCTGCTGCCGCTAAGAAGCTCGCCATGAGGTCCGTAAATGTTGACAAAAGGAGATGAGAACATAGAATTGCCGCCACCAATGGTAGGCTTATACTTTATGCTGTTTAGGTCTACTACCGCCACTGGCGGGCGACTGACATACAAGGGTTTAACTACCGGCGTAGTGATGGTCTCCACGTTTCCAGAGACCTGAGTGACGGCGCCGGTATAGATTCCGCCCCGAAAAAAGTTGTTTACTACGGCGAAATTATAGGGATCAACCGGTGCGTAGATTCCCATGCAGTCCAAGTTGATATAGTTGCGGGTTATAGAAGGGATGGAGGAAGGGGGGGGTAGAATAGGGGCAGGAGGCTCAAGGTATACTATCGAGGCTATTTCCCCTGGATTGATTGCGGTCTGAATACTTGCTGGCGGGCTCAAGGGGATTAGGGCGGTTGGTGGAGCAGCAGAGCCTGTGGTCGGGATTGAGGCTGTGAGCGCCACCCCGGGCAAAGGAGCGGTAGTAGGAGGCAGAGGGGCACTAAGGCCTGGACTCGGCCAAGGCGAGGCCAAATTAGGGCTGGTCGGAGAAATTTTGCCAGGGCCACCACCAACCGGGCCTGTGGTCAGCTTGCCTGGGCCGCCTACTCCAGCAAATCCGCTTACCGCCCCTGTCGACCCCACCATCCAGCCTGTGGGAAGGCCACCTCCTGCTCCTCCTCCAAGCGACATGAGAGCTGATGTTGTTCCGCCACCAATCCCGCCACCGCCCAATATTCCCCCACCCAGGCCAGCTCCGGCCCCAGGGGATCCCCCAAGGCCCCATACTCCGCTTCCTGCCCCTGATCCGCCAAAGCTAGGGGTTACGGAGACAGCAGTAGGGGTAAAAATCTGACCAGAGCGGATGAGCGGCCAAGTGGTAGCAGGAAAATACCCCTCTGCGCAAGGTATTAATGAGACATGCAGGCAGAGAAAAGCAAATCCGGTCAAAAAAACAATCAATTTGCAGATTTTTAATCGCTTATGATTCATCTCTTCTCCTCCAATAATAAGCTTTCAGGATAAGGCTTATCCGATCACCGGCAAACCGGCAGATTTGCTAATCAATTATCTCTTTTTGACCATACCTCGCTTACTGGAAGATAAGAATAAAGGCGCGGATACTGTAAAAATAGGCCACAAAGTAAACACACAGAGAGATCACAAGAGCCGGATCGAGGTTCGAGAATTGAGATATTTTTTATATAAGCATGATGAACCTGGGGAGCAATTTTAAGGATTTTATTTTAATGAAACAAAGAGATTTTGTAAAGAAAAAGTTGAAAATCTAAGATCCGGATAGGCTTAATCAGAGATAGCTTTTTGTATTTTTCGTGAGTTTGACTTAGTGGTTTTACTTACCTATCGAAAGCTATATCGGACCCACATTCAAGACTTTACTCTGCGCGGCGTTTGGCCAGCAAGCTGTTTCTCATCAGGGTAAAGAAATCCGCCGCCGCCTTCTCCCGATAGTCTGGATAGGTCCAGTCAAAGGACTGCCAGCCCTTATTTCTTCGATAACCTAGGGTTATTTCTGCATAGATGCCGTGGCCAAGGTAAATTCTGTGGCTGTAGTCCTTAGTGGAGGCAAGAATAACCTTTGAGTCAGTCACATAACCAGGATCGATATTAACCTGTCGTCGAGCTTTACCTTCCTCTCTGTGTGCCCAGATCATTTCCAGGCCGTTTGCTTCGATCTTCCAGCATGCCAGATTGCCCGGATCGGACAGCTCGGAAAAGCTGACCCAGAGGCGAAGGATCTGCTTTCCCATCTCAGGGCAATAGTAATCCGAATGGCTAAAGGGGATAATCTCACTTTGCAGGTCGATTGGACCAAAGACAGACTCTAGCCTTCGCTCAACCTCATCGAGCAGGCAAAGATCTGCAAGGAGCAATCCGGCAAAAGGTTTTATTTTTTTGGGTATTTTAATCTCACCCATTGACCAGAAGACGTCCTATTCGTTTGGATATCGAAGGGTGGCTATAGAATAAAAACTCAACCACCGGGTTTGGTTCCTGATCACAGAGATTTTGCCGGGCCAGCTTTTCCAGAGCTGAGATGAAACTGTCTCGCTTGCCAGTGATCGAGACTCCATAGTGGTCAGCCTTATATTCCAAAGATCGTAGGTACAGATTGACCAGTGGCAAAAAGATTAAGGAAAACAGAGTAGTGATAAGGGTCAGGTAGGGCAGCCCAGCGATATCGTCAATCCCCTTGAGGTGAAACCACAAAACTCCCTTGCCTAGGCTATGAGCAATCAAAAAGAAGAGTAGAGTGATCAGCAGGCTTTGGATCAGGATCCCCTTCCACATGTGGTTATAGACATGGTGTCCAAGCTCATGGGCCATAATGGTCTCGATTTCGTCATGGTTGTAGCCCTCGAGCAGGGTGTCGGATAAAATAATCCGCCGGGTGCTGCCGATTCCGGCTAGGGCTGCATTAGCCGCCTTGGTTTTTTGGCCAAGGCTCATCTCAAACACGCCGCTGATGCGGGTATGAGCCTGATCAGTTAGCCTGATGAGCCTAGCTTCAAGCTCCTTGTCTTCAAGGCGCTTAAAGCGGAAAAAAATAGGCATCAGCACAACCGGAGCCAGTTTGGTCAGGATAATAAGAGCCACATTGAGAATTAAGGAAGCGATTAGCCACCACAGATAAGGAAATCTAGCCATAAGAGCATAGACTGTCTCTCCGATCAACAGGCCAAAGACTATAGACAGAGCTAGCTCTTTCAGCTCATCGACCATCCAGGCGCTAAAACTCTCCCGCGATAGCCCATAGCGGTGCTCGATCCGATAGCTAGAATAATAACTCAGAGGCAGTATGACCACCTTGATCAGCAGCAGAAAGACTATGATATACAGCCCGTTTAACACCCAGGTAGAGGAAGATAAGCTGGCCAGAAAATTTCTTATGGCTACTGCCCAGCCCCCGTACATGAGCCAGATTAAGAAGATTATCAGCCAGATAGTTTCGGCAATTTCAAGAAAAATTTTTTTCCGATTATACTCTTTGGCTTTCTGCTCTTGGGCCAATCCTATTCACCAATTAATTGAACAATAATATCGCGAGATCTAGGCCGGTTATCAAAGTCGAGCAGAACGATCTGCTGCCAGGTGCCGAGCAAAACCTGCTTATTCTGAAAAGGTACGGTCAGCGAGGCCCCTACCAGGGCGGCCCGAACATGGGCATATCCATTCCCATCGCCCCAGCGAGCATCATGGTCATAGTGCATAGATACAGGAATAAGTCGCTCGATGGCCGCAGCCAGATCATTGATTGCCCCTGATTCGTACTCGATAGTAGTTACGCCTGCAGTTGATCCAGCTACAAAAACCGTGGCTATGCCTGAAGACAAGCCAGAGTTTAGGATTTGTTTTTTAACCTGCTGGGTAATATCCAATATCTGCGTATTGCCCCTTGTCTCAAGGGTGAAACTTTTGGTGATTACAGGCATTTTGGGCTTTTCCTCCGTTGTGTTTTTCTTCCTGTATAGCCCCGATAGACCATCACCGGCTATGCTATTTAAGGTAATGATTATAAAGCTATGTTATTAAGGTAATAATTATAAAAATGGTAATTTTATAGTTTTATGTATCTTAAGAGTTTTATGTTATATTATTCGCCACTCACTAGTTTTATGGATAGCTATTATAGCCAGCGGCTATAATAATATTTTATATTAAAAGTGCTTCTAATTTAACACCATTTTCAGCTAAAGTCAATAAATCGGGGTAGAAGACAGATGTTCCCCATGTTGAAAAAATAATGTTGAAAATATAAAGGGGAGGAGAGAAAATAAAGAGAGAAGAAAGTT
>JAILZY010000165.1 GCA_023512255.1 bacterium | reverse complement strand
AACTTTCTTCTCTCTTTATTTTCTCTCCTCCCCTTTATATTTTCAACATTATTTTTTCAACATGGGGAACATCTGCGACAGCTCCAGATGTTCTTCGCATTCTCCTCCCTAGATGGGCGTGGTGAGGGGAATGCAAAGAATATCTGCGACAGCCCCAGAAGCAGGGCGATTGCATGGAAAATTGGTTAGTTTTAAGAAAATTGGTTAGTCTTAATATCAATTGATAGATTTTTAGACTACTGCCCTGACATATTTGATTGAAATTATTTATTATCTCTGCTATAGTGATTTTTCAAGTAGAAAAATTTTCACTGAGACTGTCTGACAAACCATCTCACCATCTCAAGCTTGGGGCTTTGACAAATTATGCTCACCATGTTTATTCTGAAAAAAATAGTTTCCCAGTTTCTTTTCCCGATATTTTTAAGCTTTGAGTTTTCCCTTATCGGCTTGGTTCTCCTCTGGTTTACCAAAAGGCAGCGTGCAGGAAAGGTATTAGTCAGCATAGGGCTACTTCTTATGCTAGCCTTAAGTTATGGTGCCGTATCAAACCGTTTGCTCAAGCCCCTGGAAAGAAAATATGAACCGTATGAGCGGGTATTGGCTCGGCAGGCATATGCCGACTCACTGAAAAAGATAAAGTTTATTGTTGTTCTTGGTGCAGGACATCAGTCTGATCCAAATATCCCAACCTCCAGCCAGCTCGATGAAGATGCCTTGGCCCGGCTAGTTGAAGGAATTCGAATCTACCGAAAGCATAGAGGCAGCAAGCTCATTCTGTCTGGTGGATCTATCTTTGATCCGATCCCTCATGCTTATGTTCTGGCACGGGTAGCCCAGGAGCTTGGTGTTTCCGAGAGCGACATTATCATTGAACCTTGGTCGAAAGATACCCGAGATGAGGCGCTTTTGATAAAGCCGATTGTTGGCCCTGAGCGGTTTATCCTTGTAACCTCAGCATCACATATGTCACGGTCAATGGCCTTGTTTCAAAATCTTGGCCTAAATCCCATCCCGGCACCTGCAGGATACTTGGCAAAGGATGAGCAAAGGCTCAGCATCAGCTCATTTTTCCCAAGCGCCAGAAACCTTCGGAAAGCGGAGCGGGTATTTTATGAATATCTGGGAATTACCTGGGCTCGGCTGAGAGATCAGGTGCCGGAGTAGCCTTCTTAAGGTAGGATGAAGCCTCCCGAAGCCTCCTTAAACTCCCGAGAAGCCTCCTTAAAGAATAATAATAAAATAAGAATAAGAAATAAAACAGAGAGCGCTTACCTCAAAACTTCTGCTGACCGAAAAAATTTTTCTTTTCTGGAATTTGCCTTTTTTATGTCTAACATGTTAAACTTTATAGGGATCGCCGGACAACACTTTATATGGATCGCTGTATAACTTAGCTCAAGTTGAAGAGATAGCATACTACCCTTATTCACTGCCCGACTAGTATTCGGTCCACACTATTTTAACTATCCTAAAATAATGCGCATTTAAATTTGGTTATATATGATTATAATCCAAAGATTTTAAAAATTTTCAATATCTTATCTAATTCCAAAGTCAATACTTGATGAGAGTTGCAATCTTGAGGAGAGGTTTAATATGAATAAGGTCAATAAAAATAAAATCCAATTAAAACAATACCTTTTTTTCAGCCTTATCTTGGCAGCTATTTTTCTAGCCGTGGTTTTATCTTTAGCCCAAAATGTCGTATCTTCCACTCCAGCCTGGCTAGACCCCTGGGCCTTCGCCTACCCCAATTTTATCCCCTGGACATCTACGCCGCTGGTAACTCCTCTGCCTGCCTACTCGCCTACCCCTGTGCCGCATGTGCAGTCCCCTTTGCCTGCAGGAAGCTGGCTATACAGTCTATTTCCCCCTGAAGCCTCACTCTCCCGCTGGTCAGCCGCCACCTCTCCCCTTCTTTCTCCTCTCTCTTCTCTGCTTCCAGCAGAGCCTACAGGATTGGATACAGCCCAATTTCGCTACGGCCCACCAGCAGCCGCTCAAGCGCTAAATTACTATATCCCTGGCCAGCCAAACTATGTAGCCGGCCAAGTTTTAGTCACCTTCTGGCCTGGCACCCCAATGGCTGAAATAGCCAGGGTCTACGCCACCCATCAGTGCCGTGAAATTTACGCAAGCCCCTATGCAGGCTATAAACTCCTGGCCATACCAAGCTACGTGCCTGCTCCGGAGATGGCTCGTCGTCTTTCTCTCGAGCCTTCGGTTCTCTATGCCAGCCCTAACCTTTATCGCTATGCAAACTTCATTCCCAATGATCCTTACTATACCTACCAGTGGCACCTGCCAAGGCTAAACTGTAGCTATGCCTGGGATTTTAGCACTGGCATCGGCGCCCTGGTGGCTCTTCTTGACAGTGGTGTAGCTTACCAGACAGTCGGAGTCTATGCCAAGGCGCCAGACCTTGCCGGAACTCTCTTTGTACCTGGCTATGACTTTGTCAACCTCGATGCCTATCCAAACGATGACTATGGGCATGGGACCCACATGGCCGGATGCATCGCTCAGACCACCAATAATCTCTTGGGGGTAGCTGGCGT
>JAILZY010000005.1 GCA_023512255.1 bacterium | reverse complement strand
TACTATTATCTTTTACCTCAATACCCTTACCCTGCGGCTTATCTCCTCCTCCTAATTTAAACATGGGGAACATCTGGCCTTTTATTACCCCTCTCCCCTTCTATTCCTTTTTATGTTATAATTTTGTGTCTACTTTGGTGGAAGATGAAAAAAATATTGCAGGGGAAAAATCGAATAGTGAATAGATTTTTTGTCTTGACGGCCGACAATTAAAAGAGTGTGGATTGGAAGTTTCAATAAAAGTTCAAGGAGGCGATAGATGGGGCGTTTGGGTTTGGCTTTTAAAAGCTTTTTTACCGTGCTCAAGAGTAAGGATATAGCGAAGAGGATATCTGGCCTTCTTTCTGGAGCCCCTTCGGAAGGGATTCAGATCCTTTCCTTGTTGCAGAGAGAAGGTCGCCTGATCGACTTTCTCAAGGAGGATATCTCCGCCTATTCGGACTATCAGATCGGCGCGGCAGTAAGAACGGTTCATGAGGGATGCAGAAGGGCGCTGGATGGGATTCTCACTGTTGAGCCGATCAGGAAAGAGCCTGAGGGGAGCACAGTAACCATCGAAAAGGGAGTAGACCCTTCTGTGGTCAGGCTGAGTGGGTATGTTATTGGGGATCCACCCTTTACCGGAATTTTAAAACATCATGGCTGGAGAGCCTGTCGGCTAAATTTGCCCGATCTGCCAAAGGGCCAGGATCCGTCGGTGATTGCTCCGGCTGAAGTTGAGGTCATAAAGCCTGCGCAGGAGGGGTGAGTGTTTTTGGGAAAAAAGCTTTTTAAAAAGTCTCCATACGCTTTTTTTCGGCCGGCAAAGCTTTTTTGAGGAGGATTTTATTTTTATGATCGATTCACGGTATATCGTGGGCATTGATCTGGGTACGACTAACTGTGCAGTAGGGTTTGTCGACACCAGAGATTCTTCGGATAATGAGGGTGAGGGGGAAATTCAATATCTCCAGATTCCCCAGCTTGTTCATGAGGGGACAGTGGAGAGCCGCACCCTTTTGCCTTCATTTCTGTATCTGCCCGGACCGTATGAGCTGGCTAAAGGGAGCCTGGCTCTGCCCTGGGATGCAGAGCGCAAGTTTGCTGTTGGGGAGCTAGCTAGAAGCAGGGGAGCTGAGGTGCCTCAGCGGCTTGTTTCCTCAGCTAAATCCTGGCTTTGCTATGGCGAAGTGGACCGGCGGGCTCCGATTCTTCCCTGGCAAAGCCCGGCTGAGGTTGAAAAAGTCTCTCCTCTTGAGGCTTCAAAGCGCTACCTTGAGCATATTCGGGAAACGTGGAATTATCTGCAGAGCGAAGACAATCCTGATTATTTCCTTGAGCATCAGCAGATTTTTTTGACCGTTCCAGCCTCTTTTGATGCCGTGGCCAGAGAGTTGACTATGGAGGCGGCCCGAGCTGCTGGGCTGGAAAACGCGATTTTACTGGAAGAGCCCCAAGCGGCCTTTTATTCCTGGATTCGGGCTAACGAGGATTGGCGGGCTAAGGTTAGGGTCGGTGATCTAATCCTTGTCTGCGATATCGGGGGAGGCACTACAGACCTTAGCCTGATTGCGGTTGGCGAAGAAGAGGGGAACCTGGTTTTAAATCGTGTTGCCGTTGGAGAACATATCCTTTTGGGCGGTGATAATATGGATCTTGCCCTGGCCGTAGCTGTTCAGAACAAGATGCGAGAGGAGGGAGCACCAGCCAGCCTTGATATCTGGCAAAACCGTATCCTGTGGCAGAGCTGCCGTCTGGCCAAGGAGACGATCCTGAATGATCCTAACTGCCAGGAATATCCGGTTACTATCCCTGGTCGGGGGAGCAGCCTGATTGGCGGCACCTTGAGCAGCCGCTTGAGTCGCCAAATGGTTGAGTCGGTGCTGGTTGAGGGTTTTTTCCCAGCCTGTGAGGCTGAGGATCGTCCGAGAACCCAGCGGGCGGTGGGACTCCAGGAGTGGGGATTGCCCTATGCGGCTGATGCTGCGGTAACTCGGCACCTAGCCCGTTTTCTTGGGGTGCACCTTAAGGCTTTGGATAATTTCCCGCAGCTTAGGGAGAAAACCGCGGGGAAAAAGTTTATTCATCCCACAGCTATTCTCTTTAACGGTGGTGTTTTTAAAGCCAGGCTTTTACAGGAGCGAGTAGTTGAAGTGATCAATAGTTGGATTGAGGCCGAGGGAGGGACGCCGCTTAGAGTTTTGCAGGAAACAAACCTTGATCTGGCAGTAGCTCATGGGGCTGCCTCATACGGTCTTGCCCGTCGCGGCCGAGGCATTCGCATCCGTGGTGGAGCTGCCCGCTCATACTATATCGGCATTGAAACCTCCATGCCTTCTGTGCCTGGATTTCCACCGCCTATAAAGGCCCTGTGCGTGGTGCCCTTTGGAATGGAGGAAGGGACCGAGGTTGAGATCCCAGGGCAGGAATTCGGGCTGATTGTTGGTGAGCCAGCAGATTTTCGCTTTTTTGCCTCCTCCATCAGACGCCACGACCAGATCGGGGAGTTGATTGAAAACTGGCAGGAAGAAATTGAGGAATTGACCTCTCTTGAGGCTCATCTTACCCTCGAAGGACAGGAAGGAGTGACCATTCCGGTTCGCCTCCATGCTCATCTTACGGAAATCGGCACTTTGGAGCTGTGGTTTGTTAGCCGAGATGAGCGCAACCGCTGGAAATTAGAATTCACCGTCAGAAAACCTTATGAAGAAGGATAATTGAAAAAACCTCATTGGCAGGAAGATGCGGCCAAAGAGAATGCCACAAGATGTTACTGTGGTAGCGGTGGGAGGATTGGTCTGCTATCAGAAATAGCGCACCTATTCACCTATTATTGAAATAACGAGACGAGATTGAAATAACGAGACTAGAAGGAGCAGGACGAACCATGCGGATATTGTCGGGTATACAGCCATCGGGCAGCTTTCATATCGGTAATTATTTTGGCATGATGAAAAAAATGATTGAATATCAGGAGCAGCACGAGCTCTTCTGTTTTATTGCTAACCTTCATGCCATGACTACAGTGGCGGATGGAGAGCTTCTGGCCAAACAGACCCTCGATGCGGCTACAACCTTTTTAGCTCTTGGGCTTGACCCTGAAAAGGCGATCTTCTGGGTTCAGTCCGATGTGCCCGAGGTAAATCTGCTGACCTGGGTCTTATCTAATTTCACTCCGCTTGGATTGCTTGAGCGCTGTCATTCCTACAAGGATAAAATTGCCAGAGGATTTAGTCCTCACACTGGCCTGTTTACCTATCCGGTTTTGATGGCTGCGGATATCCTCTTGTATCAGTCAGAGCGGGTGCCGGTTGGTCAGGATCAAAAGCAGCACCTTGAGGTAACTCGTGATATTGCCCTAAAATTCAACGGGCAGTATGGTCAGGTATTCACTATTCCAGAGCCTGAGATCAGCGAAGAGGTGGCTGTGGTGCCAGGCACCGATGGCCAGAAGATGTCAAAATCTTATGGCAATACTATTGAAATCTTTGCCGAAAAGAGTCAGTTGCAAAAAAAGGTCATGAGTATCGTAACTGATTCAAAGAGTGTGGAAGAGCCCAAAGATCCTGACTCCTGCAATGTCTTCAAGCTCTACCGGCTGTTTCTCTCCAGGGATGAGGCCGAGGCTCTGCGCCAGCGCTATCTCCAGGGTGGAGTCGGCTATGGAGAGGTAAAAAAGGCCCTGGCTGAGGCGATTTGGCAATACTTTACCCCTCATCGTGAAAGAAAGAAGGCCCTGGAAGAGGATAGGGAATTTGTGCGAAAGATCCTCAAAGCCGGCGCGGAAAAAGCCCGTTCTGTGGCTAATGAAACCATGAAAGAGGTCAGCAAACGGGTTGGAATTATCTATTAAATTCGCTCTTCATATCAGACACCGTAATAAATAATAATAAAATAAGAGCGATTAAAATTTAAAAGCTAAAAAATAATAAATCAAAAATTAAAGGCTAAAAATCATGAACTCTGATCTTCGCTCATCAGCCCCACCCTCCCCTTTTACCATCGGCATTGATCTTGGGACCACAAACTGCGCCCTTGCCTATGTGGATAACAGTCGCGGGGAGGAGGCTGGCATTGAGGTCTTTCAGATTCTCCAATTGGTCTCAGAGGGGATGGTAGCCCCTCTGCCCATGCTTCCCTCCTACCTCTATCTGGCTGGTGAACATGAGGTGATGCAGGAAACCATTCGCTTGCCCTGGAATGCCAAGACTAGCTATGTGGTAGGAGAGCTAGCCAAAAAGCTGGGTGCGGCTGTGCCTCAGAGGCTGGTTTCCTCAGCCAAATCATGGCTCTGTCATGCAGGCGTGGACCGTCGGGCGGCTATTTTGCCCTGGAGCGGCGCCCGGGGGCTTGAAAAACTCTCCCCCATTGAGGCCTCCTCCCGCTATCTGCAACACCTCAAAGATGCCTGGAACTATCAAATGGCCCAAGGCAGACCGGAATACGAGTTGCAGAATCAGGAGATTATTCTAACCGTTCCAGCCTCTTTCGATGAGGTTGCTCGTGAGTTGACCCTGGAGGCAGCGCAGAAGGCGGGATTTAGCAGGGTTACTCTCCTTGAAGAGCCTCAGGCTGCTTTCTATGCCTGGATAGCCTTACATCGCGACGTGTGGCATCAGTACCTACACAACGGCCAGATTGTGCTCATTTGCGATATGGGCGGCGGCACAACAGACTTTAGTCTGATTACTGTGCAGGAGGAGGGTGGAAAGCCGCTCTTTACCCGCATCGCCGTAGGAGATCATCTCATCCTGGGTGGAGACAATATTGATATGGCTCTTGCCCGTCATATCGAGCTCAAACTGATGGGACAGACCGGGGTGCTTGATTCCGGTCAGTGGTCTATGCTCTGCCACGGCTGCCGCAAGGCCAAAGAGGAGCTTTTGGCCGAGGGAGGCGGTGGCCAGCGTTTCTATCCGGTAGTGATTCAGGACAGGAGCAGCCGTCTGATAGGCAGCACCCTGAAATACGACCTGACCGAAGAGGAGGTGCGGGAAATTATCGAGAGGGGGTTTTTTCCTGAAAGCAGGCTGGAAGATGATCCTATCAGGTCCTCTCGGCTAGGGCTTCAGGAGTGGGGGCTTCCCTATGTGCAGGATACAGCCGTATCTCGGCATCTAGCTTCATTCCTTCGAAAGCATCGGGCTGCTATCCGTGAGCTGCGGGAGAAAACCAGCCAAGGCTCATCCTCTGCTGCTGAGGAGATGGCTCTTCGGCCCGATGCCATTCTCTTCAATGGAGGCGCGCTTAAGCCAAAGTTTTTGCAGGATAGAATGGTTCAGATCGTGGAAAGCTGGTTTTGGCCCAATCATCAAGCTCCCCAAGGAGGAGCCAAAACGGACGCAGAGCAGGGCTTTCCTCCCCTGGCCGTGCTCTCCCACCAGATGGGCGATCTGTCCGTAGCCTACGGAGCCGCCTATTATGGACAGGTGCGTCGAGGGAAAGGCATTAGGATAAGTGGAGGGATTGGCCGATCATACTATGTCGGGGTTGGCACGACGGGAAGAGCTGAATCTGCCCAGGCTCTGTGCCTTGTGCCGAGGAAGATGGAAGAGGGGCAAGAGGTTGAGATCAAAGATCGGGAATTTATCTTATTGATTGGTGAGCCGGTAAGCTTTCCCCTCTATACCTCAAGTACCCGCCTGCTCGATCAGCCAGGAGATCTTCTGCCCATCAATCCGCAAACAGGCTCAGAAAGCGCAGGGGAAGAACCCCTTACCCCACTGCCCCCGATTCAGACTATCCTGCGCCGAGGCCGGGCCAAACTCACCAAGGTTCCCGTGTATCTTCGCGCCAAGCTGACCGAGATCGGGACCCTGGAATTGTGGTGCGTTTCTCGGGGCACGGATCGGCAGTGGAAGCTCCAGTTCGCCATTCGAGAGGAGGAAGGAAAAGCAAATCAGCTCTTATCACTGGTAGAAGATCAGGGAAAAGCAGTAGAGGAAGAGGGGGAAGTGGTGGAGACAGAAGAAAGTATGCTGGATACGGATAAGATTCGGCCGCTTCTTTCGGCGGCTTTTGGTCCAGACTCCAGAGAACTTTCTGCGGCAGCGGAGAAAGTGACCCCGGATAACCTTGTGAAAAAAATAGAAGATGCTCTGAGCACTCCTCGACAGGGATGGCCAATCTTTACCTTGCGCAAAATTGGCGAGATGCTTCTTGAATTTTCAGACTCTAGGGGCCGCTCGACAGCCCATGAGGCCCGCTGGCTGAATCTGGTTGGCTTTTGCCTTCGTCCGGGCTTTGGCTATCCTCTGGATGAGTGGCGGATCAAAAATCTTCTGAAGGTGATCTCTCAAGGGCTGAGGGAAGTAAAGGATCGGGAGATCAGAACCCAGGGCTGGATCCTTTATCGTCGGGTGGCTGGTGGGCTAAACCAGAATCAGCAGATAGAGGTTTTCCGCAAGATCTGCCCCTGGCTGCTTCCTCAAAAGAAAACGCCCCCTTGGCCAAAGCCCTCTCCTCATGAGCTAGCCGAGATGTGGCGTCTGGCTGCAAGCCTTGAGCGGCTGGATGCAAGCAGTAAAGAAGCCCTAGGCAATGCCGTACTGGAGCGCCTGAGCCGAGGGCGGCCCCTGGCGGCTGATCTGTGGGCTTTAGCCCGCATCGGAGCCCGCCAGCCGCTGTATGCCAGTGCCCATGCTGTTGTTTCGGCTGAGGTGGCTGAGGAGTGGATCGGTCGTCTTTTGGAAATTGAGAACCTGCCCCAGGATGAGAAAATCTTCACCCTGACCCAACTGGCTCGAAAGACTCCTGATCGGGCGCGAAATATCAGCGATGCGGCTCAAGGCCGCCTGATTGAATTCTTTGACCGACTCAGGAAAGAAGCTAAATCCGACCTAGCTGCTCTGGATCAGGCGATTCAGACTGTTCGCGAGGTGATCCGCTACCAAAGTCGAGAGCAGAGCCTTGTTTTCGGCGAATCCCTGCCCAAGGGGCTTCAGCTTATAAGCCGCGGGGAGTGAGGGAAGGAGGAAAGGTCTGCACTCTTGCAGCTATCATTTTTGTAGCTATCATCTTAGCTTATTTCCTTTTGCTCCTTAGTTTCACTTACCAGGGGAAAAGCCAGGGTAAAAATAGTCCCCTTGCCAAGCTCGCTCTCTACCGTTATCGTTCCTCCAAGTTCCAGGACATTTTTTTTGGTTATGGCCAGCCCAAGCCCAAGTCCTCTTTTCTTGGTGGTAATATAGTCAGTAAAGAGGGTCTCAAGTCGCTCCTTGGGGATGCCCACTCCTGTATCCTCAATGATTATTTTGGCCATCTTTGGCCTTAGCTCGGCTTGGTCATCATCCCTGCTCAGGGTAATCTGCAGAAGGCCTCCCTTGGGCATAGCTTCTATGGCATTGGTGATCAGGTTCTTGATGATCCGCTCAAGGAGGAATTTATCGGCCAGGATTCGCACCCCGCAAGCCTTGCAGATAAACTGCAATTCAATCCCCTTTTGGCTGGTTTCATCCCGATAGAGATTGATCATCTCCATGAGAAAGGCTTCGGCATTTAACTCGATGGGGACCACAGGAGCCGAATGAGTAAGGTCGTGTAAGTCTTCCAGGAATCGGTTGATATTGCTGAATTCCTTTTGAACTGTTTTCTGAAAAAACTGCCGATATTCCGGATCGTGATAGAGCCGCAGGATAAGATGGCTGCTGTTTTCGATATTCTTGATCGGATGCTTGAGGTCATGAACCAGACCAGCCGCTAGCCTGGCGAAAATTGATGATCGCTCGCTGAGACGAATCTCCTCCTGAAGCTCGGCCAGTCTCAAGGTCATCAGATTGAATGAATTGGCCAGCTCCTCAAATTCATCGCCGGAAGACACATTCGCCGATCGGCTCAGATTACCTGAGGCGATCGCCCTGGTTAGCTCGATTAACTCATAGATGGGCCTGGTTACCTGTCTTCCTCCAATAATTCCCAAGGTTATCATGATGGCCAAAAAAAGGATGGTTAGAACGGATAAGGTCAAACTCATTCTGCTAGCGAGCACGAATGCTTCATCGGTAGGCTGCTCAGCCACTACCCCCCAGCCCAAGGGCTTGACAGGGTAGCCGCTCCCCAGCACATTAATGCCAACATCGTTCGTATAGGTCAGGGTAGCAGTTTTCCCCTGGATCGTGGATTTGACAATTTCAAGCTGAGCGAGGTTTTTGTGTTTGAAGATATCCGGCTTTTGCTCATCATCCCCATGAGCAATAAGGAGCCCTGATTGAGAAACCACAAATACAATTCCATGCGTTCCGATTCTGATCTTGTCGATCAGCTCCCACATATCGGAAAGGTCTAATTCCCCAACAAGTACACCATCAATAGTGCCTACGCTCCTGAGGGGAATGGCAATAATCATTGAGGGCAGCAGGGTATTAGAAATAAAAATCTTGGACAAATAGACACTTCCCCGGATGGCTTTTTGAAAAAATTCCTCTTGCGATCTATTCCGTAATTTTTCTCCTTCCAGTCTGCTGGTAGCTACCTCTAGCCCTTGGTGGTCAAGAAGAGAAATTTCTCGAAATTCATTAAAATTTATAAAAAAGTTTTTGATGATGATCTCTTTTTGCCACTTATTCAGATAAACTCGATCGATATTATTGGCCAATCCTTGAAGAATGGCCAGGTTATGCTTGATGTAGCTTTCGATCTGATAGGCTGTACTCATGGCTACCCATCTGTTTCTCTCGGCAATGGATTGAAAATAGGCAGACCGTGAGACCTTGATCGAAATTATTCCATAAATGAGGAGAGGAATCAGGGAGGAGAGAACCAAGACCAGGATCAGCTTGGTGGATAGTTTTGATATTCTGCGAGTTTTGGATATTTTTTGAGAATTATGGCTAGTAATTGTCATTTTGAAATCATCTTGAGGTATTTATTGTGGTTACTTAAAACCTTCCGCTGATGCCGGTCAGGAAATTGATACCCGGTGCAGGGAACCCCTGAACTTCATAGTATTCCTTATCAAGGAGGTTATTGATCCGCGCATACCACTGCCATTCGTTTGCTGACCTCGGATAGTGAGGAAGATCGTACTGGATGACCAGATCGATCCGGCTATAGCCTGGATTGTACTTCTTCATCGGATGCCCTTGAAGATCAAGGAGAGAAAAAGGGGGATCAAGGTAGGAAAGAGAATATTCGCGGCTAATTATTTGAATCACTGGAGAGAGAAAAAATCCTCCTCGGTGATACCCTGCGGCTATTTTCCAGGTATGCCGCGGCATTTCCGGGATCTCGTGGCCATGATCCTTATCCTCTGAATCGAGGTAGGTATAGAAGAGTTGAAGGCCTAAGTTTGAGAGGGGATGATAGGTGATCTCCCCTTCAATCCCTCTGCTTGCAGCCTGGCCGATATTCTCGGCGCTGGTTAGGGTTTTGGTGATCAGGTCTTGAAATTTCATCCGAAACCAGGTGCAGCCAACAGTTAGCTTCTCAGTCGGAGATTGGACCAGGCCGACCTCAAAGCTAGTATTGCGCTCAGGATTAAGGTTTGGGTTGCCGCGGTTAGGATAGTAGAGTTCCTTGAAGGTTGGAGCCCGAAATCCCTTTGCCCAACTTATCTTAAGCCTCATCCTGCTTTTTTGGTCAAGCAGAAGGGATTCACTAAGCCGCGGGCTTACTACTTTTCCATAGGCTGAATTTTTATCCCAGCGCAGCCCGGCAGTCAAGACCGAAGAGTGAGACTCGATCCGGTCCTGGAAAAATAAAGACCACAATGAGCGGCTTTTATCAACACTCTTTCGGCTGCTTGGTATACCAGCCATCTCTACCAGGCCATCTGCTGCATCCTGCTCATATTCTAGCCCCAGGCTTGAGGTATGGCTGAAAGCGCCGCTGCCAGCAGATAGGCTGGGCCAGGTGAAATCATGCTGAGTTCCAACCACAAGGCGGCCGCTTGAAACATCAGTGATCGAGAGGGCAGCAGGCTGGCCAAAGACCCCTTTCTCGGCCCGGTAATGGTCCTGTAGAGCGCCGAAGGTGATCCGGTAATGCCAGACATCGTAGGGATAGCCTTCAATAGCCAGGGTTTGCTGAGAAAGGCGGCCGCGGCGCCGCCCCTTATCATCCCAGAAGAAGGTGGCCTGGGTTGCCGAGACGGCCCCTTCCGGGTTGACTGCTAGCTCTTTTTCTGCCTCTCGCAGGCGGCATATGGCCGAAAGAGACAAAGACTGATCGATCTGCCAATCAAATCGGCCACTCAGCCCCTTGCTCCAATAAGAATCATGATCAAATTGCCCGGGTGAAATTTTTTGGGTAAAAGCGGAAAAAAGATAATTTACCCTCTCCCCTCCTCCGCTATGCTCCACAGATTCCCTCCAGGTTCCAAAGCTTCCCGCCCCCAAAGAAAGAGCTGCTCCCCTGCTTTTCCCTCCTCCCTTGGTAAAGAGCTGCACCACACCGCCCATAGCCTCTGAGCCGTAGAGCTCGCTTTGAGTGCCGCGGAGAATCTCAATCCGATCAATATCGCCAAGATCCGTATTGCCCCATTCGCCGTAAGTACCATCCCAGGGAGAGTTGACCTTCAGACCATCGATCAGCACCAGGGTCTGATTCGAGGCGCTTCCCCGCAGGCGAATGGTAATAGTTTCCCCTGTTGTGCCGGAGCTATTGATAGAGACACCAGGTGAGCCTCTAAGGAGGTCATCAATCCGGGAGGGACGTTTTTCAGCTAGCTCTTCTCCGCTGATCAGGGTGGCTGAAGAGGCAGAGGTATTAATCGGCTGGCGGATGCGGTCAGCAGAGACAATCACAGGATCAAGCTGGTGTATGGTTTCAGCCTCTGCTGCTGACAATGTCTTTGCGGCTGATGATGAAACGAAAAGATTAAGGGATAAAAGATTAAGGGATAAGAGAGCTAGTAGCAGGCAAGTTAAAGATTTCACATCCATATGAGCAATCCCCTTCTTTGAGATAAGAAGCTTAATTCATCTCTCCAAACAATGCCTTTTGAACCTGAAATATGCTTTTATAAACCACTTCTCCGACCACCTGGAGGCTTTCGGCACTGACCTTGTCCAGAGTATCCTGAGCCGTATGCCAATAGATGCCTGGCGGCTCACTTCCTCCATACTGAAAGTCAATGATATCGACTGCTGAGATTCCCTCCTGAAGGAGGGGCCAATGGTCATCCATGACCTGCTGGCTGCATTCCCGAAAGTATTGCTGGTAGTTCATCTGCGAAGCCACCGACCAGATCAGGTCTTGGAGCCATTTGGTTGAATAGGCCTCCCGGCAGATAGTAAGATCTTGATCCCCAACCATATCGAGAAGAATTACCGACCGAACCAGAGAGAGGATCCCTTGTTCTTTAAGCTCTTTCACCAAATGCCGACTGCCATAGAGGCTGTCATCAGAAGACCATTGAAGAATAGCCTCTTCACCGTCGAAAAAGACGAACCAGAGGCTACAGTCTAGCTTCTTTTGTTCTGCCGCCAGAGCAGCGGCCAGCTCAAGCAGCAGCCCTGTGCCTGAGCAGCCGTCATTTGCCCCCACAAATTTAAACTCACTGAAGCGCTTGGTGTCATAATGAGTGGCCAGCATAATGATCTGCGACCTCTTTCCTTCTAGTATTCCGATAATGTTTTTCATCGGGATGCTGCCAATTGGGGTGGAGGCAAGAAAATCTTTTTCCATCACCTGCAATCCCGACCTGATTAGGTGATTGCGGATGTAGGTTTGAACATCTCCTATGGCTTTTGATCCCGAAGGATGGGGACCAAAGCTCACCAGCTTTTCAACATGCTTAAAGGCTCTTTGGCCATTGATCGGACACTGCGGTGAGCCCTGGCAGCCGATGAAAAAGAGAAGAGGCAGAGCAAGCAAAAAGTTTAGTAAGCCAAAAGATAAGATGAGCGGTGAAAAGATTGCCCCGGCGTTTTTCCCTTGGCCTACTCTGGCATCAAAAATCGTCTGAAAATTACCCACCCTTGCTTTCTCCTTATCCTGTGATCGGTCCATTAATCAGTTATTCTATTTAATAATAGTATAATTATCATCAATTGAACAATTGAAAATGAACAATTGAGCAAGCCTGCCCTTGGTAAGATTACCATGAAAATCAACATTAAAATTAATAAGACCACCAAGGAGTTACATCCAATAAAAACTGCTGAGTTACGCATCCGCCTAGGCTGTCATAGCCAGTGATCTGAACCAGGTATTGTCCTGGGAATTGTGTCTGAAAGGTGAAGACTCCATCCTCACTGACCGCTCCGAGGTTAGAGGAGTAGAAAATTTTCTGATCATCAGGATCGAACATCTTCAGCTCAGACAGGATAAAGAGCTCGCCAGCCCGACATTGCTGGGGAGATTGGATTGGCTCCAGGATGATCGGAGGATGGTTGAGCCAGGTCCCCGGATTGATGCAGAAAAGATTAAATGAGCCTACAGCCGCCACTCCCTTAGAATCTCGAGCTGTCACCACGCACTGGAAGGAGCCTTCAAACTGGGGAGTAAAGGCGATTACCCCCCGGAAGGGATCAATCAGCTTGCTAATCCACGGACCGTACTGATACGAGGGAAGCCCATTCAGGGTAGCTGAGTAAGTCAGGATATCCCCAGGGTCAGGGTCGGTGGCAGTTATCGTGTAGACATTAGTTATGATCTTTTGGTCAGATATTGACCATCCTCCCATGATAATATCCCGCTGGCTGGGCATCTTGCCTACCTCAAAACATTGATCAGATAGCTGCTCAATTCTTGGAGGGTTGTTAGTTACCAGATAATTGACTACGGAAACCGGAAAGGTTTCCACATCAGACAGCCGCCCGTCTGATACCTCGCAGGTTACAATCAAATCTTCCAGCACCTGCCCTTGGATGCGCAAGAAGATAACATTGGGTAGGTAGGAGAAGCCGCTATTGATCAGGGCATATTGAAGATCCTCAAAATCCTTATCCGTACAGATCCATTGGGTTATGGGAACATTCCGTTTGGGGATAGCCCACAGACCAAAGTAGGTGCGCAGATATTGACCATAGTTTGGTATGGGAATCTCGGCCCCATTTGTCGGATCTTTATAGGTCAAGGGGATTCTGCTAAAGAGATAGGGAGCTTCTACTCCTTGGGCACCAGCGCCGCCAACAGTAAGCCGGAAGGTGAGAGGATCCCCTTTTCGGCCATCGACAAACCGTCTGTTTCCTGCCGAGTCAATCGAGTAGAGGAGATTCTCATCTTTGTAATTTTTGAACACCTCAGGGGGAACATCCAGCATGGTGGTCGCTTTGGTTACCGGATCTCTTGGCTTGTCATAGCAGAGGGCTTTTCCATTAGGATCAAGACACCAGGTGCCAAGGTCAGGGTCTTCAGCAAAAATGAGCCGACTGCTATATCGACCGCTCTGGTCAAACAACAGAGAGTAGAGCGGGCCGATTCGAAACAGGTAAGGAGCGCGGTTTCGGTAGGGAGATTTTTTGAAAAAGATAATATCATCCAGCCGGTATTGATTGCCTCGCACCTGAACAGCTTCAATCTCTTTGAGACTTTCGCCGGTAGCCTTGTAAACCGCCTGCCTAAGATCAATATTGACCGCATGCCAGGTTCCATCCTGAAATTGCCTGCCTAGATAAACCAAAATCATCGGATTGACCTCAAGATTGACGCTACCAGGCTCAAGAGAGTCAAGGCCAGTCTTGAGACTTCCATCAGGATCCTCCCGGGGGATTAAGACCAGTTGAAAGGTATGATTTGCTCCTATATTTTGACCAGAAGAGTAGGTCTTATTCGTAGTTCCAATTACCACGAAGCTGAAGGTAGCAAAGCTTTCAATAGCCACAGGAGCACGGACCTTAAAGCTCAGCTCGGCATAGTTGGCATCGATTGTACTTAAGGAATTCTCAGTTGGATACAGGGTAGCCTTACTGATCGTATAAGGCATGTATTGGGAATTAAAGGGTAAAAAGACCGAGGCTGGTCGATAAACATCGAGCACTCTGCTGCCTTCCTCAAAATCAAGAAGACTATTGATGGTTCCATAACCAACTGTCCATCCAAAGACAGGATAGGCGGGCTCGATCGTCTGCCAGCCGTGATTTAGTGGGCTGTCCCAGTATTCAAAGTTATCCAAAATGATATCTCCCTGAGCAGTCTTGAGAGCATTTCCAGTCATCGGCATCTGCATATCTATCGGCGGCAACTCAATGGCCTGAGCAGTTATGCTTTGGCAGATCATGACCATGATAACAGCGGTCAATTTTAAAATTGCAAGGTTAAAAATTGAGCAGGCTCGCTTTTCTTTGACCATGTGCGGAAAGGTAATCCTCCCATAAGAAATTAAAAAATTGGAAAAAATAATTGATCATCGAGTTAAAGAAATATTGCAAATTATAGGCCAGATTTTTGGAAGGAACCCTTTTGAAAAAGGGTTCCTTCCAAACCATCCTCCTAAAACTTTAATAACTATTATTAAAGTTTTGGGAAAGGGGTGATAAGGGGAAAACCCTTTTTCAAAAGGGTTTTCCCCTTAAAAAATGGGGGGCAGCTAATTTCCTCTTGATAATTTCCTATTGGACCAATTAAATTATTAACAAGACTAAAACCTCAAGCAAGGCAGATACCTGTTAAGTGAGAAATTTTTTGTATTCGGCCTAGAAGATGGAATTTGATTTAAAACCCTCAGCTAGTTTTTTCTTTGATCGCCGAGTGGGTCAAGACCGGCGAAGGGGTCCTACTCCCGCTATCAGTAGATACAGTATTTTTTCGGGGCAAAGGAGGGGACATCGCCGGGCGAGCGACTCGGCCCACGGTTATGTAGATCAATACAGTAGCGGGCTTTTTCTACTTATCTGTCTAATCTTGTTTCTGTGCATTCTCGATGGATATTTTACCCTGTTTAATGTTTTCTGCCTGGATGTTCCAGAATTCAATCCCCTTATGGCTTACCTGTTGAAAAGTGATATATCCTCCTTCTTTATGGTAAAGTATTGGCTCACCAGTTTGGGGCTGCTCTTTTTGTGTCTGCGGGTTAATTTCAAATTTATTAGGCTGGTGCTTATGGCTATTTTGGGGCTATATCTTTTGGTGCTCTGCTCTCATCTCTATATCCTCTCCTCCTCTACCCTACTTGCCGCCCTTTGATCGCAGAGTAGCTATTCCTGCGCCTCTTGAGGATTGAAATTTTCAGTGCCGAGGGCCGGACTCGAACCGGCACGGGGGCAAGCCTCCGAGGGATTTTAAGTCCCTTGCGTCTACCAATTCCGCCACCCCGGCTAATAGAGTTTTTCACTTGTGAGAGAGAGAAATAAACCTTTATTTAACATTATTGACAAAATATGTCAATGCATTTGTTGCTCCCAAAATCCGAGATCGATTTAATCAAGAGGAGGGGTCGTTTTTGTATTTTCAGGTTTTAAAAATCCTATCTCGTCTATTTTTGCTACGTCAGTCTTAAAAATGGAGTCCGCTTTTAATATTATCTCTCCTACCTACCCTTTTGGGGCTGTGTCGGCTTATGATTATTAAAAATTTTCCCTGTGCGGTTGTGAGAGGTTTATTGATTTATTGATGACGATTTTTCAAAAAGATAGCCTGATCAATCCTGATCAATACAGATAAGGCTAATCTTCGAATACCACTTTCTTACCTTTTATTTATATTATGGTATAAAGGTTGCATAGCCTTACTTGTGTAGTTAATTTGGGCAGCTAAGCTCTTTAGTTGTTAGTTAAGCTCTCTAGCCTCTTGAATTTTCAGTCAGCTTATATCCGGCGTAGGAAAACTAATTTGACTAAAAATTGAAGGTCTGATATTTGGGCGGGAAATAATCGTAAATCCCCAGCATAAGTCACCCGCTCCTCAAATAACAATATCCTATAACAAGATCCTAAAAACTCCAAGAATTAGGTAAAAGAATCTAAAAGTATCGGTATTGAGGAGGAGTCATCTTATGCGCGTTACCAAAAAGTCTTGTTTTATCCTTATGTTATCTATTATTATCGTAGGATTTATCTTTAAAAAAGGCGAATGTCAATATCCTGTGGCACCATATCCTGTATTGATGCCCTGGATACAGGCTCCGCCAGTTCCACTATTTCCAGCTCCGCTGGTGCCAATACCGTATTCAAGAGCACCTCAGGCCACAATTATTATCTCTCCGGGCCTTACGGCAGTTAGCCCAACAGCAGGGACATTGGTCATTGGAGCCCCGACAGTGGTTACTCCGACCACAGCTCCAACTATTATTTCCGCCGCTACTCCTACAACCACCACGACGGCAGCCCCTGCACCTTTACTTAGCATTTTAGCTGTTCTTTATACCAGTGCGCTCTACTCCCCGACACCTCTTTCTGTGGCTAATCCACTGCTTTTTGCCTACTTATCATCCTTGATCCTGTAGCCTGGAAGATATAATCCTTGATAAAGGATTTCCTTCTCGGTAAAGGATTACCTTCCTTTACCGAGAAGGATTAAAGTTAAGTTTTAGAGGAGAAAACAGCAGAGGAGAAAACAGCAATGAAATTGCGGACTACATTACTTATTATTTTTTTCAGTATCATTTTATTGTCCTTATCTAGCCCTGCCAAGGCTCAGATGGTCTCATTTTCGGGACAGGCTGGGCTGTCTATGATTTCTCCTTTTCTGTCTAGTTTCTTTCCCCAGCGAGCGCCGTTTATTTCTTCCGCCTTTTATACGCCTTCGCTCATGCTCCCCTTGCCTTCTCTTGCGCCTGTCCTGCGTCCCTCTCCGCTGGCGCCCATTCCTGTACCGATGAGTATCCCTCGGCCTATGGTAAGAAATGCAGCGGCTACGATTACCATTATTTTTAATCCAGCGGTATCGGTAGTAAATGTCAGTGCTGTTCCGATTACCGCCATTGCCCCAGCTACCGCGGTTCCAACTACAACCTTGCCAACAACCACTACCCCAACTATAGCTCCAACGGCTTTGGCTCTACTCCTTCCGGCCCTTGTTGCCTCAACTGCCCCAGCGGCTCCACCCTATACTCAAACGCAAACCCTTGTTACTCCTGCCGCGGCCGCTCCCGGAACTGCTCCTGCTGCTGCGGCTGCCAAAGTTGCCCCCGCGGCCACTTCGCTTACTACCACCACCACTCTTCCTGGGCTGACTGCCTTATTGCCGCTTCTTATCTAAAGGGAAAATTAAGAGACTCTTTAAAATAGGACCAGAGAAAAGAGGGCAGAAAGAAACTGGAGCAAGATGAAAAATGAAATTTATTTCATATTTATGAATTAAAAAATGAAATAATAATCATAAGATTAAACCATAAAGAGTTTGGAATATGCAAAATTTTTCATAAATAAACTTCTATGATTAATGGGAATGTTTATTTATTAGGTAGATTTGGCCAAAAGTATTTATTTGAAAAATCGAATAGATTATTATTTTTTTTAATTCCTATAAATATATGGTATAATTTATGCTTTAATAAATTATAAAATTTATACCAGCGAGTAAATACTTTTTTAAGAGCTAATTCCAAATTAAACCCTTCTACTCAGGGGGAAAGCTAGAAATGAAGCGAGTACTAGGGGAGAAAAATATAATTTGGCTACTTCTATTTGTTTTCTCTTTGCTGTTAGTTTTTGATCCTGCGGCATATGCCCGATGCACACAGATCATGCCGGATGAGTTTTTGGATATCTTGGATACTGCTCAAAAAGAAAATATGCCAACCGGAGTGGAAGGGATAATAAGTCGGTCTACTTTTAGAGGAGCCAGCCAAGATTGGCTGCTGAAAGTATTTGAACAGTCAAGCAGTTATTTTATAGATTTTAAGCAGTTATTTGCAACTTGCTGGAGAATCATAGGGAGTAAAAGAAAAAAACTCGATGAGGAAAAGCTATGTGCTGATATCCTTGCTAATCGTGTTAATCCTGCCCAGCATTCTCTATCATTATCACTGCCCGAAAGATCAAACCAGTCCTGTCATATTCTTAGAATCTAATAATCTCCCGTAGTTATAAGACCTTAAAATCCATGGGAAATTCTCTGTTTATATCTGGTTATTTATATCTGGTTATAATAAGTGGCCTTCTGAGTCAGTATCTTTATATTCAGTTCTGTTAAGTCGATATCAGTCGCAAGACGATCTGCTATCATTCACAAACAACCCAGTGATAACACAAGCAACCTGGTGATAAGAGTGGCTAGACAATAATAAGGCTTGCTATTTTTAAGAAAGGAGGTGAGGCAATGAATAGATCTTAAAAAGGCTTAATCAACTCATCCCAAAATCACTTTTTAGGAGGAGCTTCAGCCCCATGATGATTCCCTTTGGGCAAGATAAAAATTCCCCCTTGCCCAAGATACCTTTATTGATACCCGTAAAGACTGGACCAGGAGGCATCATCAGGGCATCCTAGGAAGGGGGTGATATGTCATATCATAAGATAACATCTCCTTATAGGCTACTAACATTTTAATTATACCTAACTTGTCATTAGAATAGCAACTTCTCATTGGTTAAATCGAGGGTATGAATGATGAGAGTAAAAAGACAATTATTATTTGCTTATATGTTTGTGCTTGCCATTGTTGGAAGTCTACTTTTTGCTGGTTTGACTCAAGCACAGTGGGCAGCACTTCCTCCGTACAATATCCTTTGGCCGCTTTGGTCTCCCCCCCTTTCTCCTGTTAACCCGACCACCGGTCTGCCTACACCGATAATTACTGAGTTCAGCAAGAATACCATTCTTCCTGTACAGCCAGCCATAATCTGGGATCCGGTTCTGAATGCTAAGGGGCCAGTATGGCTTGCCTATAATGTCCCTCCTGCTTTCGGCGGTGGGATAACCTTCTTTGAAGACATTTATGGTTTCAAACCCTGGCCACCGCCATATTTAGTCGATCCAGCGACCGGTGCTCCACTGCCAATTACTCTGCCAATCGGCTACTCAACCCTGCTGCCTACCAAGCTGACCCACTTTGCGACGACGATTGATACGGCTAATTTGACCTATGCTTTTCTATACGGTTTGACCCCAGCGGAATTCTTAACCCTGCTAACACCGGCGCAACTTTGGGGAATACCCTATATTTAATCTTTAGGATAAGAGTATCAACCCTACACGTGTGAAGAAGTAATTTGACGGAGTAATTTGACAAGGGCTGGAAGAGATTTTTTCTCCAGCCTCGCTCAACCCATAAATTACATAGCTTCTCAAAAATGAAGCTACCAAGAATTGATGAGGTGAGACCTATGTTAAAAGGAAAGAAGTCTTTAATCTTGGCCTTAGTTATGATAATTGCTGTCAGCCTTGCTCTTCCGGCTGTAGTTCAGGCCCAGTGGGCGGCTCTGCCACCGTATAATGTCCTGTGGCCTCTTTGGTCTCCGGCCCTGTCACCAGGAGGGACTCCCCTGGTAACTAGCCTTACCAAAAATACAGTCCTTCCTGTGCAACCGGCCCTAGCTTGGGATCCCCTACAGCCAGCCGGAACTGGAAAACCGTGGGCTCTATATAATACTCCGACCGCATTTGGCGGTGGCTTGCTCTTCTTTGATCTTTACTATGGCTTAAATCCCTGGCCACCAAGCTACATGGTCGATCCGGTTACTGGAGCGCCAAAGCCAATTACCCTGCCTGCTGGCTGGTCAGTGCTTCTGCCGACACCCTTGAAAGGGTTTGAGTACTTTATCCCTCTAGCCAATGCCATCTACTCCTATCAGTATGGAGTGCCGATAGCTAGCCTGCTGACCAGCGCTGATATCTGGGGAGTAGCGCCACTGATATAGATATAGAGGCGCTGCTGAGAGATGATGATAGATGATGATAGATATTTTAAGGAGAATTGGGTATGCATAAGAAAGCAAGATATATTGTGGCCCTGGTATTTTTTCTGATCATCGCCGGTGGGCTGGCCAATCCAGCGGCCCGAGCTCAAAACTGGGTAGCTATGCCACCCTACAATGTCCTTTGGCCGCTGTGGTCTCCTGTGCTGTCGCCAAAAAGCCCAACTACTGGCCTGCCGACTCCGATAATTCCAGAGCTGTCTCGAAATACCATCCTGCCGGTACAGCCTGTTCTGGCCCTGAATCCCACTCCTACCTACATTGGCTCAATGGGGACTGCTTTTCCGTGGCTGTTTTACAATACTCCAACTGGTGTGGTCTTTTATGATATCGTCTATGGTCTCAATCCCTGGCCGCCGGCCAAACTTCTCGATCCGGTTACTGGAGCGCCAGTTCCCCTTACCCTGCCGCCTGACTATACCTTTCTGTCGCTGCCGCTGCTGAAAGAGACTGCTCTGTCTCTTATCGAGACAGCCAACCTGACTTATCTGCTTGGCTATGGCTTTGCACTTGGGGTAAACCCAGCTTTACTCCTGACCTACGCCGACATCTGGGGGCTTCCCCCAATCTAGGCCAGGGGGGAAGGGGGCGGGGGAAAAGTCTTCCCCCATATTAGCTTAAGGTTTTTAGGCAAATATATTTGGCAAGTATAAATATTATTGTTAGAAACTCCAGGAGATATGATCATGGCTTTTAGGAAATGGGCCGTGAACAATTCTCTTGCAGAACTCAAAAATGTGGATTTCATAAGGTTTAAAGAAGGAGATTAACCGATGTTTCATGGAAGAAAATCCAGACGACTCTCTCTCTTTACTACCCTTGCATTCACTCTGCTGATCGTAAGCTGCCTGAGTTTGATGGTTATCTCATCAGTTGAGGCAGCAAACTGGCAGCTTATGCCCACTTATAATGTTCTTTGGCCTCTTTGGTCACCTGCCCTGTCACCAGGAGGGGTCCCCCTGGTAACCGATGTTACCAAAAACACTATCCTTCCGGTGCAACCAGGCCTAGCCTGGGACCCTGCTCAACCCCTGCCTTGGGCTCTCTATAATGCGCCAGCCACTCTTGGAGGCGGGCTGCTCTATTTTGATCAGATCTACGGTCTAAATACTTGGCCGCCCAAGTATATGCAAGATCCGGTTACTGGCGCTCCGGTTCCGATTACCCTACCCCTCACCTGGTCTCTTTTGCTGCCAACCTCATTGGCTCATTTGGAATACTATATTCCACTGGCCAATGCAACCTATGCCCTGACTTATGGGATTACCGGACCAGCATTCCTCAGTCTGCTGACACCTGCTCAAATCTGGGGTCTGCCGCCGATATGATGACACTTGCCCGCTCATGGGTTATTTAAGGAGGAATAGCCATGTTTAGGGAAAAAAGATACTTAGTGATTTTATTATTTGTCCTGGCTATTGTGGCTGTAAGGGTTTCGGTAGCCAAGGCACAAAATTGGGCAGCTCTGCCACCCTACAATATCCTCTGGCCGCTTTGGTCTCCGGTGCTCTCGCCACCAAATGCCGCGGGTAGTCCTACGCCACTTGTTACTTCAGTGACCCGAAACACTATCCTGCCAGTGCAGCCAGCCTTGGTTCTTGACCCAACCTGGTGGACACTGAAAGGTCCAGTTAGTGGTTGGCCTATGGGTGAGCAGCCACCCTGGCTCCTTTACAACACTCCAACCGGCCTGGTCTTCTTTGATGTTCTGTATGGCATAAATCCCTGGCCTCCAGCTAAATATCTTGATCCGACCACTGGAGCTCCTATTCCGATCAGCTTATTGGCTGGCTACTCTCTGATTGATCCGACTCCAGCCACACTGCCGATCACCCAAGCCATCTATCTGTTCGATCTGGCCAATTTGTCGTATCTTTTGGCCTATGGGAATGCCCTAGGAGTAAGCCCATCATCGCTTCTGACTGCGGCGCAGGTGTTTGGGCTGCCGCCAATCTAGTAGCGCAACCAAATAATCGAGAATGATGAGGAAAAAGAGCATACAGACATAATCTATCCTGAGGCATGTTGAGATTAGGAAACAGAGGGGGGCATCAGGGTAAGTTTTGAGAAAGCAATGGGGGCAGAAACAGTGAGATTGCGATCTCAACTTGCCTGCCCCCCCTATTGTTTTAATAAGGAGACAATATCATGACCCTAAAATCTTTACTGAAATTTCAAGTACATCTGACAGGTGTTCACCCTATGGCCAAATTACATATCAGCTTAGTGTCCAGCGGAATCATAATTGGTTTAATCGGTTTATTCTTATTCGGTTTCATTGCTCAAGCTTCGGCCCAGGGGCTATTTCCCCTCGGTATATATGCAGGTATATATAGAAGTTACCTGCCTGCTGCCGGCTGGAGCGCTCTGGCGGCCTATGGCGCTTATAGACCCTTGGTCGGAGGAATTGATCCTCTGTATGGTAGCTACTACGGATCCCCATTTTTCTCCACCCTCCCGTATTATTCTTCTACGAATCCCTACAATATCTATCATTCCCTCATGGAGATTTGCGCTCTGTATGACTATCTCAACTATGCCCTTCACTTTTATGAGCTGGCCAGTCAGACTCCTTTTCTATACCTGTATGATCAGACAGCCGACTACATTGGAGCTAATCTCTATAACTATGCCCGCAATATTGGGGTATCTCCACAGGAGTCAATCATCTATTTCATTTGGGAAAATTTTCTCTCACCAGAAAATTAAAGCTCAAAAAAAGAAAGAAGAGTAACCATACATAAATAAAAAAGAGTAACCATAATATGGTCAGAATTAGTATGGTCAAAATTAGTCGTCGCGGCAGCAAATCTTACTTTCTGGTTAGCATAGCTACCCTGGTGTGCGCAGCTTTTTTCCTTTCTCAAGCAAGCCGGCTCAATGCCCAGCTCAATGCTATGAAGACAGGGTCAGGAGGAGGCAACTATAATCTTCTCCTCATCACCATTGATACCTTGAGGGCCGATCATCTTGGCTGTTATGGTTATCAGCAGATTAAAACCCCCACCATAGATACCCTGGCTGCTCAGGGGATCATGTTTACTCAGGCCATTACCCCTGTCCCGATCACCCTGCCCGCTCATGCCTCAATCATGACTGGCCTCTACCCTATTCAACATGGGGTTCGCAATAATGGAAACTTCATTCTCGGACAAGAGGTTCGCACTCTGGCTGAAATCATGAAGGAACACGGCTTTCAGACCGCCGCCTGTGTCGGAGCCTTTGTCCTTGACTCTATCTTTGGGCTGGATCAGGGATTTGACTTCTATGAAGATCGGCTTCCGGCTCGGGGAAAACCAACGGAAATTTTATATAATGAGCGGAAAGCCGAAGAAATCACCCACCTTGGGCTTACCTGGCTTCGGGAGCATAGAGGTGGGAAATTTTTCCTCTGGCTCCACTACTTTGATCCCCATGCCATCTACTCTCCGCCCGCTCCTTTTGCGCAAGCCTATCCTAAATGTCCTTATGATGGGGAAATCGCCTATACCGATAAATGCCTTGGTGATTTGATCAGCGGGATGGAAAAGATGGGGCTTTCCGAGCGGACAATCATCATCCTAACCGCAGATCACGGAGAAAGCCTCGGAGAGCATGGCGAAGCCACCCATGCTATTTTCATTTATGAGCCAACAATCAGGGTTCCCTTAATTATCAAAGCCCCTGCTGATCTTCTGCCCAGGGGGAAATCCTGTGGGGCAATGGTGAGCAACATGGACATCCTGCCCACTGTTCTTGATCTCTATGGTTTTAGCCCTATCCCTGGGCTTGCAGGACAGAGCCTGCTTCCCCTGATCCGTGGTCAAACCAAGGAGATACACCAACAACTCCTCTGTGAGAGCCTCAGTCCTGAGCTTAACTTTGGCTGGAGCAGACTTGAGGGAATACGAACCCCGGCTTGGAAGTACATTCAGGCACCTCGCCCTGAGCTCTATCACCTGAGCGAAGACAGCAGAGAAATGAAAAACCTGGCTGCCCAGGACAGCAAGCTTTCTGCCCACTGGAAGAGAAATCTTGAGCGGCTGAAAAAATCCTCCTCGCCGGCTGCTCCTCCTGAGACAGCCCGGCAGGTGGAGATGAGCGCAGAGATTCGGGCTCGGCTAAAAAGCTTAGGCTATGTGTGGACCAGGCCAGTAGCAGGCAGAAAGACTCAAGGGCAGGATCCCAAGGATATGATCTACCTGATAGACTATCTTGACCAAGGGATATCATATCTTTATGCTCATCTCTATGATCAGGCCATGCTCTGCTTTCAAAAAATCATCCAGGCTAACCCCGAAAACACAGCAGCCCATGTTAATCTTGGTCGGGTATATCAGGAGAAAAGACTTTTTGACCAAGCAGAAGCTTCTTTCAAAACAGCCCTCAGTCTAAATCCTGACGATATCGACGCCCATAACCAGCTTGGCCTGATATACTATCATAAGGGCAATTTTGAGCTAGCCTTGGATGAATTCAAGCGTGCGCTGGCTTGGGCTCAATATCCTGAAATCTACCACAACCTTAGTCTTGCCTGCGACAAGCTGGGAAGAAGCAATGAGGCTATGGCGGCCATAGAAAAGGCTCTACAGGTTGATCCAAACTATGCCCAGGCCCATAATCAGGCGGGCAACCTTTTCTTCAGTCAGGCGAATTTAGACAAAGCCGCTTCTCATTTTGAAACAGCTCTCAAAATCGATCCCCAGAATGTTTCCGCATACCATAACCTAGGGCTGATCTATGGCCAACAGGGGAAACCAGAGCTAGCCATACAATACTGCCAGCGGGCTATTTCCCTTGATCCCAATAGCCCAGAGGCCCACAACAATCTAGGGAGTATCTACTTGAGCCAAGGCCGCTTTTCTGAGGCTATCGCGGAACTTGGCAAGGCACTTTCCCTTCGGCCTAATTATCAGAAGGCTATCTTGAATCTGGGAATGGCTTATTTTGGCCTCAAGGACTACACCTTGGCTGAGCGAGAGTATCGCCGAGCCATTGATCTTAATCAGAACTGCACCGAAGGCTACCATCAGCTTGGGCTCCTTTATCTTGAGAAGGGAGAGTTTTCTTTAGCCCTGTCTTCATTTCAGGAGGTGCTGAGCCGACACCCGGATGATCCTCTGGCCTATTATTCGCTGGGAAAAGCTCAGCAGGGGCTTGGCCAGACTGATCAGGCTATTCGATCCTGGGAAAAGGCACTTTCTCTCAAACCAGATTTGGCAGGAGCACATCTTAATTTGGGGAATGCCTATTTTGAAAAAAATCTGATTGACAAGGCACTGGCTGAGTGGAAGATAGCTCTTCAAGGAAAAGGGATTGACCTGTCAGTGCACCTGATCAATGTCGGCCTCACCTTCTCTCAGGCGGGTGATGATAACAAGGCAATTTTCGCTTGGCAGCAGGCAAAAGAGATCGATCCACAAAATCCTCTTCTCCACTACTATCTGGGAGCAGCCTATTTCCGTCAGGGGAAATACCAAGCTGCCTACGTCGAGCTTCAAGAGAGCCTTCGCCTTCAGCCAGATAACCAGCAAGCCAGATCCCTTCAGGAGAGGATCGAGCTGATAGAAGAGCAGCACGAGGCAGCAGGGGTAAAATAATTTATCTTTTGCCCAGCCCGCAGAGCATATGGTATTTGCCGATCTGCTCAAGATTGATGAATCCTAGGAGGGTGCGGCCATGCATGACTGGAACAAAGCTTCCCCTGGCCTCGGTGAGCCGGGAGTAGGCCTCTTCGAGGGGTTCGGTATCTGAGATAGTGGGAAAATCCGTGCTCATGATCTCGCTGATTCGAGTGTCCGGTGAATGATCCCTCATGGCTTTTACAAAACGATCTCTGGATAAAAGGCCAATGAGCTCACCATCCCGCATGACCGGGAAATCCATCTGGAGGCTATGACAGGCAATGTTCATAGCTTCCCTAAGGCTATCATCCGGCGACAGCCGACTAAAGCTGGTAATGATAGCCTGGCCAACCGGTATCCTTCTCAGTGATCTTCGCAGAATTGTCTCATGCTCCTCGCCCTCTGCCCCCATGTAGATAAAAATACCGATCATGGCCAGCCAGAAATTATAGAATAATCCATAGAAAAAGAAAAAGATAGCAAACATCTGGCCTACACTGACTGCAATATGCGTAGCCTGAAGATATTCAATCCGCATGGCTAAAAGAGCCCGCAACACCCTCCCCCCATCCATAGGAAAGGCAGGCAAGAGGTTGAAAATCCCCAAGATTAGGTTAATCCAGAAAAGACTTACCAGAACATGTCCATCGAGCAGAGAGGCTTGCGGAAGGGCAGTGTTTAGCCCAAAGAGCCTGGCCAGAGAGTAAAAAACCAAGGCCAGAGTCAGACTGATAATCGGCCCGATGCCGGAAATAAATAGCTCGCTCTTTGGCTCATCCGGGATTCTCTCCATTTGAGATATACCACCGATAGGCAAAAGGATAATGTCCCGCACCCTGATCCCAAGACGCTGAGCAACAACACTATGCCCCAGCTCATGAAGGACCACGCAGGCAAAGAGCAGAAGCACCAGCAAAACCCCTTGCATCCCTCCCTGCACTCCTCCTCCCCGCTTGCCCGCAGACATAGCCACAAACAGCAGCAGGAGCCAGAAAGTAATATGGATTTTCAATGGGATGCCGAAAAATTTGCCAACCTGGATTGACCATTTCACCTTGGCTTCTCCTTAAAATATTTATTGAAACATAGCTATTTATTTAAACATAACCTTTTTTCGCCCTGTTAACCAGAGAAACTCTTTTCTCCTTTCTCCGACTTATTGTATAATCGGTAGTGAAGAAAGGGGTATATTACTCATTACTGATTATAAAATATTCGCTCTTATATATCAGACACCATAAACCCTTAAGGTAATATCAGAACAACCATAAACCCTCGAATGGGCTTAGCTCTTATTAGGGTTATGTCTCTCAATGGTAGCTAATAAATAAGAGCGAAAATATTTATTACCATAAATATTATAAGCCAGATCTAGCGGTTTAGAAAAGAGATTTTTCGAGTGGACGAAGAATTTAAAAACGATCCTAACAGCAGGGGCAAGTTTCATGAATTGATGCTGTTTCTGACCATCTTCCTTGCTTCCCTGGCCTTTCCGGCAGAGTTCTTTTGCCCGGAAGGATACTGTCCCTTTCTCATTACCGCCCTGGTTACCATCTTTCGAAACCTTGGTCTGTCAGCTTTGATCTTTGGGCTGCTCAGATTGCGTAAAGAGCCCTTTTGCCGAATCGGTTGGACCAGCCAGGAGCTTGGGAAACATCTTTTTTGGGGAGTGGCTATTTTCCCGCTCTTTTATTTTTCCGTAGGGCTGGTGCTCGATTTTTTTACCTGGCTGGGGCTAAGCCATATCGAGGAAGTGCCTGTATCGTTAAACCCTAAAGGGGTCTGGGAAATCATCCTGGGGGGAATTTTGGTACTAGTTGTGGCTTTTGCCGAAGAAATTATCTTTCGCGGCTATCTACTGACGCGACTTAAAGAGATCACGGGTAATACCTGGATCAGTGTTATTTTCTCCGTTCTTCTCTTTACCTTTGGCCATGCCTATGAGGGGACAGCCGGGATGCTGGCCGTTGGCTATATCGGTTTGGTATTTTCTCTGCTGTTTTTGTGGAAAGGAAGTTTAACGATGGTCATTGTGCTTCATTTTCTCACTAACTTTATTCCCATTGTCATTGTTCCAATTATGGGGATGTGATGGATAACTTTGTGATAGATAATTTGGATGGATAACTTAAATAGTAATAATAGTAATAGCGGCTTTTAGAGTTCTTTCGCTAAGTGCGTAACACAAGTGGGCAGCGGATAAATTAGGCTATCGATTGTAGCTCGCGGACCTTGTGCCGCCGCAGCTTGTGCACTTTATTAGCGAAAAGATCGCTTGGTTTTGAGAGCATTTTTCAGTGCCGTACATTCTCTCCAATTTCTAGTCCGCCAAGCCCCATATCTTTCATCGCCAGGTCAAGATCTGACAAAATACGGCTAGTCATGTTTTCAATAATACTTACGGTATCTTCATCATGAGGCAGGCAGCTGATTCTTTGAAACTCCGCCTTAATGCTTTCCAGTTCATCGAGAAAATCCTGACGATTGAGAATTTCTGCCCAGATTTGACAGCCGGAGAGGAAAAGGTCAAGCGCGCTCTGAATTCTGGCTCTCAGGTGGTTCATAAGTCACAGTCTCCCTTATTCAGAAAATGGAATGAGATGATGAAAAGTCGATAGCGCCTTGCATCCCCATAACAACCCTGTGTTCATAAAGCGATGCGGTTATAAAGAGCGAGATTATTCTCACTGCCTTCGATAACCGTATCGGTTCAAGAGCTGCCCAGACACGGGGAAAAACCCGTAAGGTGGAAAAGTGCAGGATTAAATGAGAAAATGTTTGTCAGACAGGCCATGTTTTTAGTATGATATGGCTTGAAAAAAATGATTTTTCCCATATTAGGAGAGTGTAGGATCCAGATAGTTTATCGGAGGCATTGGTGTTGTGAGCGATATGGAAGCAATTGTCAATTTCCTGTTCGAAGCGGGAATGCTTAAGAAAACCCCCAGAACGGGGTATCAGTTTTTAGGATCGGGGAAAGAATCCGTAGCCGAGCATACCTTTAGAGTAGCCTGCATAGGGTATGTATTGGCAAAGCTATCTAGGCAGGCAGTGGATGAGTCGCGTCTAGTCAAGCTGTGTCTTTTCCACGATCTTCCTGAAGCCAGAACCGGAGATCATAATTATGTCAACAAAAAGTATGTATCTGTTGATGAGGAAAAAGCCATTCGCGACCTAACCGATTTTCTTCCCTTTGGCAAGGAGGTGGCTGATCTGATTCGCGAATTCAATGGGCAGGCTACCCTGGAGGCAAAGCTAGCCTCAGATGCGGATCAGTTAGATTTTCTGCTTCAGTTGAAAGAATCAGGAGACCTTGGAAATAAGTATGCCGAGGATTGGATTCGGGCGGTTTTCAAGCGCCTCTACACTGAGGAGGCAAAGGAGATGGCCAAAGAGATCGTAACCACTGATTCCAACGCTTGGTGGTTTCAGGACAAGGAAGATCCCTGGTGGGTCAAGGGAGGGAAATAGCCCTGTGGCCTTTAGCAATTTGAAAGAGTTTATGGCGGACCTTGAGCAAAGGGGTGAGCTTGTCCGTATTAAGGAAGAGGTTAGCGCAGAGCTTGAGATTACCGAAATCACTGACCGAGTGTCCAAGCGATTCGGCCCTGCCCTGCTCTTTGAGCGGGTCAAGGGGCACACGGTGCCGGTACTCATGAATGCCTTTGGCTCTATGAGCCGGGTAGCGCGAGCTATTGGCCTTCGGGGGGAGGAAGAGCTTGGGCAGGTGTTCAAGGGAGTATTGGATGTTCAGGTGCCAGCAGGCTGGCTAGACAGATTGAGACTTTTGCCCAGGCTGAAGCGTTTTCTTGCGATCGCCCCTAAAGTAGTCAAAAATCCTCCTTGTCAGCAGGTAATCTACCGGCAGGATGAGGTGTCGCTGGCTCGGTTGCCAATTTTGCTGTGTTGGCCTGCTGATGGAGGCAGATTTATCACCCTGCCCACGGTTTTTACCCGACATCCGCTGAGCGGCAAACGCAATGTGGGTATGTACCGGATGCATGTCTACGATGAGCGTACCACTGGGATGCATTGGCACACCCATAAGGGTGGAGCAGAGCACTATCGCCAGGCGGAGCAGCTAGGGCAGCGACTTGAAGTGGCAGTAGCTATCGGTCCTGATCCAGCAGTTACCTACGCGGCCACAGCTCCCCTTCCTCCTGATATTGATGAAATTCAGTTTGCTGCTTTCCTACAGAATGCACCGATTGAGATGGCCAAATGCCTAACTATTGATCAGGAGATTCCTGCTAATTCCCAATTCGTCCTTGAAGGGTACGTGGAGCCAGGAGAGCGGCGCATTGAGGGGCCGTTCGGCGATCATACCGGCTACTACTCCCCGGCAGACCCATATCCGGTTTTTCATATAACCTGCATTACCCATCAGAAAGATCCGATCTATCCAGCCACTATTGTCGGCAAACCTCCTATGGAGGACTGCTATCTAGCTAAGGCCACCGAGAGGATCTTTTTGCCCTTGATTCAAGCTCAGTTGCCCGAGATAGTAGAGCTTAACCTGCCGATTGAGGGAGTGTTTCACAATATGGCCCTGGTTTCCATCCGCAAAACCTATCCTGGGCAGGCCAAAAAAGTGATGTCCGCTCTTTGGGGAATGGGCCAGATGATGTTCACCAAGATCATTATTGTCTTTGAAAGCGATGTGGATGTACATAATCTGTCCGAGGTGCTCTGGAGGCTAGGAAACGATATTGACCCTAGGCGAGATGTGATTTTTTTTGAAGGCCCGACAGATGCCTTGGATCATGCGGCCACAAATCCTCATATTGGCTCCAAAATGGGTATTGATGCTACCCGCAAAATGCCGCAAGAGGGATATCCCCGCACCTGGCCTGATCTGATCAAAATGGATCCTCAGGTGGTGGAGAAGGTGAACCAACTGTGGCCAAGGTTAGGAATTGATTAATTTGTGAGGGAAAAACAAATCCATGGCCAGCAAGAGTCAAGTGCAAAGCATGTTTCAGACGATTTCTCCTACTTATGATTTTTTAAATTCCCTCTTGAGCTTTAACCTCGACAAGTATTGGAGGAAAAAAACTGTTGATCTTATAAGACCAATATGGCAGCAGCAGCCCAATGCGCTCATTCTTGATCTTTGTAGTGGCACACTTGATCTATCCATCCAGATACTGAAGCAGAGCGGACCAAAGACCAAGATATTTGCTCTGGATTTCAGTTCCCGGATGCTCAATGAAGGGAAAAAGAAAATCCCCGAAGGGGATCGAGATCGAATCCGCCTGATCTGTGCCGATATTGAGCACCTGCCGCTGAGAGACAATGTGGCTGAGGCTGCGGTCATGGGGTTTGGCCTTCGCAATCTGATCGACCGCCACCAAGGGTTGCGGGAAATCAAGCGGGTGCTAAAGCCATCTGGCAGGCTGGCTGTTTTGGAATTCTCTCAGCCAAGATCAAGATTTTTCCGGGCTATCTATTATTTTTACTCCCTGTACATTTTGCCGCTCATTGGTGGTCTGATTTCAGGAAATATCAATGCCTATCGCTACTTGCCAGATTCGGTGCGAAAATTCTACACCCCAGATCAACTTCAGCAGATCATGGAGCAGATCGGCTATCGAAAGGTCGCCTTCTCTCTTCTGACTGCTGGCATTGTCGCTTTGCACGTGGGAGAAAAAGACCGTGCTCGCTGACCAAAAGTCATCACCGCCTGCTGTCAGTGCGCCTGAGCGCTTTATTTTGGCCATGACGGGGGCCAGTGGCATGCTATATGCCCAAAGGCTTCTCGCTCATCTGCTTGAAACCGGCATTGAGCTTCATCTGATCATTTCCCGGCAGGCAGCTTTGGTAATCAGGGAGGAGCTTGGCCTTGGCCTGGAATATTTCCAGCGGCTTTCGGCAATCTGCCATGATGTTCAGGATTTTTCATCACCGCTAGCCAGCGGCTCGTTCCATACCCAGGGTATGGTCATTATCCCCTGCTCCATGAATAGTCTGGCAGCCGTAGCTCAGGGGCTTTCGATCAATCTCATCCACCGAGCCGCTTCAGTCTGCCTCAAGGAGCAGCGAAAACTCATTTTGGTGCCGCGAGAGAGCCCTTTGAGCAGTATCCATCTTGAGAACATGCTGAGGCTCTCCCAGTCAGGAGCGGTCATTTTCCCGGCCATGCCCGCCTTTTATCATCATCCGAAAAATCTTGAGGATCTGGTTGAGGATTTTATCCGTCGGGTTCTAGAGCATATCGGCCAGGCATCGCCTGCAGTCCAGGCTTACGCCCGCAAAAGGAGGGTTGAGTATGGCCAAGGTGGTTGAGCGGATAAAGATCATTCTTGAGATGATCAAATTCGAGCACACCATCTTTGCCCTCCCTTTTGCTTTGTTGGCGGCCTTTCTGGCTGCCCGCGGCTGGCCAGATCCCCTGCGGCTGCTGTGGATTCTGGTAGCTATGGTGGGGGCGCGCAGTGCAGCCATGAGTTTTAACCGGCTGGTGGATGCTCCTTTTGATGCCCGAAATCCCCGCACTCAAGATCGAGCCATACCGGCTGGGAAAATAAAGCGCAGTGAAGTCATAGTCTTCCTTCTGATCTCTTGTCTTCTCTTCTTCTATGCTGCCTATAGCCTAAACAGGTTATGCCTACTTCTGTCCCCTTGGGTGCTGGCCATTTTACTTCTCTATTCATACACTAAAAGATTTACCTCCTTTGCTCACCTGATTCTGGGATTTTGCCTTGGATTGTCTCCTCTGGGAGGATGGATAGCCATAAGTGGTCGATTCGACTGGCTGCCGGTAGTGCTTGGGCTTGGAGTGCTGCTTTGGGTAAGTGGATTTGATATCATCTACGCCTGTCTGGATCATGACTTTGACCAACAGGCAAACCTTTACTCCATCCCCTGCCGATTCGGCATTCGCACCGGATTGTGGATTTCTGCACTCCTGCATATCGGAGCGGCTGTTTTCTTCTTTTTGCTCTTCCCTATGGCTGGACTAGGGCTGGTGTATCTGATTGGCTATCTGGTAACCGTCTTTTTTCTCTTCTATCAACATTGGATCGTGCGGCCTGATGATCTATCTAGGGTCAATCTCTCCTTTTTTGTTTTTAACGGCATAATTAGTATCGTTTTGTGCACTGCGGCCATTATTGATCTCCTGATCGGGTAGCGAGCCCCATCTTCCCTCCCCGTTTCCGAATTGTATATGCTTCCCTTCCGAAGAGATAGGAGAGAGAGCTTCTGAACACATCCATAGCCTAATAAGGAGATGCCATGTTATGGGAAGGGCCGGAGAATAGACGTTCTACCCGCATTCGCTCCAAAATCTTTGTCCGCTATCATCGTCTAATTGACAGTAGTATGCCCTTAGAATATCGAAAATCCTTTATCAGAAACATTAACGCCTTCGGTCTGCTACTGGAGGCGGATGAGGTTCTTCCAATCGGATCAGAGATAAAGCTCCTTTTTACTCTCCCTGGCCTTGGCAAAGAAATCATGGCTATTGGGAGGGTAGTTCACCTTGAAGAGCTTGATTTCAACACCAGATACCAGGTTGGTGTTGCCTTTCAAAAACTAGAAGGGGTTGATCAGGAAGAAATCAAAAAGCGGATTGAGATGATGGATATCTTGCACTTGCTGCATCTGGCCCATGAAAACAAGGCTTCTGATCTGCACCTGACCTATGGTCGTCCCCCCATTTTGCGCGTCTTTGGCCGACTTCAGCCTCTCGATATGGAGGAGCTTGGTAGCGAAGAGTTACAGACACTGATTTATAGCATTCTCACTGAGGAGCAGATCCGGCGCTTTGAAAAGTGGAAGGAACTCGATTTTGCTTTTTCCCCCAATCCTCATATCCGTTTTAGGGTCAATGTCCACTTGCAGCGGGGAAATGTAGAGGCGGTCTTTCGAACTATCAGACCCGATATTAGGTCTATAGCCGAGCTCGGCCTGCCAAGTGTAGTGGCGGACCTGGCTGAGAAGCGAAAAGGCATTGTGATCATTGCTGGTCCGACTGGCTCAGGCAAAACCACTACCCTGGCCGCTATGGTGGACAAGATCAACCGAGAGCGTGAGGCCGTGATCATTTGTTTGGAAAATCCAATTGAATGCCTCCATACGAATATCAAGTCAATTGTTAAACAGCGGGAGATTGGCACTGACACCATTTCCTTTTCTACGGCTCTTCGCTATGCCCTGCGTCAGGACCCGGATGTCATTTTGATCGGAGAGCTTCAGGATGCAGAATCAGCCAGCGTGGCCATTACCGCGGCCGAAACCGGACACTTGGTCTTGACCTCCATGCATGCCCCGGACTGCGTTCAGGTCCTGGACCGGCTGATAGGTATGTTTCCATCCCATCAGCGAAACCAAATTTCCATGCAATTGTCAAACTGCCTGCTGGGAATCGTCGCTCAGGCTCTTTTGCCCCGAAAGAGTGGGGAAGATCGGGTAGTAGCCACCGAAGCCCTAATTGTTACTGAAGCAGCCAGGAGTATTATCAGGGAAAATAACACGGTTCAGCTTCGCTCGATCATCGAGACAGGAGGCAGATATAAAATGCACACTATGCAAGATTCGGTCCGCAAACTGTACAATCGTGGGATCATCTCTCTTGAGGTAGCAAAGGAATTTTGTACCGATCTGGACATGCTGGCTGAATACGCGACTGATAAGGTCAATCACTGATCTTCGCAAAAAGGCTCGCTGCTGTCTTGTGCAGCCCTTATCCTGTCAAATGGCACCTAGATCTTGGCTTATCTTCGGATCACATCCCAAGGGAGAATTTCCTGCTCACCCCGTGGCCTAGTAGCATAAAAATGCGGATTCAGGTTAACGCACTGGAAGGCTCGCCTCCAGTTTCCTCCTTGGATATGAGCCTGCTTTAGAATCTCTCCCACCCGGCGATCCCCACGGGCCAAAAGCGCCTGGATAAAGGCCCACTTGGGAACATCGGTCAGAACTTGGACATTGTCCACCTTATTCAGCCGACCAGCCAGAAATTTTAGCTTAGATTGCAAAACCTCTACCTGCTCCATAGGACAGCGTTCAAACCGGCTGAGCGGCTTTGGCACAAAGCAGCTTAGGTTGACCGTAATCCTGCCGAGCGAGAGTTTATCTCTTGTGGCCTGAAGAGCTGTGTGCCTTATTTTTTTGACCAACGATACGATGGCTTCTACATCAGCTTCAGTCTCTGAAGGCAGCCCAATCATGAAATAGAGCTTAAGGTTTGGAATCCCATGAGCAGTGATCTGTCGGAGTCGGTCAAAGATGAGCTCATCCGACATAGCCTTACCAAGATACCGGCGAAGCCTTTCGCTTCCAGCCTCAGGAGCAAGGGTAATGGTTTTATGTCCACTGGCGGCCAGACAGTCAAGAAACTGGGGAGTAATCGACTCTGCCCGCAAGGAGCTGACCGAAACCTTTCCCCCCTCAGCCAGAATCTGAGAGCAAATTTCCAGAATCTGGGGATGATCTGTAGCCGAGGCGCTGATCAGGCCGATACGCTGACGAAAAGAAAGCCCGCGGCGAATTGAGGGCAAAAGTGCTTGTGGGCTTCTTGTCCGATAAGGTTTATAGAGATTGGTCATCAGACAAAAGGCGCAGCTTCGGCGACACCCCCGGCTGATTTCTATCAAAAACATATCGCCAAATTCAGTATTTTGGGTTACAATGCAGGTTGTAGTTTCATAAGCATCAAGGTCAGGAATCAAAGCCTGACTAACCCGGGGTAAAACGCCCTCGGCAGCCTCAATCCCGGCTATGGTACCATTATCATGATAGACGATTTGGTAAAACCGGGGAACATAAAAACCTTCCCGCCCGGCTAAAACCTTAAGCAGCTCCTCCCTGCCGCTCCCGCTCCTCCTCCAGGCTATATAATGGTCGATAAGCTCATGGACAACTCGCTCTCCTTCGCCGACTACGAAAAGATCGGCAAAGTTAGCCAAGGGCTCGGCATTAAACCCAGCACAGGCTCCCCCAATCACTACCAGAGGATCGTTATCTGTTCGCTCTCTCGCCTCTAGGGGAACCGAGGCCAAATCTAGCACTTTTAGAATATTCAGATAATCATTTTCATAAGAGACCGAAAAAGCGATGAGGTCAAATTCATGAAGCATGCGCTGCGTCTCAAGAGAAATTATGCTCTCCTGAGGAAGCAGCGGCCTGTCCGGTATAAATACCCGCTCACAAACCACATCCTCCCGGCTATTGAGCAGGGCGTAGATAGTTTGAAATCCAAGATTAGACATGCCGATATGGTAGCGATTAGGATAGACTAAAGCCACGCTAACCCTACCGCCAGGATCTTTGATAAAAGTGCCCCGCTCCTGAGAAATCAGGACCTTGGCTTGCTCTATCTGCCGCCAGGAAACCAAGTCAGCTAAAACCATCCTTTCTTTCAATTAGTTAAAGGTATTATACACTACTACCCCTGATATGGGAAGTAAGTTGAGGGGAAAAGCCTGTAAGTTTAAGGGGAAGACCCTATAAGTTTGAGGAAAAACCCTGTAAGTTTAGGGGAAAACCCTTTTTGAAAAAGGGTTTTCCCCTAAAACCCCTTTCCTAAAACTTTTAATAACCAGAAATATCTGATCACGGAAAGAACAAAAAGGAAGGCAAAAAGACTTGGGCGCTTAAATCCAGACAGACAGATTAGGCGCACCTTCTCGGACTAGTGCAGCATCGGCAGAGAAATCTGCTTTTCAGCTCTTGTATGGATAAAATATCCCTCTCCTATCCGAATAGGAAAATTCACTCCCGCCGGATGATTTCCAAGCCAGTAAGTGAACTCATATTCTCCCCTTAACTTATTATAGCGCCAGATACTAATCGCCGTATCCTGACCAAGATCAAGCAAAAGATCATGAGAGGAATACTGATCCCCTAAAACTGCGGGTATACCAACCAAATTGATCCCCTCCTTGAGATTGAGTGTGCAGGAGGTAATATTGCCTTGTCGGATATTCAGGTTAATGGTAGTCGGCTGTTTGGCATAAACAGCATACCCTTCCTGACTGCTGATGGAAAAGTTATCCCCACTCTTTTTCCTGTCTTTGGTAATCACGGCCTTGCTGTAGACCCCCTGCTCTGAATCGTATTTGCCGATGCTGGATATGCAATTGGCATCTCCCAAAAAGGAGAGCAAATCAAAGGCGAAATTAACAGCATCTTTCGGCCCTTGGGGATAGCTGATCAAATTCATCCCTTTGACCAATGTAAGCTGGATAGGATACTGGACCACTACCTTAATACGAGCCGTAGTGGATAAACCTAAATCAGAAACCGTAATCTCGAAGGTATATTCGCCAAGATCAGCCAAGGTGGTAGAATACCGATACTCTTTTCCTGATTCCCCACCCACCTTGTCAAGTTTTGGCCAACCCTTTGGCCCTAAGATCGTATAGTATAGATAGGAGTTTTCATTATCCTGCGCTTTCACAAAAAAGCAAAGCTCATCGCCTGTTTTGACCGTTATCTCCTGGCCATCCTTGGGTGAGGTTATAATTGGTGGAGTGTTTTTCGGCCTTTGACTCACCTCCACCTCTGTTAACTCGATGAGATAATCCTTGATCGTCCCAGAGATGTTAACATTAGGAATAATCTTCTTCTGATATCCATTACTGGTAATCTCAAGTTGATAATTTCCTGTCGGAAGAAGTATCATGAACTCACCCATATTTCCAGTATTGATTGTATCACCCATAGGAAGCACAACCTCTTTATTCGCTATCGGAATAACCTTAATTTGGGCATTCTTAATAGGATGATGATCGATGATATCAACCACCTTGCCGGAAAATTGCGGCAGCTTTAAGGCAAATTTTAGCTCTTTGCTTTCTGTTGAAGGAACTTTTACCACCCTAGGCGGAATAAGAGTACTACCCTGATTGTCATATATTGTTATATTATAGTCTCCCGGCAGAAGAAAAAGCTGATATTTCCCCTCGGCATCAGTGGTTGTTTGGGCTTCTAAATTAGGGTTGGCCTGGTATATGGCTACAACATTTAGCCCCTTCAAGGGAATGCCTGTAATTTCATCGAAGACCATACCTGGGCCCAGGAGAAAGTCACACCTTGTAGGTCCCACAAAAGGAAGCATCTTATAGCTAGTGGATTTATCCTCATAAAAAATCTTTACTGAACACTCATCCCCCAGAAAAACCGCACTCTGGCCATAGTATCCATCAGAATCTCTACTTATCAAGGAATGTCCTACCTGCTGCTGGCCTTTATAATAAATGTTAATAGTAACCCCTCCTATCCCCTCCCCTTCCTGGTCCCTAACTGTGCCAAAAATGGTTACCCCTCGGATCGATATTTTATTATATTCATTGGCCAGGCTAATAGTATATAAGTAAGCTAGGTTTACCGGAGATGATATCATGCTACCATAGAGGTCAGTAACTGGGAGCCCAGTACCAGTGATCCCGATCGTTCCGCCAGTACCAGTAATCAACCCACCGGGACTAGACAGCCCCTGAGAAGGGAAGACACTTCCTCCAGAAGAGGCTCCTAATCTAGTTTGTGTAATCGAAGAGATATTCCCCCCCGGTAAAATATATGGAGAGACAAAAGGCGAATATCCACTGTAGCCATATCCCCCGCCTGGGAGAGCACCTATCATTTGTGGGCTTCCCATAGGCGGCATACCCAAAAGGGAATTCCCATATTGATATCCACCCATTTGCTGCCATGAGGGGAGTAGAGATGGTGGCCGGACAAATGGATTAAGAGATGGAATAGTCATCAGAGTAGAAGCGAGAGCAGATAAAGGGCTTATCCCTTTGCCTTGACTTGAAAGAAGCGATAAACTGGGTAGCATAGAAAAGGAGATATTACTTAATGCCCCTCCTAAACCAGGGAAAAGCCCTGCACCTAAGCTAAACGGGTTCATCAAAAGATTTGCATCTCCCGCTAGAGAGCTTCCGCCCAGACCTGCTGCTATAGGCGCGGCGCCTCCTATTCCACTTCCCGCCATAGATAGGCCCACCATAGACTGGGCAACTATAGATTGAGATAACAAGGCAGCTGAGGCCGCCATCAGAGGATCATTGCTAATAGCCGAGGGCGAAGCAAAGGAAGCCAAAGCAGGGTTTAGCCCCATAGCCAAAGAAAGACCACCACCTATTAACAAGGAAGGGTCTGCCGCCAGCACAGATGATGAATCTATCCCCCCTAATCCCAGCAAGGATTGAGAAGATGCCATATTAGTTATAATATTGGCCATAGCAGCTAATGAAGCACTTGCCCCTGCCGCATCCTTAACCATCATTTGAGCATAGGCGATCTTATGCAAGCCAGTTAAGATAATCGATAAGATAATTATATATACCCATCCTCTCTGAACCGCTGCCTTCATCGTCTCATACCTTCCTAACCAACAACTTAAAGCTGCACCTTGCCTTATCTCGCTTCTGGATAAAACACAAGATCAAGCTCCAAGCTCAAACTTCGACTTGCAACATCAGTGCCTGCCATCACAGGCATATGAAAAGAATTGTTATCTTCTTAACCCCTTGTAATTTAAAAGTAAGAATTTTTTATTGCCTCACTTAACTTTGCATAGATAGGCCCTACTCTGAAATAAAATTCATATGTGCATTTTTTTTCTTAGATCAAAATAGTTTCTCCAGAGAAATCTTTCATTAAAAGCGATAAAAAATAAGAGAGGTTAAGAAAAAATGTTGCCGGATTTTTCCCTCATCCCCCTTATTGATCACCTGAGCCGGATCGAGGCCAAGCTCGATTGAATTAACCGGTGTTCCAGTTCTAAATTGATAAGCAAAATCTAATGAAAATCGTTTATCGGCTATTCCAAAGCCACAGCTTAGCCCATAAAAATCCTGAGGAGCTTTGACCGAGGGTTCAGGATCATAAAATACCCCAAGCCGAACAGGAAGAACGAGCAGGTCTTTCTCATCCAAGATATAAGCATATTCTACTCCCAGGCGAGCTGTATAGGTAGGATCCTTCTCCGGTAATTGGCCGGACTTTTTGACAAAAGGCCCTCTTACTGTACCTGAATCTGAAATCTGATAATCCTGCCATCTGGTATAGGTAACATCTCCAGCTAAGGTCCAGGAATTCCCCAATTTGTATGAAAGCCCAACCCCATAGGCAACAGGGAAATTGATGTGTAATATTTTCTTCTCAGTACATGCTCCACCGGGGAACTCATCAAATCTCTCGTATCTTACCCTGGCCTTAAATGGAGTTTTGTATACCCCACCTAACTGGAGCTGCGGGTTTAGCTTCCACAATAAGCCGAAAGTCCAGTTTTCTCCATGAAAATCCTTATAGACTTCTTTAGTGTCCCAGCTACTAAAAGTTTGACCACTAGTGGACCCATGGTTAAAGCTCTCCCACCGGCTTTGGTGAGTATAATTATCTGACCAGAGATTGTAAGCCAAACCAACATATAGACTGCCCGGGATCCATTCCACAGCTATAGCTGGAGAGTAAGCATAAAGAGAGCCTTGCTGCTTAAAATCGTTTTTTATGGCATTAATTGTACCACCTTCTTTATCAGGTGTACGGCTACCGCATTGGACGCTTCGGCTAAAGTCGAATAATTTCTGGTAATTGAGAGAACAAAATAAATTTCTCTGCCAGATGTTTCCAGCCAAGGCCAGGCTGAAGTAGTTTAGGTCCGAAGAAGAGTTTCGAGAGCTACCCATATTTTCCACATTATTACCGCTATAGTCTTCTTGCCGTAAAAAATAACTTCCCACAACCGACATCTCTGGCTGCTGCAGCTGGCCAAGTCCGCCCGGATTCCAAGAGGCTGCGGTGGCATCATCGGCCACAGCAATAAAGGCTCCCCCCATGCCCATAGCCCTAGCTCCCGAACCTACAGGCACTGGGGGTGAGGTGGGTATTGGCTCTTGCGCATAGCCACACCAAGAAGATAATAACCATATTCCTGCCACTATCCAGGCCAGGCCCCAAGGGATAAAACATCTTTTTTTCGTCGCTCTCATCTCTACTGCTCTTGCCCTTTCCATCTTTCTCTCCCGCACACCTCACTTGGTAATAACCCGATCCTTAACCCGGACAGTATCTTTTTGTTGATCCTTAATCCTTAGATCAGCTTGTGAAGTTTGCTCAAAAACCTTGACGATCTTAGCCTCTCCTAGGATATCAGGCCGGTATTCCAACACCTTTTTGGTAAGTGGGTCGATTAGCGGCCTGCCATCTCGAAAAACGATGAATTTGGTAAATTCCTTAATATTTTTCTCCTTGCCAAGATTGACAAAAATGCTCTGCCCCTCTTTTTCCACAATCATTCCTTCAACCAGCGGAAAGCTGTGCTTGAATTTTAGAGCCAATCCCTCAAGAAGGGTTTTGAGACTCTCTGAGTCTTCGGGCCCATAGACATCTTGACAGTCCAGAATGACCGAGGTTTCAGTATCGATCAGCCGGGCAGCGATCTCAACGAATCCCTTGCTTTCGTAGACATGCCCGGCCAGAATTGTTTCGGCACAAACCATCGTTCCAAACTCCCGAGGCGAAATCTCAGGATTTTCAGGATCATCCTTCTTCAGTCGTCGCAAAACCTGATCAATCCTTTGCCGATCAACCACAAAGAATCGCTCTTGATCCGCAAAGGCTTTGATCAGAAAATCAGTCACCAAATTCCACCCTCCCGGCTCATTTTTCCCGTATTGGGTAAATGGGATAATGGCCAGACTCATTCTGGCGCCAATCTGGCGGACCGGATTGATTTTGCGCTCAATAGTGATCGATTTTGTCTTTTCATTGCCAGCTCGATCTATGGCTTGAATGGTGATGGTAGTCTTCCCTGGTGGCAATTTAAAAATATGGTTAAAATAAATCCTCTTTCCCTCTCCAGCCATGACAGATTCATGATTAATCAAGATATCTCGAATACCTCCGGTATCCTGAACCTCACCGCATACGAACACAGATTCCCAATCTACAACAAGATCCCCTTTGGGCGAATCTATGCGTATAGTGGGTGGCTGAAGATCTCTACTTTCCCCTTGCTGTCTGAAGCTGCCAACTCCAGCCAAGCGCAAAGAGGCTACCCTGACTAGCCGCGGCAAAAAAGTATACTCCTTTTGCTGATCTGTCTCGATCCCGATTTGCCCCTCTACCCGATTCCCCAAACGATCCTCGGCCGTAAAGGGGAGAAAGGATCTTGATTCAATCAGGGGAGAGCGGAAGAGGAACCTTCCCTCCGCTCCATGGAGTGGGACCTCTTTTTGGTCAATCTGAAAACTTCGGACTCCGGCTAAATCTTTAATCCGCCCTTCAATTTGAATTTCCCCACCAGGATAGCGACCCTCATTTCCAGCCGCCGGCATGATCCGCAGATCCTCAACATAGAGCAGTGGAGCTTGTCGATCAGCGATCAGATGAAGGCTGGCTACGGTTTCCTTGCCAAGAAGATCTTTAGCCACGACCTTAATCTCGTTTACTCCGGGCTCAAGATCAACGGTGGCCGAAAAGGGAATCTCTGGCTGGGCAAGTTCACACAGATAGGGGGTGCCGTTAATCATAATTTTTTCAACAAAACAATCATCACTTGCCCGGCCTTCAATCAGGGCCTCAAATCCACTCACCAGTTGCTGATCCCGATGGGAGGTAAATAAGATTTGCGGGCAAGCCTTATCCTGCCCTCTCTGCTGCAAGTAAGCCTGGCGGGATCGGTTCAAATAATATTTGGCTTTGGCGGAAGGATAGTATTTCAGAGAGAGGGAGAGCTCTTGAATAGCCTTTTGATAATCACCCATTGCGTAGTAGACAATGCCCATCTCCCGATGGGGGAAGTAGTCGTCGAGGATATGGAGACCATAGGTGCGCACCCGGCGTTGGTCTTGATTTTTTAACCGGATGGCCTGCTGAAAGTCATGGATGGCTTCGGTCCAGAATTCTCCTTCAGCATAGGAGAGCCCCCGCTCATAGTAATTCCAGAAGGTACTTCCCCAGATACCCTTAATCCGCCCATATTCCCTTCCTCCCTTGTGGTAAATCGGACCAGCCTTGACTGCACATCCAAACTGGAGGGCTAACAAAATGAGCGCTATTGTCCCGAGTATTATTTTAAACAACGGTGTAAACCTACCTTGGCTGTTCATTGCTTTTGTGTATTTCGACCTTGAGGTTGTTTTTTAAGGAATAACTTTCATACCGACTGCCAGGTCTTCGGATTTACTCAGGACTTTCGCGTAGCCGCAATCTTCTGTTACCTTGGAAACCTCAAGTTCCCCAACTTTAACACTCTCTTCACTAACGATTTCTCCATCTTGAGTTATGCGTTGATCTTTAAAGACATTGAGTTTTGTTCCTGATTTCAAACCCTGCCTGGCCCCGATATTGAGCTTAACATTATTACTATTTACTACATAACTAATTTTCCCTCTCAATGGGAATTTCTCATCAATGACCTGAAGAAGTTTTTGAACCAGGCGATCAGCTATCACCTCAGTCGAGCTTTCGTTTTCCCACTCTTCATATAGGGCAGCTTTCACAATTGTGGTTTCACTTTCAACCAGACGCATGATAAGCTGTAACTTTGATCCATCTTGATAAATACTACAAATATTCAACAGACGCCCCGATACCATTTCATTAGTCCTCAGGGCAAAATTTTTATTCGCCAAAGGGGAAGAAGATATGGCTAACTCCTGAATGAGGCTTTCAAATTCTGCACGCTCTATAACTTTAAGACGCTCATCTTTATTTAACCGAGCCATAATCTTGGTAGTCAGAACCTGGATCCGTCCTTCAGTATTTCCTTGCGGAGTATAGAAAAAAAGCGTCAAGGGGCGTGAACTCCACTCATCTAGCGGCCCTTTTGCTCTCTCTGCCGCCCATTGATATTGCCTGACCAGCCCTTGAAAAAAGTTCATCAACGAATTTTCATCTTTAAAGATTTCGGCCAAATTATAAGGCTGTTGCTGATCGACAGCCTTGACCGTAGTCCATCTGCCGCTTAGGATAGCCGAGATGAGCGAAGACCTATCCTTTTCTCCATGAAAAAGGGAAAAAAGAAGGCCGACGGCTGCTAGCATTCCCACAGTAGCCGCACTGTACCATAGGCGAGATCGACCACGCTGTTCAGGCTTGCTCTCCTTTGCCGCCTCGCTGCTTTGCTGACACTCTTTTTCCGCCTGCCAACTGCGCTCCATAAGCTCTGAGGGAGAGCGTGTTTTCCATAATAGGCCCCCTCCTCGGCTCTTTTCCTGGATCAGCCATTCTGTGGCCGGATTCCAGGAGGAAGAAGGGCCACAAGAGGCAGAGGTAAGCTGAGGAGAAAGGGAGGCCGCCCAAGAGGTAGCTTGAAAATCCCGACGCGACATATCATCTTTCTTGGATAATTCAAAATATCTAGCCGTCGGATCTCCGTAGAGCAGATAGCTTGCCCATAGGATATTTTCCCGACCATAGCGCTCTTTGAGGGACATACGGGCCGATCTCATGGCCTGGCCGATACTGTGGCCGCTTAGGAGTTGACGATAAAACTCAATGGCAAAGCTTGTGCTCGGCGTATCCAGCACCTTCCAGAAAGTGCCGATATAATGCTGCACTCCAGCCAGTAGAAAGGCATTGGCTAAACCGTAGATTTTTTCGCCATCCGTAGTTCCCTTTTGCCATTCTTCAGTGGTAGCCGACTGACAGGCATTTGAGAATACTAAGGCAGGCATAGGACTAGTGCCGGAAAGTTTATGGATGTCTAGGGCAGTAAATTTCCCATCCTCAAGGATCCATCCGCTAGTCGAGGGATCATCCAGATTATAATCTGCATGGCCTGCGTAGTGAATGAGATCAAACTGAAGCAACTTTTTTTTCAGATAATCAACGCTTACCTCAGAGCTGACCAGGGTAATATTGATCGCTTTCTGCTTCAGGCTCTCCCGAATAAGGCTTCCCTCCTCATAGGCCGACTGCAGATCACCCTTTGGGTCGGTAATGATAAGCATGTTCAAAGGAGGATGAAGCTCTTTCTTGATCCCGCCCGAGGCAATAACCTGTTGGGTCTTAACGATACGACCAATATTGAATCGCTCACAAAAAAACTCTCGCCCCGTGTAGATCAATTCCCAGGGAACTTGCACCAGGCGGTTATCAATTTTCAGAATAATATCTTCGACCGAGGTCTCGGCAAGCTCTTTTTTGATACTGAGTGGGAAAATTTCATTGTAGAGCACCTGCCCCATCTGCTGAAGCTCGTGGAAGATCTTAACTGGAATTTTCCCGTGACGGGAGACGGCATTCAAAAGATGGAGAAGCTCTCTGCATCTGCGCTCCAGATCAGAACTTGGTAGGCGGCATTCTTCATAATGAGTTACCGTCTGCTCGCCTTCACTAAGACTAATTTCCAGATTGTCGGCTTTTCGAGATATTTCTAAAAAGAGCGCCTCTTTCATTGCTTGTTTCCCAGACTACAAAAAGTTGTGAACTCTTTCCCTCGGCTAAGAATTCTCTATTTATCAGGATTACTCATCAGATTCATCAGGATTCTTTTCGCAAATCCAACCTAATCTGGCCTAGCTCCCGGTCTTCAAAGAGGACCTTGATGAGGTATTTTCTCAGCTTCAGGTAAAACAGAGCTTCACTGTCCTCGACGGAGCTGATCTCTCTTCCACCCGAAAAAAGGGCTAGCCGAGCGCCGGTCAGGGGTGTTTGATTGATTGGATCTGAGGCATTAAGTATGACCTTATAAGAATCATTAATGCACTCGATCTGAACATCAATTTTCAGATCGTTGAATTCCTTGGAGATCATAATCAAATCGGACAATTGGCCCTGATTGATCTTATCCTCTCGTCCTCGGGCAGGCTGTAAAATGGGGGCTGGAGTCAGTAACTCTCCGGTATTTTTAATAATCCTGATTGCTTTTTGGGTAATACTCAAAACGATTTCCAGAACTCGATTGGAATTTTTGAAAACAGCCTCTTTGGCTTTGACCATGAGACTGTGCGGTACATTAACTTGTTCTCCGGTCATAAATTGATCTAAAATGATTAGCCTGTCATAGCAATATCGACAGGTAAGGAGATGGTTTTCAATCTTCGTTCCTTCAGGTTTGGGTAAGGTCCCCTGGTAATACGCTTCTAACCTTTCTTCAGTCAAGCAATCAGGAGTACAGCGGGGTGCGATTCCCCTCCTTCGAGGAGAGATACAGTGCAGTACCTCAGCAAATTTTTCAATATCTCTTTCCATGATTAACTCCTTATCAGGTGGACTCTTTTAAGTTTAACATCACCAAGATAGACGAACAACCTAAAGATCTCTTATGAACGTTTCTAAATCGCGATATAAATTTTTCTCCTTAGCAATCTGAATAAGCTTATTAATCAGCCGGAACTTCAACTGGTGAATGGCGTTCAGCTTCAGGTTCATAATCCTTCCCACCTCATCAGAGGGGAGTTCTTCCTCGAAGATCAGTTTGAAGAAAAGTTTGTGCCGAGGATTCAGCTCTTTTTTCAATTCCCCAATAATATTCTGAAGTTGCTTCAATTCAAGATTATCATACCCTGACTCCGTTGAGGAGCTTTCTGGGACCTCCTCAATATCCAGAAAAAATCTCCTCTCTCTAAGAAAATCAACCGTGTTGTGAAAACAAATCTCACGCAAATAAGCGGTAAATGACTTTTCGGTTGTCCCCCGAAAATTTTGCAGTCGACGACAATCATTCTCTAAAAGAGCGGCAAAAATCCGGTTGTAGATTTCTTCCAGCTCATCCGATTGAAATTGAAAATTATATCTCTTGAGAGTTTTGATAATATAATTGTATATCAGCTTGCTGTACTTAGCAATAAATTCATCCCAAGCATGCTCATCCCGATTTATGCAGGCCTCCAGAAAACTGGTAATCTCTCCATCTTGTTGCGCCAGAGTGTTCATAAGCTATAGCCCTATTATCCAGTGTATCCGTTTTGTAGAAAACAATTCCTTAGTGGCCAAAAGACTCTGCAGATAGCCGACGTTGTTCACTTGTGCCTCCTAAATTATATCAATAAATATATTATAAAATATTTAACTTTTTATTAACTTTCGCTCTTTCTCTGTCTACTCGGAACATAACAGCCTGTAGTCAAATTTTAAGATATATTCAAAAAGATATCCTCAAACTTCAAGATCTCTGAATACCTAACCATACTATAGTGAAAAATCATAAGGCCTGTCAACTTCATTATTTTACTAGCCTCTTGTGGTTGTAACACATCTTTTCGAAAAAGGCTTTCCCTTGACAATATTTTTAACTATTCTATATAATGTTTTCCAATGTTTTCTACTTTAGAGTTTTCGATTGGAGGCTCTATGGTCAATCAAAATCTTTAACCCTTATACTCTAATCAACCAACTTACTCTTTCAATCAAGCGGAGGTGTGTACAGTGATGATCGTGAGGCGTCTTTTGGGCATTTGGGGTGTGTGTTTTCTTTTTTCACTAGGAATGGTTATCGGTTCCACTCAGGCACAACAGAGGCTGCCGGAGGTAAAATCCCAGGATAATCAGGCCGCAGTGGCCACAAAAGGAGAAGTCAAGCCGCAGCAGGAAGCTCAAAGGATCAAAAATCCGCTAGTAGTGATAGACACTTCGTTGGGAAAGATAAAAATTGAACTTTTTGCCAAAGAGGCGCCGATCACGGTAAAGAATTTCTTAAGCTATGTAGAGGAAAAATTTTATGACGGAACGATATTTCACCGGGTGGTGCCAAACTTCGTCATTCAGGGAGGAGGATTTACTGCGGACATGGTCCAGAAGCCAACCCATCCTCCAATCAAAAATGAAGCTACCAATAAGCTCAGCAATACAGCCGGAACTGTGGCTATGGCCAGAACGTCGGTGGTTGACAGTGCCACCTCGCAATTTTTTATTAACTTAAAAGATAATAAATTCCTCGACCATAAGGACGACTCAGAGCAGGGGTATGGGTATTGTGTATTCGGAAAGGTGATCGAGGGGATGGATGTGGTGGTCAAGATTGGAAATGTTCCAACCACCAAAGAATTCCATAGTGATCTGCCTGCTGTACCGGTAGTTATCAAATCCATTCGGGTTCTTCCCTAGCTTTTAAGGTGCGGAGAAATCCTGGTGGAGGAGAGAGAATTTTGGATCGCACTCAATGCGGTTTCCGGCATGGGGGCTGGGCAAAAATTACGGCTAATCAATGAACTTGGCTCAGCAGAGGAAATTTTTCGGGCCAAAGCCAAGGCTGCCTCATGGTCTGAATGTCGTCCGCTTTTTATTCAAAATCTGCAATTTGCCGATGCTGAGGCGATTGTGCGGCAAGAAGAGAAAAAAGCGCACCTTGCCAAAGCAGCCATTATTACCCTTCTGGATACTGCATTTCCCCAACTTTTACGAGAGATTTATGATCCTCCACTGGCCTTGTATGTCAAAGGGAGTCTCCCCCAGGATATGAGCAGGAGCCTGGCTATTGTCGGCTCCCGAAGAGCTACCCACTATGGACAACTGGTTACGGAACGAATCTCGCGAGATCTTGTGGCCTGTGGATTTCTAATCGTCAGCGGGCTAGCCCGCGGCATTGACACCATTGCCCACCGCAGCGCCCTAGCCAGCGCAGGGGAGACCATAGCCGTTCTGGGATGCGGCCTTGATGTAGCTTACCCGCCAGAGAATAAAAACCTGATGGAACAGATTGCTAACCAGGGGGCTGTGCTGTCCGAGTTTCCTTTCGGTACCGAGCCCCACAAGATGAACTTTCCGATCCGAAATCGTATTATTAGTGGAATCTCTGCCGGTGTGCTTATCATTGAAGCTGGAGAAAAAAGTGGGGCACTAATTACGGCTAATTGTGCTCTAGAGCAGGGGAGAGAGGTTTTGGCCATCCCTGGCAATATCTACTCTCCCACAAGCCGCGGCACCAATCAGCTTATTAAACAAGGGGCGCGACTGGTCGAGGGAGTCGAAGATATCTTAGAGGAGCTTGGGATCAGCGCCGGCGAGCACTCTAGCGGGACAGCCGGCAGTCAGTCTCCCTCTTCTAACATAAAACTGACGCGGGAAGAGGGCAAAATTTATGCTCTTCTCTCCTATGATCCTGTACCTATTGATGTTATAATCCTAAAGAGCGGGCTTTGCCCACAGGATATTCATACTATTTTATTGACATTAGAAATGAAAGGGATTATAAAACAGCTTCCGGGAAAGCTGTTTATAAGGATATAAGATATGGGAGAAGAAAAAATGGCTGATGCTCTTATCATTGTAGAGTCTCCCACCAAGGTAAAAACCATTACCAAATTTTTAGGACCACAGTACTTAGTTAAAGCCTCAGTGGGGCATGTCAAGGACCTGCCTTCCAATCGCCTAGGGGTGGATATTAACCATGAATTTACCCCTGAGTATATCACCATCGAAGGCAAAGAGAAGATTCTGGCAGAGATTAAAAAAGCCGCCCAAAAGGTGAAGGTCGTTTATCTGGCGCCAGACCCTGATCGGGAAGGGGAGGCGATTAGCTGGCATATCGCCAATGTCTTGAAGGAAGAGAACGGGAATTTTCAGATTTATCGGGTCCTGTTTAATGAAATCACCAAAAAAGCGGTTCTTCAGGCCTTAGCCAGCCCTGGCAGTATCAATGAGGACAAGGTAAACGCCCAGCAGGCCAGGCGGATTCTGGATCGGCTGGTAGGATATAAGATCAGCCCTATCCTATGGCGCAAAGTACGGTGGGGATTGAGCGCGGGAAGGGTGCAGTCGGTAGCGGTAAGGCTAATTTGCGAGCGGGAGCGTGAAATCAAAAATTTCATCTCCAAGGAATATTGGACAATCACCGCCTATCTAGAGGGAAGTCTCCCCCCACCCTTTAGTGCCAGGTTATTGAAAATCGACGGCCAGAAGGCCGAAATTGAGACTGAGGCTCAGGCTCAGAAAATAGTAGAGGAGCTTCAGGCTCAAAATTTTCAGGTCATAAAGGTTGAGCGGAAAAAGAAAAAGAAACAACCAGTTGCTCCTTTTACTACCAGCAAATTGCAGCAGGAGGCTTTCCGCAAGCTTCATTTTTCAGCTAAAAAGACTATGTCAGTTGCTCAAAGGCTCTATGAGGGAATTGAGCTTGGAGAGGAGGGAAGCACTGGTCTAATTACCTATATGCGGACGGACTCAACCCGCATTGCTGAGGAATCTCTTCAAGAGGTGCGATCTTATATTGCATCCCGCTTTGGCAAGGAGTACCTCCCATCCCGGCCTAGGGTTTATAAGAATAAAAATAATGCCCAGGATGCCCATGAGGCCATACGTCCTACCTCTACCTTTCGGGAGCCGGAAAAAATAAAACCCTATCTGAAGCCAGAGGAATTCCTCCTATATCAGCTCATTTGGAACCGCTTTGTAGCCTGTCAGATGGAAGATGCTCTGATGGATATGACTACTATCGACTTAGAGGCTGGACGCTATCTTTTCCGGGCCACCGGATCAATTATCCTCTTTAAGGGATTCATGCAGCTCTATCAGGAGGGGCAGGATGAGGAGAGCTCTTCCCAGACCCAGGAGGAAATTGACCCTGCTTCACCAGACAGACAAAAGGAGCTCCCTTCTTTGTCAGAGGGAGAGATAGTTTCACTGAGCAAATTAGAGCCGAAACAGCACTTTACCCAGCCTCCGTCCCGATTTTCCGATGCCACCTTGGTTAAGGAACTGGAAGAGAAGGGAATTGGCCGGCCAAGTACCTATGCCACTATCTTAAGCACCATTGTCAATCGGGAATATGTGAACAGAGACAGTCGGGGAAGGTTTGTCCCTACGGAATTAGGTATGCTGGTCAATGACCTTTTGGTTGATAATTTCCCGAAAATCCTGGATGTGGAATTCACCGCTCAGATGGAGAGCCGACTTGATGAGATCGAAGAAGGCAAGCGCGATTGGGTCAAGGATCTGCGCTTCTTCTACGATTCATTCACCCAAGATGTCCAAAAAGCGGAAACCAGTATGCGGGATGTAAAGCGAGAGGGAATCCTGACCGACAAACTTTGCGAAAAGTGCGGAAAACCAATGGCTATCAAGTGGGGACGAAATGGCGAATTTCTCTCCTGCACTGGCTATCCGCAGTGTAAAAATGCCAAGGAGTTTACCAGGGGTGAAAATGATGAAATCTTGATCAGAGAAAATGAACATCAGAAGCAGCTCTGTGATAAGTGCGGCAGCCCTATGGTTTTGAAACATAGCCGCTATGGTGATTTTCTAGCCTGCTCAGCCTATCCTAAGTGTAAAAACACTGTCTCGGTAAAAACCTCAGATCAGAAAGAAGCCGAACTCGCCCAAGACGAAAAATGCGAAAAATGTGGCTCGGCCATGCAAATTAAGGTCGGTCCCTATGGCCGGTTTTTATCCTGCGTTGAATATCCGAAATGCAAATTCATCAAACCGATTAGCATCGGCGTCTTGTGCCCTGAGCCAGGCTGCGGTGGATACCTGACCGAGAAAAGAACTAAACGAGGAAAGCTCTTCTATAGCTGTAGCCGCTACCCTACCTGCAACTTTTCGACCTGGCATAAGCCGATAGCCGAAAAATGTCCAAAGTGCGGGTATCCATTTCTGGTTAAAAACCGGAACAAATTAATCTGCCCCAATAAGGAGTGCGATTATGCCGAGAAAAATGAGGATTAGGGCAGGATGCAGTAAGCTTGACCTTACAATAAGCTCTGGATATGATTATATTACTCGACATGATTATATTATCTACACTTTTGCAGAACTCTCCCCATGCCTTGAACTTCTTGAAAATTATCTTTCATACCAAACCCACTAAAATCAAGGGGTAAGAGAAAAAGTGCAAAAGTATAGTATTATATGATTATTATATTACTACACTTTTGCAGAAATTTCTTAACGCCTTGAAATCTTTAAAAATTACCTCATAATAGCAAATCCAGTCGCTCTTATTTATTAGCTACCATTGAGAGCCATAACCCTAATAAGAGCTAAGCCCCTTTGAGGGTTTATGGTTGTTTCGAGGGTTTATGGTTGTTCTGATAAAGGTTTATGGTGTCTGATATATAAGAGCAAATCCAGTAAAATCAAAGGTTCGGAAAAAAGTGCAAAAGCATAGATATTATAAACTATTATTTCACTACCGACACATTTATCGTCATTTCCGCGAAGGTGGTAATCCAGGTATGGTTGCAGCAACCCTCTGGATTTCCGCCTATGTGGGGAATGACATTAAATGCCTGCACTTAAGAGGGCATATACAAAATCGAAAGATAAAATGTGTCTGCTAGTAAGAAAACCACAAAGGCCTTGTGATAAAAGGCTTAGCAAGGGAATCAAAGCCCCCTTTTGAGGTGTCCGCTTGTCGTTGGGGATAAAATCCTTTTCACTGCTTGCCAGTGCTGATCCTGCCCCTGGCTATTCTTACTAGTCCCTTTGTCCAAAATAGCAGTCAGATAATCCAGGATCATCCTCTTTTCCTCTCTGCTCAGATGGTAGAATGGGAAATTTCGCATATCGAGAACAAAATAGGATATTCGGCCTCTCAATTGGTGCAAAATAGCCTCAGGAGCGAGCAAAATAGCGTTATTGAAAATCTGGGTATAGGTTCCTGGCCGTTTGTAGACATAAAAGGGCATATTCCGCTCATCATACCAGACTGCATATTGATGACAGGAGCCGAGGCAGTGCTCATCGCACACTTCCTTACCACAGGCTGCTGTGTCCCTAAGCAGGCATTGCCTGGTGGTCATAAGTAGGATAGGGCCTAGGATGGTGAGCCAGGTTTCAAGATCAAAGCCGACTCTGCTAGCTTCTTTGAGCTGCTCGAGGTTCAATTCAGGGGAAAGAAAGACGCCTTCAGCTCCACCCTTCTCCCGCAGTGCCCTGGCCGTATAGGGGTTGGTGCAGTTAAGAGCGGGGCCAGCAACCCATCTGATTCCTTTTTCGGTAGCCAAAAGGCCAAGGCCACTATTGTTGACCACGACCTTGGAGCAGATGGCTGCATCGAGTATCTTGGCCAGTCTTTGAAACTCCCTTTCAAAAAGGATAGCCGAGAAAAAGGGAAGAATATTCTGATGGTTGGCAAGATAGGGAGCCGCCTTCTGAAAATCCTCAGCGCTATTTATTTCCAGTAGCACAGGAGAAGTCAGAAGAGATGAAAAGATGGCCGCCTCATCAGGTTCTGAAACCAGGATCACTAGCCTGGTTTTCACTGACTCTGCCCCGCCGGGAGGTAGTGGAGGCGGAAGTTTTTCCCCTGAATCTGGCCAAAGCTCTTTCTCCAATTGACTGATTGCCTTTCGCCGCAAGGCGTTCAGCTCACTGACTGGCAGAAAGAGGCTATCGGCCAAAGATGAGCAATCTACACCCTTCAACTCAAAGGCTGTGCCTCCTAGCCTGCTGAAAGCCGAAAAAGCGGCCTCTTGAGTCAAGGGATTTTTGGCTGCTTTTTGAAGGAGGATGGAGCTTTCAGCCAAGACAATCTTTTGCCCGCTGCTGAAGCTGGCCCTCAAGCGCTGCCCCTCTCTTCCTTCAAGCTTAACCCACAAGGGAAGCCGCTCACACTCCTTCATTTGTCTCAACTCTGCCTGAAGATTGGCTATTTTTTCACTATCCCTCAGGAGGCAGACCAGATGCCCCTTCACTATTTTGTCCCGCATCCGATGCTCAGGAAGGATCTTGAAGGCATTCGCTGTCTGCTTATTTTCAACCACGGCTGTGCAGATAAACCGATTATCCGGGCTATAAATATTGATCCTGGCCCCCCTTGGCAGCTCAGCCGATTCTGTCAGCTCAAGGAGTCTCCGATCAGCCAGATACCCTTTGACCTCCCCGACTAAGGGCAAGGATTGATCCAAGGGGGAGGTAACAAACATCTTTCGGCCAATTCTGCTCTCAAGATATCCCGCGCTAAATCCTCGGTTGAAGACCTCATGCAGCCTTGGATCATCCTCATTTGGAGCCAAGCCGGCCAAGATTCTATCCATCTGCTCTCGCCAGGCGCGGACAGTTTGGTAGACATAGAAAAAGTTTTTGAGACGACCTTCAATTTTGAAACTCTTGACCCCGGCTTCAAGGAGAGAAGCGGCTTTTTTGAAAGCACTGTTGTCCTTGAGACTGAGGCGATAGGCTCCATCCCTCTTCCCCGGCCGCAGATAATAGAGCCGGCGACAGGGCTGAGCGCACAACCCACGGTTGGCAGACTGGCCGCCAATGAAAGAACTCATCAGACACTGGCCGGAGAATGAGATGCAGTAGGCTCCGTGAACAAAGACCTCGGTTTTGATTCCCATCCGATCGGCAACTTCGGTCAGCTCCCTGATTTCAGACAGGGACATCTCCCGGCAAAGATTGACCTGCCGAACCCCTAATCGTTTAAGAAATTCTATTTGTCCGCTATTGTGGCTGGTCGTTTGAGTTGAGGCATGGGTCCGAAGCTCAGGGTAGAGTTTTTGGAGAAGATACAGCGCTCCAAGGTCTTGAATAATCAGCGCATCTACCCCAGCTTTTTGGCAAACCCTGACTAAGGCTAGAAATTCTTTAACCTCGCCAGTGGTAATAAGGGTATTGAGGGTAACGTAGATCTTCACTCCCCGGGAGTGTGCCAGATGCACCAGGCTGGGTAAAGACTCTTCCGAAATATTAGCTGCTTTCATCCGGGCATTAAACTTCGAAAGCCCAAGATAGACCGCATCGGCCCCAGCTAAAATAGCAGCCCTCACTGCCTCTTCATCTCCCCCAGGGGCGAGAATATCCGCTTTATTGGTAATCATCAACTACTATAATATCGAGATCCGATGATGAGGTAAAGGAAAAACTAAGTGGTCCCTTCGCTAAGTGCGTAACACAAGTGGGCAGCGGATAAATTACGCTATTCAATTGTAGTAGGGGCAGACCTTGTGCCCGCCGCCCGCGGCTTGCGCAGTTTATTAGCGAGAAAACCACTAAGCGGTCTTTTCGCTAACAAATGCACAATTTGGGCAGCCCCCTTGTGTTCGCCCATGCAATTAATTGATTGTGTAATTAGATATGCTCTTGCACTTAGCGAGAAAACCACTAAGCTACCCGGTGCGGTAAGTCCTCGGCCAGAAAAAAATCAAGAATCTGGATAGAGAATTTACCGCGCCAGGTACGCGTTAGGGCCGGTTTTTCTCCTCGCATTGAAATTTTTCTTAGAATCACTGCCTCAATTAGATCTTGAGGCGCACTTTCCTTCAGGTTCCTACCCTTACTTTGCCTATGCTGGGTGGGCAGGCTACTCTCCCTGTGGAGCAGCCTCTCCTTCTGCCGATGGAGTAGTCTCTTGACTTGCTGGTGGAGTAGCTGGTTCCTGAGATTCAGACTTTGGCTGCTCAGATGGTTGAGCTGCTGGCTCTTTCTTCTTTTCTTCAGGTTTCTTTTCCTCTATAGTTCCTTCTCCAACAGTCATCCGATTCTTATTCGCTTTCCAGAACTTATTTCCAAGTCCTTTTACCTTGAGGATGTCTTCAACTTTCTTGAAGGGGCCTTTTTTCTCTCTGTAGGCAATAATTCTCTTGGCTAGATCGGGGGTAATTCTTTTGAGCTTCAGTAGCTCTTGCTCACCAGCGGTGTTGATATTGATCTTTTCCTCAGAAGCCGCAGGCTGCGCGGCGGCTGGCGCTGCTGGCTGCTCAGCCGGAGGTGTTGCCTGCTCCTCGGCTGCCGGGGTTGCCCCTTGTTCCTCAGGATTAGCCCATGTGGCTGAAGGGACTATAATGACGAGAGCAACAATAATATACAAGATAGAGATAAAACCGACTGCGGATAAGAGAGTTTTTGACTTTTTCATGAATATTCCTCCTTGACTTTTGCAAAGCGATTGTGAAAAACCGGCCTCGATACTGTTTCTGTTAGGTTTGTGCATAGATTGATATTTTCCCTTATATTAAACTTATATTAGACTTAGTTCGGTTATTGATTAAATTTTCCCGTATTTCTCCAAAGAAATAGCTTACTTCCTCTGAGTGGGATTGGGGCTTGAGTTTTGGGCCCTTGCGGCTACTTTTTTTACTCTTTTAAGGGATTGCTATTGTAAGCAAATGCCCAAAAAAATTAGCGGCTTGCTTACTTGCTTTGAGGGGGAATTTTTCTTTCTTATCGATAGGCATCATCATATTTGGGGTTGCAGTGACAGTTAGATAGCATAATCGACAAGTTTTGAGAACGCCGATAATAAGTATCCAAAATATTAATCCTGTCAACAAACGAGGGCATTATAACCTCCCTTATTATTATATAAAAATCCATTAGGAATTAATATCTCAAAGAAAGAAAGTTAATATTATCAAGCTAAAATCGACAATATATATTAAGGATATAAGTTTAGTGCTAATAAATAATAAAGTCAACAAAAAAATAAAGCCTCAAAAATAGAAACCAAATAAATAACTTTTCTTGTTTGCCTTTATCGGGGAAAACGCTATTTAGAATTTAAACCTTTCTTTACTCTTAGAGCTTTTTAGACTCACTTGATTAGATAGAAGAAATAAGCTATGCTTTTACTACCAGATGGCCATTAAATGGGAGGGGCGTATTGAATTGATTGATCGTATTGAATTTATTGATATAGAGGGGCAAGTTACAAGGAGGCTAATATTACAAGTAACAATGTCTGGTTGTAATCCTGAAACCCGAGCGGCAACAAAGCCTTTGTGGACTTTTGTGGATAAGGATAGGGGACTCTATGCTCATAGCTGGTATTGATGAGGCTGGCCGGGGATGCCTGATCGGGCCGATGGTGCTGTGCGCCGTAGCTATCGAGCAGGAGAGAGAGGGTGAGCTTTGGCAGATTGGAGTGAGAGATTCCAAGCGGCTTACTCCCTCAAAAAGAGAGCGCTTGGGTGAGCAAATCGCTCAGATAGCTCATTCCGTGCAAATGGCCCTGGTTTTACCTCAGGAGATCGACCGGGAAAACCTGAATGTGCTTAGCAAGAAAAAGTCAGCCGAGCTGATCAGCCGACTTGATCCTGACTGGGTCTACCTCGATGTGCCGGCTAGAGGCCCGGGAATTCAAAAATATTGCCAAGCTATCCGCTGGCTGGTTGGCCGGGAGGACCTCAAAATTTTTGGAGAAAACCGGGCTGATCAAAACTATGCGGTCGTAGCTGCGGCCTCCATTGTGGCCAAGGTAGTGCGGGATGCTGAAATTAAAAAGCTGCACAAGCTCTATGGAGATTTTGGCTCAGGCTACCCTTCAGATCCAAAAACCAAAAGCTTCGCCCGCAACTGTCTCACTGCCCACAAGGGGCTTCCTCCGATTATCCGCACTAAATGGTCTACTATAGCCCGCATCCGAAAATCCCGAAAGCAGCCGCCACTCTTTGGCGGATTCGGAAAAGAGGAGGAATGAGGCTGGAGCAGCAGGCTTTCTCTTTTTCGACTTCAGGGAGGGAGTACGATGAGTTTTTTTCTTATTCAAGGGGGCCTCAGGGTTTTGGAAGCGTTCAATTTTTTCCCGGAATTTTAGATTGATCTCCTCCGGGGCAAACTTCATCAGGAAGGCTGCCTCTTGAAAGAAAAAGTGAGCAAGTTGCGAAGTTTTTATTATTTGGCTGTCAGGGGGAAGAATCATAACCAGGACGGCAATCAGTAGGCAGAGCAGAAAGCCTCCCTTGAGCAGGCCAAGGATGGCGCCTCCCAGATGATCCAGCCAGCTGAGCTCAACGCTCCTGATCATGGTGCGCACCATAAAGCCAAGTATACTGATGATTATATAGACGGCAAGAAAAACAAGAACAAAGGCTACTCCCCTGGTTATCCATGGGCTATCAGCACAAGCATCGCCTTCTAAAATTTTTGCCACCTGAGGAAACATTTGCCGGGCAGAAATAATTCCCAGCCCCAGGGCAAGGAGAGAGAAAATTTCTCTTACTACTCCCTTTAGAAAACTTCGAATGAGACTGAAGATAAGCGCAGCGGCGATAACCAGATCAAGAATATTTCTCCCCACAAATAGATTTTCGATTATCTTCATGCCAAGGTGTTTACTCCTCATTTATTTTATAGCTATTATCAGGGCCGGAGCAGAGCCGGATGAGGCCAGCTCTAAGCCTTCGCAGAGCCAGAGAGCCGAGAAAGCAAAGGGAGGCAAAGAGGATAATTGATCCTGAGGCTGGCAGGTTCCAATAAAAAGAGGTAAACAGGCCCAAAAGTACTGAAACCACAGCTATAATAATGGCCAGCACGATAGCCTGGAAAAAATTCCCCGCCATTTGAAGCCCTGCGGCTGAGGGGATTACCAGCAAGGCAGCTACAAGAAGAAGCCCCACCACTTTCATCCCCAGCACTACGGCTGCGGCAGTCAGAGCCGCCAGCATGGCCTCAAGCCGCTTGACCCTTATCCCGCTGACCTTAGCGGATTCGGAATCAAAAGTAGTGAACAGCAATTCCTGATAGAAAAGGATAATGACCACAAATACGGTGCTGGCCAGGGCTAGCGAACTCCAAAGCTCAGAGGGAGCAATAGCCAGAATGTTCCCGAAAAGATAGCTCATCAGGCTCACGTTAAAGCTTCCGGCCAGGCTCACTAGAATTACTCCTGCGGCCATACCGATGCTGCTCAGGATGCCGATAGCCGTATCCTCGTAGATGCCTGCTTTTTCTCTAAGCTTGACGATGCCAAGAGCGGAAAGAGCTGCTACCAGAAGGGCTGTGCCCATAGGCCAGAGGTGAACAAGCAGCCCTAGGGCTACTCCGGCGAAGGTCAGATGAGCGAGCCCATGCCCGATCATGGCCTCACGTCTTAGGATAAGAAAGACTCCTAGCGTGGCACAAACCGAAGCTATGAGTATCCCCGCTAGCAGTGCCCGCTGCATAAAACCATAAGATAGGATTGACAATAAAAATTTCTCCCCTTGATCTCTAACATTTTAATGTTAATTTTATTAACAATAATATTTTTAATAATAATATTTTTTAATGACGGTGGCAGAGAAGGTGCTGCTCCCCGCGCAAGAAGTCCTCTACCACCGAAGATCGGCAGAATTCCTCATGATTCCCATGAAAAATCAGCTTCTGGTTAAGGCAGGCCACCTTGTTAACATATTTGCTGACTACCCCAATGTCATGGGTGATCAGGACAATGGTGATTTTCTGTACCTGATTCAGCGACCCGAGTAGATCATAGAAGCGGGTTTGGGTAGCTGCATCTACACCTGTAGTGGGCTCATCGAGAAAGAGAATGTCAGGCTTATTGACGATGGCCCTGGCGATAAAGATCCGCTGCTGCTGCCCACCAGAGAGCTCTCCGATCCTTCTGGTTTTGAATTTCCCCATGTCCACCAGCTCCAAGGCTTCATCAATGGCCTTCTCATCAGCTCGGGTGATCAGCCGGGGGAATTTTTTGCCTGAAAGCAGGCCCATAGCTACCACCTCACGGGCTGAAACCGGAAACAAGGAGTCGATCTGACTAGCGCTCTGGGGTACATAGCCAAGCTTTTCCCACTTGGAAAAGCTGCCCAAATCCTGTCCAAACAGCTTTATCTGACCACTGTCTGGCCGCAGGATGCCGAGAATGATCTTGATCAGAGTGGTCTTCCCTGAGCCATTGGGGCCAATAATAGCCAGAAAGTCTCCCTTGCTGATTTCAAGAGAGATTTCAGACAGAACGAGCGTTGTCCCGTAGGCAAAATTCACCCCTTGCACATACACCAAAGGATAGGGATGATGATCACTCACAGAGCAGACCTTTCCGCAGGGTGTCTAAATTTTTTTCCATAAGCGAGAGAAAGCTGACCCCAGCTTTCAACTGTTCGCTGGTTAGGTTGGCTCCGGGATTCAGCACCAGAGTGCTAGCACCTACCTCCTGAGCCAAAATGCGGGCTAGACGATCGCTGATCAATTCCTCAAAAAAGATAGTTGTAACCTGCTCTCTCCGAGCCAGCTCTGTGATCTCAGCCAGCCTCTTTGGGCTTGGCTCGGCATCAGGGCTGATCCCATAGAGCGGTATCTGCTCAAGCTGATAGCGCCTGGCCAGATAGGAAAAAGCCGCGTGCCCGCCAAAGAAGATTTTTCGGTGTCGGCAATTTTTCAGCCCCTGCTGATACTTTTGATCGAGCTCGGCTAATTTCTTCTGGTAATTTAAGGCATTTTGAGAGTAAAACTTCGCACCTGCCGGATCAAGCTCTGAAAAGGCTTTGGCCAAATTTGAAACCATAATCTGAGCATAGGAAAAATCGAGCCAAAGATGGGGATCAAGTTGATGGTCGGAAGAGTGCTGATGAGCCCCCTCATGAGCATTAGGCGATCCTGGCGCCTTAGGAGAGTGCTGTTGATTCCCCTGTTTGGCAGAGCGATGGTGGCCATTCTCTTCATGATTATCATGAGCTTCATGAGTATCATGAGTAGGCTGAGCGCTGGCTTCCTCAGCCTCCCCTGCCTTGTGGCTCTTTAGACTGCTTGTATCCGGCTCAAGCTTTGGCAACCCTTCGCTGGCCTTAATTACCCGAAGATTAGAGCGAGCGATGCCTTTTAGCAGATCGACAACCCAAGGCTCCATCCCAGCCCCAAGATAGATGAAGATGTCGGCCTTGGTCAGGGCGATGATATCGCTTGGTTTTGGCTCCCAGGTATGGGGCTCGGCGCCTGGGGGGAGAAGGAGATCGACCCTGACCCGCTCACCGCCCACTGCCTTGGCCATCTCCTGAAGCGGGAAGATACTGGCCACTGCGGATAACTTTGGTTTGGATTCAGCCGCCTGGCAGGCTGCCGGCGGTATTAGCCAACCTAAGATTAAGAAGAATAAAGCCATCAGATCTATTAGAGTGGAAGCGAGGATTACCTTTATAATAACATTGCCCCTCTCCCAAGAAGCCGCAGTGATTAGGATCATTAATTATTCCCCCAAAACTCTATTCTTATTAGTGCCATCATAGGATTAGTGGTCCTCTCGCTAACAAAGTGCGCAAGCTGGGCAGACACAAGGTCCGCCTCTACAATTGATTGGGTAATTGGATCTGCTCTCGCACTTAGCAAAAGAACCAATTAGTGCCATTATAGCTTAATCTGCCAATTTTTATATTGGCATTATTTTAACATGAATTAGTAAATTTTTCATCCCTAAATTCACCCCTCCCCCCAGGGGGACAGCTAATCTGTCTTCCAATCGAGGGGAGATGAACCCGCTATTGGCGGTAGAAGCCGAATTTTGCGGCCAAAGCATCTTTTGGGTGCATTTTTATCTTGACAGATATAGAAACTTATCTATAATTAAACTTTTATGAGAAAGGGGGGAGTTTTGTCTCAATGGGGGGAGAATTAAGTCAAATAGAAAAATTGGTGAGTGCATGGCAATTGGTAATTATATTAAGGATGTTTACATGGATCAGGACCAGGCGAAAAACGAAAAGATCCTGGTGGTAGAGGATAATGAAGATATTCTAAACCTGCTGCTTCGTATGCTCAAGGACAAAGGATATCGGGTAGTTGCGGCTGAGAGTGGAGATGAAGCCTTACGCATGGTTGAGGAGGAGAAGCCTCACCTGGTGCTTTTGGACCTTACCTTGCCTAAGGTTAATGGTTATGACGTCTGCAGGATGCTGAAAGCCTCAGAGAATACGCGCTATATTCCTGTTATTATTGTTACTTGTAAATCCAGCACTGAGGAAAAAATCATGGGTTTGGAATTAGGGGCGGATGACTACATTGTGAAACCATTTTGTCGGGAGGAAGTTCTAGCCAGGATAAAGTCGCTGCTCAAACTGCGCAATTTGCACTATCGGCTGATTCAGACAGAAAAACTGGCTACCTTGGCTCAGGTGGCAGTCAGTGTAAACCATGAGATTAATAACCCGCTATGCGCCATATCCGCCAATGCTGAAGTCATCAAAATGATGCTGACTAAACAAATAGACCCCGCAAAGATGAACGCCAAGCTTGACGCCATCCTAGGTGAGGTTGACCGCATCAAAGGGGTGATTGACAAATTATCCAGGGCAACCAAGGTAGTCAGCATGGAGTACATTTCCGGTATCCAGATGCTCGACATTAATCAGTCGAGCGAGCCGATTAAGGATGACGAGAAAAAGGAATAGACAAATTAGCCCCCCGCAAGATCTTTTCCCTAGTAAATTATACCTTTGGTACTTGACTTTATACTGTCTGCCATATAAACTAATTGTATAAAATATACAAAAATGTAGGCTGAATCTTAATGAGGATATTCAGTGTTTGATAACTTATCAGACCGACTTCAGACGGTTTTCAAGAAGCTACGTGGCTATGGAAAGTTGACTGAAAGCAATATTCAGGAGGGCTTGCGTGAAGTAAGGCTTGCCTTGCTGGAAGCTGATGTCAATTATAAGACGGTTAAGGAGTTTATTGAGAAAGTAAAGGAAAAGGCTATTGGCGATCAGGTTCTGAAGAGCCTCTCCCCCGGCCAGCAGGTGGTCAAGATTGTTCATGAGGAAATGGTGGCCCTGATGGGCGGGGAGTATAAAGAGCTAGCTCCTTCTCCTCATCCTCCAACCAGCATTATGCTAATAGGTCTCCAGGGGTCGGGAAAGACGACCACGGCAGCCAAGTTAGCCAATCTTTTTCAAAAGCAAAGGCGAAAGGTGCTTCTTGTGGCCGCTGACCCTTACCGACCTGCGGCTATTGATCAGTTAACCATCCTCGGCCAGCAATTAGGAATTGCGGTCTATACTGACAAAGAGGCCAAAAATGCAGTAAAAATATGTCAGGATGCTCATCAGTTTGCTCGCTCCGGTGGATACACCTATATGATTATGGATACTGCGGGCAGGCTTCATATTGATGAGGAGCTGATGCAGGAGCTGCGGGAGATTAAGAGGGTGGTCAACCCTCAGGAAGTAATTTTGGTGGCTGATGCCATGACTGGCCAGGATGCGGTAAATATTGCCAAAGCCTTCGACCAGGAGGTTGGGATTGGCAGTGTTATCCTGACCAAAATTGATGGAGATGCGCGAGGTGGAGCCGCCCTCTCGATTCGGGCTGTTACTGGGAAACCGATTCGATATGTAGGGACTGGAGAAAAGATCGATGCCCTTGAACCGTTTTACCCAGACCGGATGGCCTCTCGGATCCTGGGCATGGGAGATGTTCTTTCCCTGATTGAAAAAGCGCAGGCTGCCTATTCTGAAGAAAAAGCCAGGGACCTTCGGAAAAAGATCGCTCGGGATGCATTCACCCTAGAGGATTTTCGCGATCAGCTCAGGCAGATTAGAAAGTTAGGCCCTCTGGAGCAGATCATCGGCATGATCCCAGGGGGGAAAAAAATTCTCAAAAACACAGACCTTAAGGCGGATGAAAAAAAGCTGATCCAGATTGAAGCGATTATCAACTCCATGACAGTGCAAGAGCGAAATAATGCGGAAATTATCAATGGCAGCAGGAGAAAACGGATTGCCAAGGGGAGTGGGACAACAGTTCAAGATGTCAACCAGGTACTTTCACAATTTACCCAGATGCAGAGAGCACTTCGGCAAATGAAAAAAATGGGTATGATTCCTGGTTTTGGCGGAAATCCATTCAGAAAGAAGAGGAGGTGAATTTTTTGGCGCTACGGATACGATTAACGAGACTGGGAGCGAAAAAGCGGCCATTTTATCGAATCGTGGTTATAGATTCCAGAAAGTCACGCGATGGCGAATATCTGGATCTTATTGGAAACTATGATCCGCTGAAAGACCCAGCTGAAATCAGAATCAATACAGAGAAAGCCATCTCTTGGATGCAGAAAGGCGCAAAACCATCTGACACCGTAAAGCAGATATTTAGCAGACAAGGAGTAATCTAGTTGTATTGTAATCTCCAATTCAAATAGGTAGTTATTAATTTTACGGAGGTAGGGAAAAAATGGGTATGAAGGAATTAATTGAAGATATCGCTAGAGCACTGGTTGATTATCCTGAGGAAGTTAGTGTGACTGAAGTTGACGGTGAACGAACCACCGTGCTGGAGCTGCGAGTGGCTAAGACTGATTTGGGTAAGGTAATCGGCAAACAGGGGCAGACGGCGCGGGCAATGCGGACGGTTTTGAGCGCCGCGGCCACGAAAATCGGCAAACGGGCGGTATTGGAAATCCTTGAATAACATCCAAGGAATAACATCCAAGCGGGAGGTTTGGCATCTACTTGAAGGACATTAAGGGCCTCGTTCAGATTGGCAAAATCATTGGCACTCATGGCCATAGGGGAGAGGTGAAAGTTTATCTCCTGACTGATTTCCCCGAAAGATTTCGGTCTCTGAAAGAGGTCTTTTTAGTAACTCCCTCAGGGCAAAGAAGCCTTTCGATTGAAAGGGTTCGATTTCATAAGGGTTATGTAATTATGAAATCACAAGAATGCCATACCATGAGTGATGCCGAAAAGCTAAAAGGGGGTATGCTTTGTGTTCCTGAAGATGAGCTATATCCCCTGGGTGAGGATGAGTATTACTGCTTCCAGCTCATAGGTATGGATGTCTACACTGAGGAGGGGCTGCATTTAGGGGTTGTTGAGGATATCTTCCCCACAGGGAGTAACGATGTGTATGTAGTTAGGGATGATCACAAGGAGTATCTTATCCCAGCCATTAAAGAGGTAGTTCGGGAGATAAACCTAGAAACAAGAAGAATTACCATCCATCTGTTGAAAGGATTATTGAATCTCTCTGATGCTCTTTGATATTATTACCATATTCCCGGAGATGTTTTCTGGGATTATCCAGCAGAGTATTCTCAAGAGAGCTCAGGAGAAGGGGCTGGTAAGAATACGGATACACAACTTGCGGGATTTTACCTCAGATAAGCATCGCAAGATCGACGACGCTCCCTATGGAGGCGGGCCGGGCATGGTGTTCAAGGCCGAACCTCTTTGTCGAGCCATTAGGGCAGTAAGTCAGGAAGGCTTAGAGGCTAAGAAGATTTATCTATCGCCAGAGGGGGATCTTTTTTGCCATCAGATGGCTAAGGAGTTAGCTCAAGAAAGTCATCTTATTCTTGTCTGTGGCCACTATGAGGGAATTGATCAGAGAGTTAGGGATACGCTGATCGATAGGGAAATTTCAATCGGAGATTATGTTCTGAGCGGCGGAGAGCTGCCGGCTATGGTGGTAGTGGATGCTGTAGTCAGACTGATTCCTGGGGTGTTAGGCTCTGAGGAATCATTGGAGGTTGAATCCTTCTCGGACTATCTCCTCGACTATCCTCAGTATACACGGCCAAGGAGCTTTGAAGGCCGGGAAGTTCCCGAGGTTTTGCTCTCCGGACATCATGAAAGAATCCGCAAGTGGAGGCGCAAACAATCTTTGTTGCGCACAAGTCAAAGGAGACCAGATCTTTTCAAAAAGGCGATCTTGAGCGCTGAAGATATTGAATTGCTGAAGGACCCTTGAAGAGGGGGAGCAGAAAGAATGTGGAATAATTGTCAGACCGTATAAATTATTGGATTATAGGCAAGAGAGGGACTTTTGAAGGTTGTGGAACGATCGGTGATCTCTATCGGACTACTTCATTACCCTGTTTATAATAAAAACAAGGAGGTCGTTACCACCTCGATAACTACTTCCAGCCTTCATGATATTTCAAGAACAGCCAGAACATTCGGGGTGGAAGGCTTCTATATCATAACTCCGATTCAGGCTCACAGACAATTGGTTGAGCGGCTGATACAACACTGGCAGACAGGTTATGGAGCACAATATAATCCAACGCGGCGGGATGCTCTAGAGAATGTTGTGGTCGTAAGTAGCCTCGGAGAATGCCTTGAGGGTCTGAAGAAAAAATATGGGAGAGAGCCGGTTACGATTGTAACCTGTGCCCGCAGACAGAGGAATACGGTCTCCTACGAGGAGTTGCGTGAGAGAATGCGTCGGGATCGGCAGTTATATTTTATCATTTTTGGAACTGGCTGGGGGATAGAGCAAGGTCTGATGGAAACGATGGATTTCACCATTGAGCCAATCTATGGGCAGGGTAGATATAATCATCTGTCCGTCAGAGCGGCAGTAGCTATAATTCTGGATAGATTAATTAATGAAAACAGATAGACAGAAGATATGAGGTAGAGACGAAATGAATAACATTTTGAACACATTGGAGCAGGAGCAGCTCAAAAAAGATCTGCCTGATTTTGGGCCAGGTGATACGCTCAGGGTGCATCTGAAACTGATTGAAGGTGATCGGGAGAGAATTCAAGTCTTTGAAGGAGTGGTCATTCGTCTCCGTCGAGGGAATATCCGCTCCACCTTTACTGTGAGAAAGATCTCCTACGGAGTGGGCGTAGAGAGAACCCTACCTCTCCATTCACCAATCATTGACAAGATCGAGGTTATTCGCAGGGGAAAGGTCCGCAGGGCCAAATTGTATTACATGCGGCAGCGAGTGGGCAAGAAAGCCAGGATCAAGGAAGAAACCGCCCGCTAAGCACTGGAGCCGAGCGGTAGGCAACTGTTGGATGGCGATTACTCATCGTGTTCAATTAGGGAAAAAGGGTGAGCAGATAGCGGCGCAGTTTTTGAAATCGAAGCGGATATCCATCCGTGAGTTAAATTTTCGCTGCTCTCTTGGAGAAATTGATATTATTGCCGAGCAGGCCGATGTGATTATCTTTATCGAGGTCAAAACCAGGAGCAGCGAAAATTACGGTTTGCCAGAAGAAGCTGTTAATTACGCTAAGCAGCAGAGGCTAATCCAACTGGCTATGCACTACCTCCAGAAGGAAGGGATGGAAGACAGAAGCTGTCGCTTCGATGTCATCTCCATTCTGATGAAGAATAATAAGCCTGAGAAAATTGAGCACATTGTGGATGCTTTCTCAGCTTAGTGGGAAAAGAAAAACGCAAAGGGCGAAAGTATATCCTTATTTTCAGTATAAAATTCCAGTATAAAAATGTAGTACTTACTACCACGGACACATTTTATCTTCCGGTTTTGTATGTGCCTTCTAAAGTGCAGGCATTTCATGCCATTCCCGCCTAGGCGGGAATCCAGAAGGCTGCGGCAACCATACATAGATTACCACTTTCGCGGAAATGACGATAAAAGTGTCAGGTAGTGATATGTAGTATAAAAATAGTATAAAAAATGAGCATGGCCAGGGGAGTGTATCAGACTGTCAAGATAAGAGGTTGGTGTGCAATTATTTATCATCTTTATGTTATAAGATTGTTCCCTGCCTTAACCAGCACTCAGTAAATTCCCCGCTTTGAGTGAGTTATTTTCTCTGGCATTATCAATGCAAAGGTATTATATTATTAGATGTGGTTATTTTAGAGTGGCGTATATTACCCCTCCTGCTTCTTAATCAGGAGAGAAAGCTCAAACAATAGCGTACTACACCGCCCCACCAGGCACAAGGCGGCAGATAAAAACAAACAACGAGGAGAGAGCAATGAAGGGCAAATCTCTATTTAATATTAATATTATCTTCTTCCTAATCTGTTTGGCGGTTGTGTTTCTCATTCATCTTGGTGGATCAAAAATCTTTGCGCAGGAGGAGGAGGCAATAATATACCCTCAGGTGCTTTACTCCGATCCTTCACCCGATAATCCTTTTTCGATGCAAGCCACCAATGTACCACTATCACAGGAGATCACCATCATATTCACTCAGCCTATGGATTTTGACAGTGTTTATGAGGCTTTCCATTTCTACCAGGAAGGCACCGACGAGGTCTTAAATAATCTCAAGTATAAGGGTTTGTTGTATATAGAGGGTGCCACCTTGACCTTTACTCCTTACCCAAACCTGCTGGAGCCTGGAACAACTTACTGGATAAAGATTAAATCAACGGCAAAATCTGCCCAAGCAGCCCCCCTGGACGGGGATCATGACGGCGTTGGCGAAGAGGGAGAAGATGACGATTGGAAACTTATGCTTACCACTGTGGGAGAGTCTATCATCTCGCCTCCACCACCCTCCCCTACGCCACTGCCTGATAAGTGGAGCGAGGTCTACGACCAAAAGCAGGGTCTGAGTGGCAAGGTTACCTCTTTAGCCATTGATGGTCAGGCACATCTTTGGGTGGCTACTTATGATCCATATGGCCTCTATCGCTTAAACGGCCAAAGCTTTGAGGATAAAATCTCCTCTTTTAATTATTCGCCGATCAATGGCTTTTTGTGTCTTGCTGCTGACAGGCAGGGCAGCCTGTGGGTTAGCCTTGATACCGGCGGAGAGCAGAGCGATCCCAATGCTCCTCGTCTGGCCCGATGGGATAAGGGAATCTGGCAGAAAGTGTCGGCCAAAAATCTTGGTCTTACCCAGGATGAGGCCATCTTGAAAATAGCCTTTGATTCCTCAGCTACTGCCTGGATGATCACCAGTGAAGGCCGTGTGGTGAGCTATAATCAAAATGGCCAGGTGATTAGCTATCCGTCTGAGGCTATTGATCCTTATGCTATGCTTTCCGATGCTCTTTTGGTCGACAATCAGGACAATGTCTGGGTTGGGTCGGCAATGTTAGGGGTCTATAAACTCCCTAAAGGAAAAGATAGTTGGGAGTATTATTACGATAACTCTTTCCCCCCATACACCACTTGGGGTATAAGTGCTGATTCTGCTGGAAATTTGTGGATCGGGACAACAATTGGCCTCCTCAAGCTAGACCCCTCTAAAGGAACACCCGGAGAGTGGACCCGCTATACAATGGCTAACACCGATCAGGGCTTGCCCTCAAACGAGGTCGGGTCGCTGGCTGTTGACCCTGTCCGTGGTAAGGTATGGGTAGGGACCTCGGCTGGGTTAGCCAAATTTGATGGCCAAAAGTGGACAAATTTTGCCAAAGAAGAGGTCAGCAAATTGTCGGACGAAAAGATTACTGCCCTGCTTGTAACTCCAACCGGAGACCTTTGGCTTGGCACCGACCAAGGGCTGATGAAAAGGGATGAGGTCAGCCCCTTTATTGTGAATAGCTTCCCTGCTAATGGCGGTAAGATAGATCCGACGGAGAGAATTAAAATTATCTTCAGCGAGTCGATGAAGGTTGATACGGTCGAGCCCGCCTTTAATTTAATGGATGCGGTCAAGGCAACCACTGATTCGAATAATACAAAAATTCAAGGAGAATTTAAATGGAGTGATAATTCCACTACCTTGGAATTTATTCCTAATAATCATTTATCCGCCGGTGAATATACCATTATCCTGGATACTTCAAAGGCAACGGATCTGGCAGGCAATCCTCTTTCTGCCGAAGAGGATGAGATTAAAATAAAATTTTCCGTTCAAGAGAACCAGCGAAGCGGCCCATCCTTTACCGGAAATGAAAATGATGTTACCTTGAGCGGCAGCGGATGTTTTATTAATTCGGTAATGAGGCATCAGTCGTCGGCATCATCCTGGCTTAGGCGGCTTTGGGAGTTTATCCAGCACTTAAGAGTTTATCTAGCATAGGGGAAAAAGCGGCAGGCAGCCTACTGTTTGACACCTTTGGCTCTTTACACCTATACCTGCTGTCTATAAAATGCATTAAAAAACGAGGTTTAAGCCTCTTGCCCTTTTTATAAGGCAGGGCTTAGCCTCGTTTTTGTTGTTAATCTTTCATTTGGATACCAACGAGAGGGCTAATCGTATGATAAGTAGGCAAAGAAGTATCGGTCTTTTTCCACTAGTCATTTTTGTCTTTCTACTGTTTTTCGTTCCTCATCCAGGGCTTGAAGCCGCGAATTATCTTAGCATCTGTACCCAGAGCGGCTCCCAGATTTATCCTACCTCGGCTTGGAATTCCGATCAGGGCGAATATCTGACTGTTTGGCAAAGCGGCCTGGAAGGGGATCCGAATCGCTATATTGCCGGCCTGCGGGTTACTGCCAGCGGGGAGATCAAGGCAGGGGCAGACTCGCTCCATCCTTATATCATCAGCGAGCTTAAAAACAGGGGCGTCTACTCTCCCTCGGTGGCTTGTAATCTCCAAAAAAATAAATACCTGGTAAGCTGGTATGAGCAGGATGAAACTGATGCTTCCTCAACGAAAATCTGCGCCTCTCTCATTTCATTTGACGGGAGCGGGAAGATGGTCAAAAAACCGATCTCGGCTATCCGAAAGGTTAAAGATCATCCGTCGCTTCCCAAGGTAGCCTGGAACGGTGAGCAGTTCTTAATCGTTTGGTATGACTGGCCAAACTCAGCGGGCATTGCCGGTGCTGATATCTACGGCCTGCGGCTTGATCCAAATGGCACAATCCTTGATCCCAATGCCTTCGCCATCTGCACCAGCGCTTCAGCTCAGACTGATCCGGTGGTTGCTGGCTACCATCGGGCAGCTACTGAAGAAGGGGAGGAAGAAAAGGGGTGGTTGGTAGCCTGGGTTGATGAGCGCAATCCGGCCTCAGGCAAGGATATCTACGCTGCCTTGATCAAGCAGAATGCTGATGATACGGCATCCGTCGGAGAGAGCTTCCCTGTCTGTCAGGCGGAAAAGGATCAAAAATCCCTCAGTGTAGCTGTCGGGCCGCAAGGTTTTTTTCTTGTCTGGCAGGATGGAAGGTGGAAGGATGAGAAGGACAATTTGGGAAACTACTATGGTAATTTCCTGTTTGGAGCCCGTGTTTCCACTGGTGGGCAACTGCTGCCCAATTCTCTGTGGGGAACAGATATCCCGATTTTTAGGCTCACCCCTTATGAGGGAAGAATTCCGGCAGCTCAGCCATCTGTGGCCTGTATTCAGAATAACTACCTTATAGTCTGGGATTATAAGAGCCTGGTGTATGGGATAAGGATTTCCCTTGAGGGTGAGTTATTAGACATAACGCCTTTTACCCTCAGCGATTCGACGAAGGTAGCCTCCTTTCCTACGGTCGCCTCGGATGATGCTGATAAGGCTCTGATCACCTGGATGGTGGATAGCGAGCAGGGGCAAGGTAAGGATATTTCTGGGCTGATCTATGCCCTGCCGGCCTCTCCTACTCTGGAGTGGGTTGAGGGGAATAGTGGAGTCAGCCCAGATATAGGGGAGGGTGGTCAGGAATTTACCTTCAAGGTGAAATACCTCAAGGCCGAGGGAGGCAGTGATCAGCCGATTACCCATAAGGTACTTATTGACATCAATCATAACCAGTTTTATGAACAAAATGAAATTTTTGATCTTTCAGCCTCTGGCAGCGGCATTTATCAGAAAAAGATTACTATTTTGTATGATGGGAATCAGAATGAAGAGCAAACGATAAGCTATAAATTCTACTTTCGTGATGAGCACAATGTAGCTGAAGGAGAGCCAGCCAAAGAGCATACCTTCACCATAAGGCCTTCCGGTTCTGTGCCCTCACTCTCCTGGTTAGGAACGGCGGGCTATACTGAGGATGGGGTTGATCCAGATAGCGGCCAGGATGGGGGAAATTTCACCTTTCAGGTTCGCTATCAAGATGCAGATGGGAGTGTACCCAAAACTCACCAGGTATGGATTGACTTAAATGGTAACAACATCTTCGATGAGAGTGAAAAATTCTCCCTGGAGACAATTGGTAGCGTAAATTATGCCCAAGGAGTAACTTTTCGGCTTACCAAAACTATCCGGCTTGGGCGAGCAGGGCTTATTCCCTACTGTTTCTTCTTTGATGATGGGGCTAATGTGGCTCAGGGCGAGCCAAAAGGTATTCGCTGTCTGACCATCACCAACACCGCTGAAACCTGTATTCACTCAGGGCCTGCTCCTCAGATACTTCCCGATGTGGCCTCTTTGTCGACCGGCAGCCTGGTGGTCTGGGAAGACCTTCGCCAGGCTAAGCTAGTGGATGAAAAAAAGCTGCCGCATCTTTATCAGGGCTCTAAGATCTATGGCCGAATGCTGGATGAGAGCGGTCTTCCCCTGGAGGCTTTGGAGGAAATCAAAATCGGAAGTGACAGCAAGGCTCAATTTAAGCCGCGCCTTGCAGCAGGCAGCCAGGGCGATGTCTATTTGGTAGTTTGGGAGGATTTGCGAAACGGCAGGGTAGAGACTGGGGGCAGCAGCCCCGGTTATCTGAACACAGATATCTATGGCCAGATCATTGATCCCGCAGACCCTGATAATAGGATTGAACTGCCGATTGCCACCTATGCCACCGATAGCTTCTCAGGCAATCAGAATAATCCGGCGGTAGCTGCCGACGGCTCAGGCAATAGGTTTTTGGTAGTTTGGGAGGATAGCAAAGACGTGGATAACAGCGGGAAAAACATCCATGCGGCGCTTATTTCATATGACCCTGAAACTTCTACGGCCAAAGTGTGGCCAGATCCAGCGGCAAGTGACAATTTTATCATCTATGACCAAGACTATCGTACAGACCAGATCAATCCGGCCGTAGCCTGGGGAGGAGGCCGCTACCTAGTTGTCTGGCAGGATTTTCGGCCAGAAGCCAATGATGGAGACACCTACTCTCATCTCTATGCCAATCCAGTTGATCCTAATACTGGCCAGGTCATGGCCGGCCAGTTTGCCTTAGATCATAATAATAAGGCCCTTGGCAATTCGGTCTGCACAGACCCAAATACCAGCCAGGAGCATCCGGCCATAGCCTCAGATGGTAATAATTTTTTGGTGGTCTGGGAGCATCAGAGCATGACTGCGGTCAACAGCTTGTTTGGCAAGGATATTTACGGTGCGATCATCGGACCGGACGGCCGCGTGGTTAAACCGCGATTCATTATCTGTACGCTTGAGGGGGACCAGACCAACCCGCGGGTTTTTTGGGATCAGGCTCATGGAAACTACCTGGTAGTCTGGGACTCACAGCCCATCTACAAGGATGCCACCGGAAAGGCCGTGCCTGGCTATGACACCGATATCCGAGGAGCCCGGATCACGGCAGATGGAGGGCTTATCGGGGGGGCAATCACCAGCCCAGGATTTGAAATTTGCGCTATGCCGGGGTTTCAAAAATCTCCCGCTATCTCAGGCAGCAGCAGCTTCAGCCAGATAGTCTGGATGGATAACCGAAGCCTTTCGACCCTTGCCCTATCCTGGCCTTACGGCTTTGATATCTACAGCACGCAGGTTCGGTCCTTTTTAGGTTGGGTGGAAGATGAGGATTTCTCATCTGGAGTTAGTCCAACCATTGGAGGCAATGGGAAAACCTATACCTTTAAAATCAATTACCTGGATATGGATGGCCATAGTCCGACCAAGGCTCAGGTGTGGATTGATCTCAATGGCGATGGCCAATACAGTGCGGAGGAAAAGTACACCCTAGATCCTGATACCGCGGATTCAGACACAGCCGATGGCCAAATCTATAGCCGAAGTATACCTTTAACCCTACCGCCAAGCTATCAGGGGAGCGGCCTGATCAGCTACCGGTTTTATTTTGAGGATGAAGACTCTCGCCCGGCAGCCGGAAGTGCCAACCAGTCTAAGGGCGTTCGAATAAATTCCCCCTGGCTGTTCTGGACAGGAGAGGCTAATTACCAAAGCGGGGGAGTCAACCCGACTGTAGGAGATGCGGGCACGTCATTTGAATTTCGGGTCCTATACCTCTATCAGCCTATGGGTGCGGAGCAAACCGCTGGACCAGAGCCTTCAGTCGCCCAGCTTTGGATCGATCTTGACCATGACGGGCAATATCAGAGTAGCGAAAAATACACCATGATCCAGGCCGATCCGAATGACCAGAATTATGCTGATGGGAAAAAATATCGTTATCAATTCAAGGGGAATACCCCCGGGGTATATAAATACCGGTTCTACTTCACTCACCAGGATGGTGGGGCAGCTATTGGAGAGCCGACCCAAGAGCATCAGTTTACTATCTCAGGCGCAGGATCAGGTCAATCTCCTGCTCCCCCTTCCTGGACAACCTACACCAATAGCAATACATCGGGCGGTTTGATCTCAGATAATATTACCTGCCTGGCCTTCTGTCGAGAAACCCTCTGGGTGGGTACTTCAGGCGGATTGAGCAGGTTCGATGATCCGAATCACTGGCAGAGCATCACTCCGGCCAAGGAACCTAATCTTGCTGGCTCTTATATTACGGCCTTAGCGGTGGACACGGTATCCAATGAGCTGTATGTAGGCACATCTCAGGGCCTGAGCAAGTATGATGGCACTTCCTGGAAAAAGTACAACCAGACAACCACTGGTAAGACCTTGGATAAAAATTACATCGCTGGCCTGGCCTTTGATAAGGTGAACCGCAGGCTGTGGATTGCCATCCTACCCGGCAGCCAGCAAGGATATGGCCAGTCAGGGGATGGGGCGGCTGATGCTAACTCGGTTTCAAATCAGTATGCTCTCATCCGGTATGAGATCTCAAAGAATGAGTGGACCTCATATACTAAAGAAAACACCTCTTCTCATAGCGGGGGAGGAATGCCGGGTGAGCAGATAATTGCCCTTGAGGTTGACGGCGATGGGGATGTGTGGATGTCCACGGCTGCTTATATTAAAGATGGAGAAAAGTGGAACATAGAATACAGGGGGCTTTCCCGATTCAAGGTTGAGGAAAAAGAATGGACCCATTATTCTACCAACTCAGCAGGTGAAGGCGCTATCTTGGAGACCGATTTTCTCCCTAAAATTAAGGCTGATGAGTCTGGATACCTTTGGATCAGTGGAATATCTACTGATTCACAGGATAAACAGGGAACTAAGGGAGGGCTTTATCGGTTTGATATTCAAAACGACCGATTTATTGAGCATTATTTCTTGGGGCAGCCGAAGGTTAACCTAGGGAGCAATCTTATCTCTGCTCTGGCTGTAGATAAGGCTAACTCCGCCCTGTGGATTGGATGCGGGAGCACTAAAGCGGATGGAAGCGATGGAGGCCTTAGCCGATATGATTATGATAAGGACACTTGGACTCTGTACACCACGGCTGATGGCCTGGTTGATAATCGTATTACTGCCATTGTCGTCTATGGTCAGGATATCTGGGTTGGCACCTCAAAGGGCTTGAGTCGCTATGGGACCGGCCCCGGTGATGCCAAAAAATCGTCATCATATTTTAATCCTGAAAACCGCTTTGCTTTCCCTGACAGTAGCTGTTTTATCAGCGCCTTGGCCAATTCTCAAAATTCGCTGGCAAAAAATTCATTAGCGAGGAGCAAGGCTTTCTGGCTAGTGGGGATGTTTTTGCTTATCAGCGCAGGATGTGCTTTTCTGTATCTAGTTTTTTCTCTCTATGATCTTTCTATATCTAGATCTAGTAAGGAGATGTCTATGGGTAGGAGGATAGTAGCTGCTGCTATATGCATCTTTTTGTCTGTCACGCTGCTAGTAGCATCTGAAGCTAGGGCTGCCTCGGTGAGGACAGGAACTTTGTTTGAGCTTCATGGCGGCTTTTTTCGTCCCTCAGAATACGAGAAGTGGGAGACCGCTTTTGGACATACCTTTTCTGTCCTTGGGGGGCTGAAACTTGGGCAGGAGCTAGTAAAAAATATCGAGCTTGGATTCAGCGCCGATTATGTTCATGAGGTAGTCAGGGAGTGGTCTGTGTACTATGTCCCCTTTGGACTTAGCCTGACCTATGCCCTGCGCTATAGTCAAAGCCAGGTTTTGGTCCCTTATCTAGGAGGGGGAGTTGACTTTGTCTACGGGAAGACAGGGCGCATCCGGCGGGGGGATATCAAGCCCACTTATCTGAAAGAGCCGGGCTACCATGCAGCCGCTGGAATTCGTTTATTGCTGGATGCTTTGGCTAGCGATGATGCTGAGTTCTTTGATCAAAAATTTGGGGTCAATAACAGCTATCTAGTGCTTGAGGCCCGCTATCTGAAACTTTTCAATGCAGACTATGCCGAGCAGGAATTTGATGTCAGCACACCAGGGACAGGGTATTTTGATCCCAAGGGGATGCTTATTTTTCTAGGCTTTCTGGTAGAATTTTAGGCTGATTTATTAACCCCACTACAGCTCTGATTTAACCCTAGCCCCGCTACAGCTTTTTTAGGAAATAGTCGGCTAAAGTTAGCCACAATCTGAGCCGCTACCTCTGGCAGGGGGGCCTTCTTTATCTCGGCAATGGTGCGAGTTACGGAAGCTACAAAAGCAGGCTCGTTTCTCTTTCCCCGCTGGGGGGCAGGGGCAAGGTAAGGAGAATCCGTTTCGGTCAAAATCCGGTCAATGGGAACCTGCTGGCAAACCTCCTTGAGGTTAAAGGCCTTCGGATAGGTCAGTGGACCGGCAAAGGAGATAAAGAGATTGAGCTTTAAGCAATCAAGGGCAAAGGTGCGATCACCAGAAAAGCAATGCATTATCCCACCGAGGCAAGCTACGCCTTCCTCCTTCATAATGGTGAGGATATCGGCCTGAGCATCCCGGCAGTGGATCAGCAGTGGAAGATTGAGCTCTCTGGCTAGACGAATCTGCTGGCGGAAGATGCGCTGTTGGTCTTCTCGAGGAGAGAGGTTTCGGTAATAGTCAAGACCCACCTCGCCCACGGCTACAAAGAAGGGATGTGAGGTTAAAAGCTTGGTCATCTGATCAAGAGTTTCCTCTGAGACCTGGTGGGCATCATGGGGGTGAATACCCAAAGAGGCTAGTAAAAAATCAGGGTATAGATGACATATATCCAGCGTCTTATGGGCAGAAGAAATACCAAGAGCTACGGTCAGGATCTTTTTCACTCCCGCTTTTCGAGCAGCCTGAATAACCTCATCCCGGTCCTGGTCAAACTGTTTCATATCCAGATGAGCATGGGAGTCAATTAAAGGAATTTCAGCCTCGCTCATCGCTCTCTTTATGCTCCTTCCTTCATCAGGGTATCTGGTGGCTCATCCGCAGTTGTTTTGTGCTCCTCGCGGATAAAGGTTCCGCTACGGCCTCCGCTCTTTTTCACCAGGATGATATCGGAAATTCTCATGGCTCTATCTATGGCCTTGCACATATCGTACAAAGTGAGAGCACTGACCGATACGGCAACCAGGGCTTCCATCTCAACTCCAGTTTGGCCGATGGTTTTGACTGTGGCTTCGATGCTGATTGAGCTTTGGACCTGATCAATTGAAAAATCAAGATCAATGGCCGAGATAGGGATCGGATGACAGAGGGGAATCAGGGATGAGGTGCGCTTTGCAGCCATAATGCCAGCAATTTTAGCTACCTGCAGGGCATTTCCTTTCTTTATCTCATCCTGCATAATAGCTCTAAGGGTCTGGGGCTGCATAAATACGATTCCCCGGGCTACAGCCTCACGGACTGTCGCCTCTTTGGAACTAACATCAACCATCTTGGCTTGTCCATGCTCGTTGAAGTGGGTAAGTTGTTCTGAACTGTTCACAAGGATTACCTCGAATTATTCTTTATTCTTATTCTTAAGCTCAAATGGTTCTATCGCTAACAAAGTGCGCAATAAGGGTGCGGGCACAAGGTCCGCACGCTAAATTGATTGGGTAATTGATCCGCTGCATACTTGTGTTAAGCACTTAGCGAAAAAACCATTCATAGTCCAGGAGTTTGAAACTAGGCAAAGCAAAGAAATTTGATCACCATTCTGATAATCTTATCGACAATGCAATACTCAATGATGTTTACATGATATCATATCTTGTGGAGTAATCCCAAGGAATTATTTCAAAGACAGATGTTGCCCACACTTTTTTAAGCCCCTATACTTTCCCACCCTTGATGAGGATCTGGTGCTATGCTTCTTCCTCCTCCCCCTAGCCTTTTCCATCAAGGGAGGAGAATGTGGGGAAGATCTTTTCAGAATTTTGGGATCATTCCATTGACTTTTTTGTAAAACTTTGCCATTATGTTATATATGATATTATGAATTAGGAATATAATTATCAACAACAAATACTCACCACGCAAGCTTTTGGTGATAATTGAGGACTAGTCATGAAAAAACCAGATGTTATCCCGCTAATAACAAAGATACTGATTTCTCTTGGCTCTATTCTCCTGTTTATCTTTCTCCGCGGGCCTGCCCTGGCTAAGATAACCACTCCCGGATTAGATAATAAGCTTTTGAAACAAAAGAATGCTCATCCTTCCCCAAGCAGGTTGGATCAGGCGAGAGAGCATTTTAAAAAAGGGGTCCAATACTCTCAGACCCAGAGGGTAGATTTAGCTATTCAGGAATATCGCAAGACGCTGGAATTTGATCCTAATTTTGTCATGGCCCATGTAAACTTAGGGATGAGCTATCTCCAGCAGCAAGAGGTCGAGGCTGCTATTCAGGAATTGAAAAAGGCTATCCAGAAAGATCCGAAGTTGAAACTTGCTCGTTTTGATCTTTGGTGGGCTTATCGTCAGCAGAGAAAGTATGATGAGGGAATTGCCGAGCTCAAAGCAGTCATTGCTCTCGATCCTAACGATGTTAATGCTTATCTGAACCTGGGCGACAGTTATCTGGCGGATAAAAAGATGCTACCCGAAGCCATTCAGGCCTATTTGGAAGCCTTAGCTAGAGGCAGACAGACCGCCTTGATTCACCAGAAGATCGGCAAGGCCTATGAGCTCAACGGGCAGGCGGATAAGGCTATTGAGCAGTTTCAGCGGGCTATTAGCGTGGATAAGAACAATCTGTACACTTACCTATTTCTCTATGTTTGTCTTGAGAAATCAAAGAAAAAATTGGAGGCCGCAGAAGCCCTTCGAAATGGTCTTTCTGCCTTCCGAAAAGAGCCGCGCCTGGCTGATTCATCTTACCAGGATATTGCTCATATTATGGAATGTCTTCTTGGAACATATCCGGAAAAGGATCTTATGTCTATCAAAAATCCTATCATTACCTGTCAACTACACTACTACCTTGGAATGTATTATTTATTCCAGAATAAACAAAAAGAGGCTGCTCAGCATCTTCAGCAGGCTATCGATACAAAGATAAATACTATCTCGGAATACGAATATGCAAAAATAGAATTAGAACGGATTAAAGAGCAGAAATAGGTTTGCCTCTTAAGGCTTTTCTTCTCAAAAAGATCCTAACCACCTAACCATCAACCATAATGAGTTGCAGCCTTCGTGGGTTGGATTAATATCGCCCCCATGTCAATTGCCGGGCCATTAATGGATTAATGGCAAGTTATAAACAAGTTATAAACCTTTATGGTTGTTGGTTAAAATCGTCCTTGACGAAAGAAGAGATTTTTGCCATTATAGATATCCTTTAAACCTTGCCGAGTTTTCAGAAGGAGGTAGTAGGGATGCCTAAAGGTCAGATTCTGGTCTTGATCCTTATTCTGATCCTGTCGATGGTTTTTCTGATCAGGTCAGATGGAGCGGCTAAGACTATGTATGTTACGGAAACAACATGGGTGAAGGTTAACAGTGGTCCAGGCAGTGAATATAAAGTCATCGCTCGGGTCAAAACTGGTGATCCGGTTACTGTCCTTGGGCAGGAGGGAGGGTGGTATCACATTAGGACCGCGGCGGATGAAGAGGGGTGGATTATGAGCTCTCTTCTTACCGAAGGCAAGCCTCTTACCGATCAGGTTAATGCCTTGGCCACCAAGACACAAGAGCAGTCTAAATTGATCGCTCAGTTGAGCGAGGAAAACAAGTCATTGAAGAAATATGCCCAGATGTTTGAAAATAGTGCCGTAGAGCTCAACCGGCTCAAGGAAGAAAATTTACGACTAAAAGATCGCCATGACCTTCTGTGGCTGGGGGTTGGGGCAGGTATTTTATCCATTGGCTGGATTATCGGCCTGATTACCGGAAGCTTTTACCGGAGAGGAAAAGCTAAGTATCGCTATTCTTTTGATTAATATTTTTTCAATTAATATTTTTTAACTGAAAAGATGACATTCGATATATATATCTTCTGAAAATATGCGATTTGATGATATGTCCACCTTGATTATCGGCCACAAAAATCCTGATACAGATTCCATTTGCTCCTGTCTGGCCTATGCATATTTCAAGAGGCAGGTTGAAGGCAAAGAAGGTTTTGTTCCGGCAAGATGCGGTAATATCAATCCGCAGACCCGATTTGTTCTGGATAAGTTTCGTGTCTCTCCGCCAGTTTACATTGGCGACCTCTCGATCAGAGCCAAGGATATCATGACCAGGGAGGTGATCTGCCTCAAGCCTGAGGAGCCGCTGCAGAAGGCGATCGAGATGTTCAAGGAACATAAGCTCCATTTTATCCCAGTTTCCGCTGACAAGCAAAAGGTTCAAGGGACATTAACTTTTCCCCGCATCGCTCGGCATATCCTGCAACATGAGCATTTCCCTAATTCCCTTCCCTTATCCATAAGCTCTCTGGTCAGCGGCATCAGGGCTAGATTGCTGGCTGGAGAGGGTTCAACACAGATCGTGCTCGCCCGAATCCTGGTCGGAGCAATGGAAGAGGATGCCTTTAGCCGCTATGTCCTAGAGTCAGCAGAAACTGCGCTACCGATAGTTATAGTCGGCGACCGGATCAATATTCAAAAGTTGGCTATTGAGCTTAAGGTCTATGCTCTGGTCGTCTGTGGAGGCTCGGCCATCAGGGACGATATTCTCTCCTTAGCTAAAGATAGAGGGGTTTATGTGCTGCTTTCTCCCTACGATACAGCCACAACCGCTTTTTTGGCCCGGCTGTCCACACCGGCAGGTGAAGTGGCCGATCCGCTGAAGGGATCTCTCAAGCCTGAGGAGAAATTCTCTGAGATCAGAGAGCGAATCGTTCAGACCGAAGAGCGGGGTTTGGTTGTTTTGGATGATGAGCATAATCTCCAGGGGATTATTACCCGAACTGATCTGCTCAAGAGCTGCCGCAAAAAAGTGATTCTTGTAGATCATAATGAGAAGAGCCAGGCCATTGACGGCATTGAAGAGGCAGAGCTGGTTGAAATCGTCGATCACCATCGGCTAGGAGATCTTCATACTACTCGGCCAATTCGCTTTATCAACGAACCTGTAGGAAGTACCTGCACAATTGTGGCCCAGTTTTTCCACTCCGCCCATAAAAAACCAGCCCCGGACATGGCAGGATTGATGCTGTCCGGGATTTTATCCGATACCATGCTCTTCAAATCACCAACTACCACCGCCGCTGATCAGGAGATGGCCTCCTGGCTAGGAGAATTAGCTGGCCTTGATATCTTGCGGTTTGGAAATGACCTCTTTGCTGCCGGATCGTCAATCAGTACCCTTTCGGCTCAGGAAATCATCAATAACGATTTTAAGGCCTATGACTCAGAGCTTGGTCCATTTGGGATTGGGCAAGTGGAAATAGTTGGCCGCTCTCTGGTTACTGATCTCAAAGAAGAGCTTCTTCAAAAGCTCACAGCACTGGCTGCTCAGCACGGATATCTATTCTCGATTCTAATGATCAGCGATGTGGTCAAGGGTGGAAGCTATCTCCTGTACGCTGGTAAAGAGTATTTGGTTGAAAAACTCGGCTACGACAAGATTGAGTCTAATCTGCTGTATGCCAAGGGCATGCTCTCCAGAAAGAAACAGCTTGTTCCTCATATCCTAGAGATGTTGAAATAAGCCGTTTTTGTTGACCACAGCCTAAACACAGCCTATTAAGTGCCCGACCATAAAGGTTTATAACTTGACATAATGACGTAGTATTGGACAGGTGAAATAATTATCTGGCTAGAAGGTTATAACTCATTTATGGTTGGTTGTATAGCCTGGATGCTATTAACCTGAATCCAGAACGAATACCTGAAGAGCTTTATATTCCAGAATGTTAACTCACACATTTTGTGAAACTTAACTGATTGATTTTAAAATGCAATCAAGTATTCGCTCTGGTATAAGGTTTAACTAACGATTAACTTTTAACTTCACTAAAAAGTTATAGCCCTTGCCTTTTATTCGACCTTGATTTCCTCTCCTTCCAAGGTTTCTCTTGGCCATTCAATTTGCAGGATTCCTCCTTTCAGCAGGCGGACCTTAAGATCTTCCTTTTTGAGCTCAGGATCAAGGTGAATAGTAAGGATATGGGAATCTTTCGTCCGTGAGTATCCCATCTTAAAGGGTGGTGTCGGAATCCCAAATCCCATTCGAAAAGGTCCAAATCGAAAATCAAACCAATCTTCTCCATGTTCTTTATAAGCCATAAAGCTTTGCTCCTTTCTTTATCTTACGTTATCTTTACTTTTTTATCTTATCTTACTTTTTAGTTTGATTTTAGCTTTCTATTGATTTATTTTTATTGATTTTATTTTAATTTTATTATTGTCTCCCCTCTTGATTTTATATTATTGACCATCTAATCTATGGATCCCTTCAGCCCTGGCCTCGCTCAAGGCTTGTTGATATTCGGCTCGGCTCAGACGGCGACTGATGGGAGGATATTGCCAGGCTTCACCGCAGGGGCGATATTGGTCCATGAGATTCACATAAGTATTGGGTGAGATCTCCTGAGCCAGAAAACGCATGATCTGACGGCTGCCAGAAAGACCTTGCGGCAGTACAAGGTGTCGAACCAAAAGCCCTCTTTGAGCCACACCTTGGGCATCTATCACCAGATCGCCCACCTGGCGGTGCATCTCTTTGATGGCCGCTCTGGCTACTTGCGGATACTCTTTAGCCTTCGATAGCCGCTCGGCTACCTCTTCATCCCAATATTTAAAATCTGGCATATAGATATCAAATACCCCATCGAGGAGTTTTAAGGTGTCAACAGAATCGTATCCTCCGCTATTGTAAATCAGAGGGACAGAAAGCCCCAGGTCAATGGCCAAGGGGAGAGCCTCGAGAATCTGAGTAACAAAATGAGTTGGCGTAACAAAATTGATATTATGGCACCCCAGGCTCTGCAGATGGATCATGATCTTGGCCAGCGTCTCGATCGGGATCTCCTCTCCTTGTCTAAGATGGCTGATCTCCCAGTTCTGGCAGAAAATACATGATAGATTACAGGAGGTAAAAAAGATAGTTCCTGAGCCATACTGGCCGACCAGTGGAGCTTCCTCTCCAAAATGGGGACCAAAGCTTGAAACCACTGGAAGCCTTCCCACCTGACACATTCCCCTCTCATCATGCATTCGGTTTACCTTGCAGTTTCTGGGACATAAGTGGCATTCGGTCAATATATCCCGAGCCATTTCGATGCGCTTTGAGAGCTCGCCGCTTTTATAAAGCTCGATATATGATCTTTGGTTCATCTCTACTGGAATCCATTACCTTTAATTTATATAAGTTATTATACTATAAAATAAAGATGTTTACCATCAGGCTGTCAGTAGATCAGATGTTCCCCATGTTTAAATTAGGAGGAGGAGATAAGCCGCAGGGTAAGGGTATTGAGGTAAAAGACAATAGTAT
>JAILZY010000064.1 GCA_023512255.1 bacterium | reverse complement strand
CCGGCCTATGCCGTAGCCTATGAGATTCTGCAAGGGGGAACGCTGGCTAGCTATCCGATATTTGCCGCCTTGCTGAACCCTCCTCCTCCGCTCCAGTCGCTGCTGACTCCGGCTCTCATCCTCGGCCTTGGACCTCTTACCCCATAACTTGATCTTGTCCGGGTATAGCTTGAGACCGGTAAGATTTTCTCTTTGATTTCAAGGAGGATAGGTATGAATAAAGGAGAGTTTTTCAAGAAGAATATATTTTGGGCTGGTATCATGCTTTTCCTGCTACTAGCCTTGCTTGTTCCAAGAGCGGATGCACAGTTTGGGCCCTTTGGGCCCTATTTTAATCCGCTGGCCGGGGTTGGGCTATTTGGTTATGTTCCCGTTTTACCACCGGCTCTCTTAGGATTTGGCCCCTTCAGGTCTGCTCATGCACCGCTGACCACCAGCTCTCTCTTCCCCGCTCCTACTCTGCCCACTGCTCCTGCGGTTACTACGGCTGGGGTTGGAGTTACCAGCCTGGTTCCAACGGTTCCTGTGGCGGCAACTGTCCCAGCCAATGTTTTAGTCACTACCCCTCTGGCTCCGCTGATCACCTATACCCCGTTAAGCCTTGTCGGGCTTACCTATACTCCAGTTCCGACTCCAACTACCACTGTTCCTATTCCAGTAACCTCAATTACCCCTCTGCCGACTCTGATCCCAACAACTCCTGCGGCAACTTCGGTTGGTCTTGTGTCGCTGATAAGCAGTCTGCTTATCTAGTCATTCCTTAGCCAAGATACCTGCGCTAGGCAAAAATATAATTTACCTGGCGCAGGTATCTTGTGTATCTTTTGGGAATCTCTCCTTGATTTTCTCAGGATTCTTGATTATACTTTTCCCACCTTACAAGCCCTGTGTAAGTGCCCGACCATAAAGGTTTATAATTCGACTCGATATAATGACGCAGCCTGTGGACAAGTGAAATAATTATCCTAGCCAGGATGTTATAACTCATTATGGTTGGTCGCTTACTATAGATTTAATCGGAAATATTTTTGTAAGTTATTGTTATTTATAGATTTTTATTTCTAATAAAAATTGATTAGTTTGAATCTTGGTTTTTTAAAAGTTGTTTATTTTCAATTACTTATATTTATTACGATAAAGTCTTATTTTATCCCCGGTGTAAAGAATCGAAACCAGAAGACCTTGAAAAAATGAGAAAAAGAGAAGCCTGAGAAGATGCGCTTTCAACATGTCTGTATTGAATCCTTTGGCTATGAGCTGCCTGAGGATGTGGTAACTTCAGATGAGCTTGAGCAGCGACTTTCGCCACTTTATGATAAATTGAAACTGCCCTATGGCCGGCTAGAATTGATGACTGGAATCAGGGAACGCCGCTTTTGGAAGAAGGGCGCCCTGCCTAGTGAGGGTAGTATCAAGGCTGGGAAGAAGGCTCTTGAGAGGGCATCGTTAGCTCCAGAGCAGATCCAATGTCTGATTTATGCCGCAGTCAGCCGAGATTTTCTTGAGCCGGCAACAGCCACGGTAGTTCACCATGCCCTGGGGTTTGGCGAATCCGCTATGGTCTTTGACCTATCGAACGCCTGTCTGGGGTTTATCAATGGTCTGGTGGTCATAGCCAGTATGATCGAATCAGGGCAGATTTTAGCCGGTATGGTTGTGGCTGGAGAGCATAGCCGTCCCCTGGTTGAGACAACCATTGCCCGGCTTCTTGCAGACCCTGCCCCATCGAGGGAGAAGCTGAAAGGTGCTTTTGCTTCCTTGACCATCGGCTCTGGGGCTGCGGCAGCTATTTTGACCCATGCCCGAATATCGAAAACTGGCCACAGGCTTCTTGGAGGCATAGCTCGCACGGTCTCTCAGCACAATGACCTATGCCGAGGTGGAGGGGCGGGGGGAGCAGACAGTGCCCTAGATGCAACTAGTCAGCCGACAATGAAAACCGATTCGGAAAGACTCTTGCGGGAGGGATGTTATCTGGCCCGCAGGAGTTGGGTCGATACGAAAAGGGAGCTTGGATGGAAGAGTGAAGATATAGACCGCTTCTTCTGTCATCAGGTAGGCAGTGCCCATCGAAGAGCCTTGTTTACTGCTCTTGAGCTGGATATGGAGAAGGATTATTCTACCTTTGAATACCTCGGAAATATGGGGTCGGTGTCTTTGCCAATAACTATGGCTATTGGGATTGATCAGGGGATGTTGAAAGCTGGACAAAGGGCTGCTCTCTTGGGTATTGGAAGCGGCATTACTTGCTGTATGTTAGGGGTTGAGTGGTAGGAAGAGACAAAGAGACGTGAGTTTGGTAAACCTTGAGCCGTTCAGAGAGCTTTATCCTTTTCGCTCCCATTTCCTTCGGCTTGGGAAGTATAATTACCACTATCTTGATGAGGGATCAGGTGAGTGTGTGGTCATGCTTCATGGCAATCCCACTTGGTCTTTCTACTATCGGCACTTGGTCAGTGGGCTGGCCGACTCTTATCGGATCATCGTGCCGGATCACATGGGGTGTGGTCTGTCCGATAAACCGCAAAAGTATCCCTATACTTTGGGGCAGCATATTGATAACCTGGAAGTTCTGCTTGAGACCCTGAACCTTAAAAATATTACCCTGGCTATGCACGACTGGGGAGGGGCAATTGGCATGGGATATGCCGTTCGACATCCAGACAAAATCAGGCGGCTAATTATCTTCAATACAGCCGCTTTTCTGTCATCCAGAATGCCTTGGCAGATTGGCCTTTGTCGGATTCCCATCTTTGGCCGAGTGGCTATCCGCAGGTTTAATGCCTTTGCCGGCTTGGCTATTTACCTAGCCTGTCGGCATCGTGAGCGGATGACACCACAGGTCAGGGCAGGGTATCTTGCCCCTTATCGAAGCTATGAAAATCGGATCGCTCACTTATGTTTTGTTCAAGACATTCCGATGCGGCCAAAAGACAAAAGCTACCCTATTCTTGAGGCCATCCAAAAGAGGCTGCCGGAATTTCGCCACCGACCAGTGTTGATTCTGTGGGGAGGGCAGGATTTTTGTTTTAATTATTCCTTTCTGAAGACTTGGCAGGAGCTTTTCCCCGAAGCCCGCGTTCAGGTATTTGAGGATGCGGGGCATTATGTGGTCGAGGATGCTCATGAGCGGATTGTGCCGCTGATGAGGGAATTTTTGAATAATAATCCTTTGAATAACAATCCTATTTGAATCCCAGAATATGGGTTTGATAATGAAACTTCGAGCATGACTACTGGATTCATGACTACTGGATATTGATTTTCCATGAATATTGCCGCTTACCTGCCTAAGATGGCTCAAACAGTTCCCTATCAGCGGGCGGTGGTCTTTCCCCACAGTAGGGATAGGTGGGGGAGGGTTTCCTACACTCACCTTACCTTCCGGCAACTGAACGAGGAGGCTGATCGCTATGCCCACGGATTCACTAACCTTGGTTTCCGAAAAGGGATGAGGGTATTATTGATGGTCAGGCCCAGTCTTGAATTTATCGCCCTGACCTTTGCTCTCTTTAAGATCGGTGCGGTTCCGATCCTGATTGATCCGGGCATGGGCAAATCGAATCTCCTAGACTGTATTGCTTCGGTTGAGCCAGAAGGTCTGGTGGCCGTCCCAATGGTCCATTTGGCTCGGTTCATTTATCGCCGATATTTTCGATCTGTGCGCTGTTCGGTGATGGTTGGGTCGAAATTCCCCTGGATCGGCGCTGTGCCTCTTGATCATGTCCGCCCTAAGGTGTGGAAGCCGTATGAGGTTGCAGAAGCTAAGGATACGGATATGGCTGCTATTCTCTTTACCACTGGCAGCACGGGGAGCCCGAAGGGAGTGGTTTATCTTCATGGCATGTTTGATGCCCAGGTCAGATTGATTCAGCAGCATTACGGCATTCGGCCGGGTGAGGTAGATTTGCCTGGTTTTCCCCTATTTGCCTTGTTTAGCATAGCTATGGGCATGACCTGCATTATTCCTGAGATGGATCCGACCAAGCCTAGCCAGGTTGATCCGGTAAAAATCGTTGAGGCCATTAATAATCAAGGAGTTACCAATAGCTTTGGCTCTCCGGCTATCTGGAGGAGAGTTACAGAATACTGCCTAAAGGAGGGGATCAGGCTGCCTAGCCTACGGCGTATTCTCATGGCTGGGGCTCCGGTGCCGGCCGCTATTCTCAAGTCTTTTACTGCTATCTTGGCCGAGGATGCCAATACCTACACTCCCTATGGAGCTACGGAAGCCCTGCCGGTGGCCTCGATTAGTGGCCGGGAAATTCTGGCTGAGACAGAAGAGAAAACCTGCTCTGGAGCAGGAGTCTGCGTTGGCTTACCTCTTCCTACGATTAGAGTCAGGATTATCGAAATTACAGATAGGGCCATTTGTAGCTGGAGCGAGGTTAAGGAGCTCCCAAGGGGAGAGATTGGCGAGATTGTGGTTTGTGGTCCAGTGGTAACTCATGAGTATTATAATCGAGGAGAGGCTACGGCTTTGGCCAAGGTCTTCGATGGCCAGAATGTTTGGCATCGCATGGGGGATGTGGGTTATCTGGATGATGCTGGTCGGCTTTGGTTTTGTGGCCGGATGGCCCATCGGGTAGTTACCCCAAAAGGGACCTTGTTTACCATTCCCTGTGAGGCTATTTTTAATCAGCATCCTGAGGTATTTCGCACTGCTCTGGTTGGGCTTGGGAAAAGGCCGAATCAGAAGCCGTTGATTGTTGTCGAACTCCGAGGGGGGCGAATGCCAAAGGGGAAGGCTGAGGCCGCCCGGCTCATTAATGAGCTTCGAGAGCTTGGGCAAAAGAGCCCCCTGACTAGACAAATCGAGGATTTTTTATTTCATCCTGCTTTTCCAGTTGATATTCGGCATAATGCCAAAATTTTTCGGGAAAAGCTGGCTGTCTGGGCCGAGAGGAGGCTTTAGCGGTTCTTTTTTGCTGACTGCGTAACACAAGTGCGCAGCGGATTTTTTATTTCATCCTGCTTTTCCAGTTGATATTCGGCATAATGCTAAAATTTTTCGGGAAAAGCTGGCTGTCTGAAAACCATTTTATTAATAGGCGAGCCAAGATAGGTATGGGATTAGATGTTTGAAGTGAGGTGAAGATGAGATGAAAGCCCTGGTAACTGGTGGAGGAGGCTTTATCGGCAGATGGATCGTGAGAAAGCTCATTGAGCGAGGGGATCAGGTCAGAGTTTTGGGCAGGCGAACATACCCTGAGTTGCAAAAGATCGGCGTAGAAACTGTTCAAGGGAATATCTGCTGCTCAAAGATCGTAGAGGATGCCTGTCGGGGGGTAGACTGTGTTTTCCATGTGGCTGCTTTGACCGGAATCTGGGGGCCGTGGGAGGAATTTTACCAGACTAACGTGATCGGCACCCGCACGATTATTGCCGGATGTCAGAAGCAGCGCGTGCCAAGACTTGTCTATACCAGCTCACCAAGCGTGGTCCATGATCAGTCTGATCAGATCAACCTTGATGAGACCGCCCCCTATCCCCAAGAATACCTTTGCCCCTACCCTGAAACCAAGGCTATGGCTGAGCGGATGGTTCTTTTGGCCAATGGGCGGGAGGGCTTGAGCACTGTGGCTCTTCGACCTCATCTGGTTTGGGGACCTGAGGACACTAACCTCATTCCCAGGCTACTTGAGCGGGCTAGGCAGGGGAAATTGATCAGGGTGGGTGATGGCCGAAACAAAGTTGATCTTACCTATGTGGAAAATGTGGCTCAGGCCCATCTTCTGGCTGCTGACCGACTGGCTGATCCATCATCAGGAGTGGCTGGTGAGGTTTTCTTTATCAGTCAGGGCGAGCCGGTGCTCTTGTGGCCGTGGATCGACCAGTTCCTTCAGAACCTGGGGCTTCCTACTGTTAAAAAATCAATCCCTTTAGCCGTAGCTAAAAAGATTGGCTGGGCAATAGAGAAATACTACCATACCTTTCACCTCAGCGGAGAGCCAGCCATGACCAGGTTTTTGGCCTCACAACTTGGGACCTCGCACTATTTTAATATCAGGAAGGCTAGAGAGCGGTTGAACTATATCCCAGAGGTTAGTATGGAAGAGGGGCTGAGGCGATCGGTGGCCTTTTACTCTAAGAATAAATAAAAAGGGTAAAAACAGCCAAAACACAGGTAAAAACACAAAGTAAGAAGGTAAAAATTACAGAAGGGAAAAATTATCCAAAATGCCTAATAATCAGACCCGAGTTGTTATTACTGGTATTGGATTGACTGCGCCGAATGGTAACTCCCTTGAGGAATTTAGACAGAGCCTGTTGACGGGCAGATCCGGGGTTCGCAAGTTTGAAACCCGCTACATGGGAGAAGTTCTGGCTGGAGTCTGCAATTTCGATATGTTGAAGTACCAAAAGAGAAAAGAGGTCCGTCGTGGAACACGAGCCGGATCGGTAGCTATCTACTGCGGATGGGAAGCGGTTAGGGATGCTGGTCTTGATCTTGGTCGGATTGATAAGTCAAGAGTTGGGATTTATCTTGGCATTACCGAACATGGCAATGTAGAGACAGAAAATGAAATTTATAATCTTCAGCAGTTTGGCTATGATCTTCGATACTGGACCCATCATCATAATCCCAGGACTGTGGCTAATAATCCCGCAGGTGAGCTGTCGGTTAATATGGGCATCAGTGGGCCGCACTATACCCTTGGGGCTGCCTGTGCTGCTGGAAACTGTGGATTGATTCAGGGGGTGCAGATGCTACGCTTAGGCGAGGTGGATCTGGCTTTGGCTGGCGGAGTATCTGAAAGTATTCACACCTTTGGCATTTTTGCCAGTTTCAAGAGTCAGGGAGCTTTGGCCAGTCATGAAGATCCGACTAAAGCCTGCCGCCCCTTTGACCGAGATCGCAATGGGATCGTGGTCTCAGAAGGAGGCTGTATCTTCACCCTTGAGCGCCTTGAAGATGCCCTGAGCCGTGGAGCCAGGATCTACGGGGAGATTGTCGGCTATGCCATCAATTCCGATGCCCTGGACTTTGTTCTCCCAAGCGGAGAGCGGCAGGCCGAGTGCATGGAGTTGGCCCTTGAGCGGGCACATATTGCTCCCCATGAGATCGACCTGATCAGCAGCCATGCCACTGCTACGCAGATAGGGGATATCGAGGAAGCAAAGGCTATTCGCCGAGTTTTTGGTCAAAGTTCAAAAACGTATATCAATAATACGAAAAGTTATATCGGACATACTATGGGCGCGGCCGGCGCTCTGGAGCTAGCCGGAAATCTTCCTTCATTTTGGGATTTTCTCATCCATCCAACCATCAATCTGGAAAATTTGGACCCGGAATGCAGTTTGAACAACCTGGTGGTTACAAAGCCACAGCCAGTTGAGAGAATTGATTATATCCTCAATAATTCTTTTGGCATGCTCGGGATCAATTCGGTAGTGATTGTCAAACGGTTCGAAACATGATAAAAATAATGGGAAAAGTGGATACCTGGAAATATAAACCCCGCAACTTGGCTGAGCTTCTTTAAGGAGAATAACATAATGAGGGAGATACTCTATGACTCAAGAAGAGATTAAGGCCTCAATTTTAGATATCATTTCCGAAATTGTTCCTGATGAGGATACAAGTCAGCTTGATCCAGATCTACGGATCAGGGATCAGATAAACCTTGATTCTATGGATTTTCTGGATATCATCATGGAGCTTCGGAAGCGGTATAAGGTGGAGGTTCCAGAGGAAGACTATCCTAAGCTAGCTACCTTAAATAGCTGCGTAGCCTACCTAGAACCCCTGCTCAAGGATAAATAAATACTTAATACCGGACACATTTTATCTCCCGTTTTTTCTATGCCCTCTAAGTGCAGGCATTTCATGTCCCTCCCGCGTAGGCGGGAATCCAAATCAGATTGGTAGAGGTCCTCAGGCGCACCAGAGGTCATTTCCGCGTAGGCGGGAATCCAGAAGTTTGCTGCAACCATACATGGATTACTACTTTCGCGGAAATGACGATAAAAGTGTCAGGTAGTGATAATAAATTCAGGTAGTGATAATAAATAAATGGAAAAGAGAAACTAAGCCTGCAACATGGATTATGAATATGAAGTCCTCATCATTGGTGCTGGGCTATCGGGTCTGGCCGCCGGGATTCGGCTGGCCCACTTTGGTCGTCGGGTCTGCATTCTGGAGAAGCAGGTCAGGGCAGGAGGGTTGAATTCCTGGTATCCTTTCCAGGGCCGCATCCTGGACGTTGGCCTGCATGCTGTGACTAACTATGTGCCCCGCTCGGTAAAATCAGCTCCCTTGGCCAGGATCTTGCGGCAGCTTCGGCTGTCCCACGATGATCTAAGGCTTTGCCCTCAGCGAATTTCCCGCATCATTTTTCCAGAAAAGGAATTGTCATTCACTAATGACTTTCAGCTCCTAGTTCAGGAAATCGCCGACAAATTCCCCAGCCAGGTTGATGGCTTTCTGAAGCTCACTAACTCTCTAGCTGACTACGCTGAGCTCTCCTCGCCAGGGAGAGAGATGGTTTCAGCCCGCAAGGTTTTGAAGCAATTCCTGTCCGATCCTCTCTTGATCGAGATGCTTCTTTGCCCGATAATGTTTTACGGAAATTGCCGGGAAGATGATATGGACTTTGTTCAATTTTCCATTCTCTTCAGGAGCATATTTACTGAAGGATTTGCCCGGCCAAAGCTTGGGATGAGACAGTTGATTCAGCTTCTGGTCGATAAATACCAGGAGAGCGGAGGGGAGTTGCGCTATGGCTGCCAGGTCCACAAGCTAATTATTAATCAGGGGCGTGTGGCTGAAGTTCACCTGGCCAATGGCCGGATAATGCAAGCTAAGGTTATTATCTCGACAGTTGGTCTTCCCGAAACCCGCTCCCTTTGCTCTTTTTGGCCGGCGGAGGCCAAAGAGCCAAAGCCGGGGGAGATAGCCTTTGTTGAATCTATTCTTATGCTTGATTGCCTGCCCTCCCAATCTCTAGGTTTTGAGACTACCATTCTGTTTTACAATGATACCGAGCGCTTTGTCTACCGAAAACCAAATGGTCTGATCGATTCATTGAGCGGTGTGATTTGCTGTCCCAATAACTACCAAGAAGATGAGCAGATGTCCACAGAAGGCCTAGTGCGTCTTACCCATTTGGCTAATTTCGATCTTTGGAGCAGGCTGGACCAGGATGAATATCGGAGGCAGAAGGAGCACTGTCTGAGAGAGTCAGTTGAGAAAGCCGAGCGGTTTATTCGTGGCCTTGGGAGGCATATTGTAGCTTGTGATACTTTTACCCCGAGGACAATTCAGCGGTTTACCGCTCGACAGAAAGGCGCGGTCTATGGGACGCCGGATAAGTTGCCTGATGGCCGAACAGAGATTAAAAATCTTTATGTCTGTGGAACTGATCAGGGGCTGGTGGGGATTGTCGGTGCTTTGCTCAGCGGCATTACTGTGGCCAATCGGTGGGTTTTGTATGGAGCTTAAAACCATTGCCAATAGCCGAAATATTGGATAAAATTATAATAAAAAAATTATAATAAAAATAGTAAGGCATGATGGCGCTTAAAGTTATTTATCAACTAAGGGGGTAGTAATCAGGATGCGGTTTTTGAATCCCAAGACGGATTTTGCCTTTAAGAGAATTTTCGGCAGCTCGGAGAGCAAAGATATTCTGCTTTCATTCATCAATGCCATACTGCGGTTTAGCCCGGAGCATGAGATTGTTGATCTGACGATAATTGACCCTTATCAGGCTCCGAAGATCAAGGGGATGAAGGATACATATCTCGATGTCAAGGCTAGGAGCCGAGATGGTCGGGAGTTTATCATTGAGATGCAAGTGTTGAATGTGGCTGGCTTTGAAAAGCGGGTGCTCTACAATGCCGCTAAGTCTTATTCTACTCAGATTGAGAGTGCGGAAAAATACCTTCAGCTCAATCCGGTTATTGCCATTACCATTACCGATTTTATCATGTTTAATGAAACAACCCAGATCATTAGCAGCTTTCGTCTCATAGAGCGGAATGAATTCTTTGAGTATAAAAATTCCGATCTCGAGCTAGTATTTGTGGAGTTGCCTAAATTCAACAAAACCGAAGAACAATTGGCTGATATTACCGATAAATGGATCTACTTTCTCAAGAATGCAGGCTCGCTAGAGTTTATCCCGCAAACCCTGGCCATTGAACAGCCAATATCGAAGGCTTTTCAGATAGCCAATAAAGCTAACTTGACCCGTGAGGAGCTGGATGACCAGGAGCGCCGGGAGATGTTTATCCAGGACCAGCGGGGAGCAATAATCAAGGCCATTGAGCAGGGTCTTGAGCAGGGACGTGCTCAGGGTCTTGCCCAGGGTTTTGCTCAGGGACGAGAGCAGGGGATTCAGCAAGGGATAGCTAGGAATCTATACGATCTTTACCGTGAAGGGATTATAAGCGGTGAGCAGGCGAAAGCCTATTTGGAAAAGCTTCGTGCAGATAAGTCCCTGAGTGAGGATACTTATCAGGAGCTTTTGAGTAAATTATCTGGCATCTCCTGAGCTAGGGGTAAATGCTTAACCTTGCTCTGGTTTTGGGATGCCCTGTCGGGAAAATATCCGAAAGTTCATATCTTTTGAAAAGATATTATGGGCGTATTCTAAGGTAGTCACAAGCTTCTCATCAATTGAGCCGCTTTGGACCTGCTGTAGGAGTTGATCAGCCCAATCCAGATGCTGTCTAATCCGCATCTGTGAATAGTGGACAGCTTGGCCGGTTTCAATTAAAAATCCCCAATCACTGCTTTGGGCCAGCATCAACTCACGGGCAGCCTGATTAAGGGCTCGCTCCTCAAGGCCAGTGGCCGCATATCGCTCTGAAGCAAGTCTGCTCATCAGCTCAATAAGCTTGAACAGGTGCCGATAGATCCAGGCATTCGACCGCTCAGGCCGGCTGCTCAACCAGGTGGCAAAGTAGTCCCCCTCTCCCCAGCTTGATATGTCTGGGGTGAGGCGCTGGTGGCGGTGCTGCTCGGACAGATACTCTGAGGGAGTTACTGGCCGCACCGCGGTTTGATCGTAGAGCATCTTTTTTAGAACCAGCTCAAGCCACAATGGGCCCTCTTCCCACCAGTGGCCGAACAGCTCACCATCATAAGCGGAGAAAAAGATAGGTTTGCGGTGGTTTTTCTGCCAGAATTGGCGAGCCTGCACCTCACGGTCACGGACAAACTGGCTGGCATGATCTGCCGCGGCCTGTGCTGCCCAAGCAGGGCGGTAGTAATCCTTTTTGTCCAGAGGAACATCCTTGCCGGTTACCCGGTAATACTTGAGCCCACTATTTCGTCGAACTCCAGCCACTTTGAAGTATTCGGGAATATAATCCCAATCCGCGTCCCAGACTACATCCCGATACCATTCCTTGTATCGCGGATCACCAGGAAAACCATGCTGTCTGGACCAGACCTGGCCTTTAGTCTGGTCATCAATGCCAAAGATGCACAACCCGTGCTCGGTGATCACGGGAGCATTGACATCGTAAAAGCAGCGGGTATCACCCTGGCGGAGAGCATGGGTATTGACTACGGTCCAGCAGATTCCCTCGGAGAGCAAAAATTCGTCCAGTGCCGGATGATAGGCATTTTCCGGCAACCACATTCCTTTCGGCTTTCGGCCAAAAACCCGCTCATATTCCCAAATAGCTGTCCGAAGCTGTGCCTGCACCATTTGAGGATAGTGAAGATAGAAGGGAAGAATAGCATGGGTGGCTGCACAGGTGATAATCTCAAGCTTCCCCTGATTCTGGAAATTCCGAAAGCCGCGGGTAAGGTCTCCTCCGTAGGTCTCGAAGACCTTCCTGGCCTGAAAGAATCGGTGCAGGGTTTGCTCTACGGTCTGCCGGAAAGGTTTATCCCAGGAGTTGGCGTATTCTTTTTCCGTAAAAGCGATCAACTCGCGCAGATGAACCCGGTAGCGCTTCTGAAGTAGCGGATCCTGAAGCATGTTAATCAGAGGAGGGCTTAAACTTATGGTCATTCGGAAATCTACTCCCTCCTTCTCCATATTCCAGAAAAGTAAAAGGAGTTGGGTATAAACTGAAGTTATGGCCTCAAAAAGCCATTGCTCTTCAATAGAAACCCTATATTCGGGATGTCTGACAAAGGGAAGATGATTATGCAAAAGAAGAATCCAGTAACCCTTCTCTTCTTCCACCGGATGGAGAATGCGGCCATGCTTTCGATACCAGTAGTAGTTATATCGCCATTTCTCCTGCGGCATGTTCACCTCGTGAGAAGGGTCAGGGAGATGAATCTCTCTCCAGTCTGCATACCGTTGCTCTTTCTGTTCTTGGCCGCGGGGCATTCGGATGCGGTTTGAGCGAACTACCATCTCAAAATTCGTAGTATTGCGGGTTTTGTAACCCAGCTCGGCCACATACTCGTGGTCAGGCGCCAAGCTTAGCCAATAGCTGTTTTTGTCTCCGAGAAAATCATCGACCTCAAACTTACTATTGTAATTGAAACCATTGAATTCTCCCTGTCCATCAACCTGATAGACGCGCATCACCAGATAATTGTGGTCGAAAAAATAATTTCCAAATCTTTTCCTAAGATGCTCTCGGGTCTGCTCACCGATTTCGTAAATGGCGTAAGCCGTGCGGGGATCTCTGGGCAGGAGCCAAAAGTAGGTCTCATTGTAGCTTGTCTTTAATACTGGTTCATTATTCAATATTGAAAGGTCTACGGCCTCAAAGACTCTCATAACCACCCCTATCTCCTCATCTTTTGTATTCTCTGATTGTATTTTCTGAATCATCCATCATGGGCTATAAAGATTTTTTTCGGTAGAATTTATCGACCATTTCGGGAAAATTATCAGCTTAGGGCGAGCATTAGGTTTAATTTTTGTTATCCTCTTGTTATTCCTAAGATTAAGATAAGCAAGTAGTTGGAAATACCTTCTGGTCAAGATGAAGAAGAGCGTGCTGATACGAAAAGAAGAATAGGACATTTCCTGTCCTTAAATAACAAAATTGTAATTGGATTAGGAACTATTTTGTAATCTCTAGGGAAGCGCTCTGAGCCAGTAGGCATTGGCAGCCCAGCGGCGGCATTCCAGAAAACCAGCTCGATCTAGCTTTATCGGGAGGGTTTATAATTTTTTGCTTTTTGGTCTGAAAAGGCATGCTTTATGCGAATAGATAAGGGTAAAAAGCGGTTTTGAGTAGAGAAAAAGACGATTCGATAACTTTTACAAACAACAACAAACAACTAATAACTTCAATTTCAGCTATCAAAAGAAGAGGAGGTAGTCAGCCATGGAAAGCCTGGGCTCCAATCTGATCAGCCTGTTGGGAACTCTGGAGATCATTATTCCCATGAAGCAGGTGATTTTTTTGATCGCCCTGAGCGTTTTCTTTATTCTTATAGGCAGGTTCAAATCCGCTCTGATCGCTAACTTGACCTTTATTTTCTTCTGGACATGCATTGCCAGCAAGAGTCTGTCGGGCAAGTACAGCCTCAGCACGATCGCTCCTTTTGTTACCAGTTATGCGGTAGTTGGCAGCGCCATCTTTTTCGGTATTGCCTTGATGATTTTCTATGCCATATCTGAATAAATAAGGCAATCCGGCTACCTTACCATTGACCGTAAGCAAAAACCGAGGCTCGATGAGAGAAGCCAAAAGTCAGACATCAGAAAGAGACAGATGCGGGGCATTTTTTGAATTTCTGGATTCTGACTTTTGGCTTTTTTCATCAGGCCGAACCTGGATCAGCAGCCATCCTCCCAAAAGGAAAAAAATAATCAACGATATGATTCCGTAGCGGCTCGATCCTGAGAGCTGGCCAATCAGTCCAAAGAGTGCAGGTCCGATGATACCGGCAAATTTTGTGCTGATATCGTAGAAAGCAAAAAATTCCGCTGACTGCTCCTGGGGAATCATCCGACCGAATAATGATCGACTCAGGGCCTGACATCCTCCCTGGACCATAGCTACCGTTACTGCCAGTATCCAAAAGTGAAGGGGAGTTCGCATGAAATATCCTCCGATAGCGGCCAGGGTGTAAACCGCTAATCCCAGCAGGATGCATCTTTTTGTCTCCAGGAACCTCGTTATCCAGCCAAAGAGCAGGGTAAAGGGAATCCCTAGGAACTGGACCAGTAAGATAGCCCCGATCAGGTGCTTTTGAGCGATCCCGATCTCGGCGCCGAAAATAGTAGCCATAATTATGATTGTGCCGATCCCATCATTATACAGCCAGTAAGCCAGGAGGAATTTCCACACCTGCCCATACTGCCTGACCTGATGAAAGGTCGCCGACAGGCGGCGCAGTCCGGTTAAAAAGGGATTTTGATCAGGCCGGGGCTCATCTGCCCGCGGCTCTGAAACCAGGAAGAAAATAGGCAGAGAGAAGATGGCCCACCAGAGCGATACGGTTAGGAATGAAATCCTCGATCCCTCCTGGGGTGTGGCTAGGCCAAACCAGCGGGGTTTTAGGATCATGACCAGGTTGAGGGCCAAAAGGAGTCCGCCTCCAAGATACCCAAGCGCATACCCGAGGCAGGATATGCGGTCAAAATCCTCTCTCTTGGCCACATAGGGCAGCAAGGAGTCGTAGAATATATTTCCACCACAAAAGCCGATTCTTCCCATAATATAAAGAAAAGATGCCCATAGCCACCCTCCTCGGCCTACGCTGGCCAGCAGGCCGCTGGCTAAAATCCCGATCAGGGCAAACCTAAGGAGGTAGCTTTTTCGCTTTCCAGCCGCATCAGCCATCGCTCCGAGAGGGGCTGAGAGGGAAGCGATAATAAGCATGGCCACCGTGTTGGTATATCCCCAATAACTGCTGGCTTGATTGCGGGGTAGGGTCACCGCGGCCACTGTACTGTAGTAGACCGGCAGTACGGCGGCCATGATGGTGGTAGCAAAAGCCGAATTTGCCCAATCATAGAGACACCAGCCCAAGGCCGGAAGGCTATCTTTAAGGCTATTTTTATTTTTGTTTATGGTCATAGGTTAGCTTCCTACTTTGCTCATCAGCTCTTAGTCATTAGAGCTTGAGCATTGATTAGCTTTTATAGGAGGGATTCCAGCCTCAAGGCTCGTCTGCTTTCCAGAATATCTTGAGCGGTATCGAGCTCAAGAATTACCTTAAGATCAGGTTTTAGCTCAGCCAGCTTCCGCAAGGTCTTCAGCTCCCGACACTCTGGCGTTAGTGGCCAGTGATCGATCAGGCCATTTGGTTTTAGACCATTCGAGCGATGCAGATGGATGAAGTTTATTTTTTGGATAAGCTCAGGGCTTAGTGTGTTGACAAGATCGAGAGAATCTATCCCTTCGGATTCGAAGTGGCCAATATCAAAGGTGATTTGTCGGGCAAGGGTCTGCCAGAACCAAGGGGCATTACGTGAATCTCTGGCATTTTCAATGGAAACAGGGCAGATCTGCTCTAGCTCTGCCAATCCGGCTCGGTAGTTTTCCAGCCATTCTCCCCGCAGCCTCTGCCGATCAGGCAGTAGCTCATCATGGATGATTAGGCCAAGATCAGCCAGCTCAGCAAACCGCTTCACTTGGCTCAAATTCCGTTCTCGAACTACCTTTTGAGTATCAGATAAATTGACATCCATAGGATGGATTATAAACCGCTTGCCTGCTGATCTGATAAGATCGGCCAGGATTTTAACCCGCTGGATATCGGCTTCGCAGGTCCGAAGAACCGAGATCTGGATCAGCGGCAGATCAATCTGATTGATCAGATAAGAATCAAAGATTCGATACCCAAATTCCATACCTTCGCTCCTTTCCCCGCAATCTTCTGTCTTTACTGCTTCTCACATCTGCTACCTTCGGTCCAGAGTAAATCAACCAGACACCCCTGGCCTATTCCTATTTTTATCCTGCCACCCGATGTTTGTCTAAAGAAATTGTAGCTGCTCTCCCATCTCCCCTTATCGGAGCGATAGACCAGGATGCTTGAGACCATATATCCTCTCAAGAGAAGAGCCCGAAGGAAATCATAGCTGCTTTCATTTTCTGAAAGAATCGGCTCTGAAAGAATCGGCCCGCCGACCATGTTTCTCCCGCGACAGAGCGAAAGCGGACGGTTGCGGATAGGTCCACTTAGGGTCATCCGGCCTGCCTGATGACGATACATGAGATAGCCGCTATCTTGGAGAATTGGGAAGATGCTTCCCTGCACCTTTCCCTCCTTGCTCCAGTAAGTGGTCTCATAGGCTAGGGCCTTTGGCTGGTAGCGGTGCAGACTTGCAGCGGCAAGACCAAGATCGGCCAGCCACAAATCACTTGTGTAGCCAAAAGGGGGCTCGATTGGATAGCTTACCAGGTTAAGCCCAGCAGAAAGCGGTACTTCTACTCCTATCCCTACGCTGACAGGATCCGAAGCCTGGCTTTCATTGCCAGCCCGATCCACAGCAGTCAAACTCAGGGTATAAATCCCCGCATCACCTTGTATCCAGCGTAAAGAGGGATGATTGGGATCGCTCAAATCGTTTAGGGAAATCACCAGGGGAGCGGGTGATATTCCAAAGAGCCGATATTCTGCAAGATCAGGCTCAGGGCTTCTGCTCCAGTCTAGTTCAATAATGGCTGGAGAGGCTGAGTAGGCAGTGATCCGGCTGATGACTGGCTGGAGAGGCTCTTTAGTATCAATCAGCAAGGCGATCTGCTCTTCTTTTTCCATCGGCTCCTGGCAAAAGTTTTTGCCCCTCGAAATGCACAAGCGGGCCAGACCATCCAATTGACCACCTTGGCCTTGAGGGATAAAGACCTGGCCAGTCCAGGTATCGGATGGGTAGACAGTCTTGGACCAGGGATTGAGCGCCGCAGGCTGAAAAGCCGCGGCTCCGGCTCCTTGGGGCAGACTATTATCAGCCGCAGAGAAGTACAAAATGGGAGAAAGAGCGCTTTGCTCATCCATAGACTGGTCGAATTGAATGATCACCCGAAGCCATCCGGCTCTGATTAAGGGAGCCGACTCTCTTGCCTGATTATTCTCGATAGAGCTAATTCCTCTGTGGTTTTCCGTGTCCGCAGCAGGCCCTTTTAGGGTCCACTCATAATCAGCCTGGATCAGCTTGACCTGAAACACCGATGGACTTCTAGTCAGATAGGCCCGACACTCATAGTAGCTGATGTAATTGCTGTCTTGATAGCTGCTCAGATTGCTTACGATCAGACAGCTCTCAAGGTCTTGCCCATCAGCCTCGGTCAGGGCAAATTTACCGCTCCCGAAGCGGGCTTCATTTCCCGGCCTGAAGAGGGGAATATCAGCTATATCCTGCAGCAGGATTTTAGTTTGATTGCTACGATCGAGTATAGCCAGATGACAGACATTTTCCTCAGGATTAATCTTTCTGATCTCCCAGTGGAGGTGGTCATGAGGAAGTCCATTTGAGGGGAAAAGTACGTAATCGGCGCAAAGGTCTCGCAGGGATCTTTCTATCCAGGCAGGCTCCTGGTCCGGGCTTTTAATCCATCCTGTTGAGAGCACGGCCTGTGGCTTAACTGAGTGATTTTCTAGCGCAGATGCTCCGCTTGGGAATTTGGCCGTGTAATGATAGCGGATATGGCTAGAGTCAGTATAAGGATTGAGGTAATTGGCTATGGTCCAGTCGATAAAGGCCTGGCGAAAATCAAACCCAAGGTGGTTTTGGACCGAAATCAGGCCCTGATTGGGGTCTTCAACCAGGGAGGAGAGGGCAGTTGCGGGCGAGCAGTTGTATTCCATGTAATGACCAAAAAGAGCTGCCTGCTCATAGTGGGCAATTACCCGAAGAAGAGCCTCATAGTTCTTTTGGCTGTCAGTCCAGTGGATCGGACAGCCGCCAAAGCGATCGTGGACATCAGAATATCCAAACCTGGTCAGGCTGATCTCATTCGGCATCATCGGGTAGCAGTATAGATTTATGGAAAACAGATTATTGACTTCCTCGGCCAAGAGTGAGCAGGTCTCATCTAGCCATAGTTCTTCCCACAGGGCGCCTCGTCTGACATTAGCCTCAAGGTGCTGCATATGTTGAAGCTCGTGGGCCATGGTGCCCTTGATGGACAGAAGTGGAGAATCGACAGACACATATAGCATATCCGCACAGTTGCTTACCCTGTTCTGATACCGATAGCCTAGAATCTTATCTTCAGCGTTGAAGTAGCCGCCGACCGGACCCCCTAACTTGGTCAGGAGGATAATGATTTGGCCGTTGCCGTCGACATCTGAAAATTCGCTGTTTTCGTCTCGGCCAAAATAAGCCAGATTGGTAGGATAGATTTCGGTTTCAAAGCTATTGACTATAGCCTCAAGATCAGGGGGAGGGCCAAAGTCGCGGTCTACATAGTAGGCGGCATGGGTTCCTCGGAAGGCAAGATAGGCTCTGGCTAGTCGAAAATAAGTCTTATTGGTCTGGGAGCAGAACGGGCACTTTTCGCTCTCTTGCAAAAAAGAATCGCCGCGTTGATCATCCTCGACATAGAAGTTGATAGAATTTGGATCTAGTCGGCCATCGATCCAAGGAAGATCGACAACCACTGATTCGGCATCGAGGTTGTTGGATTCGATCCCGTTTTTTACTGCCCGGACCAAAAACCAGAATCTCTTTCCCTCATCCTCATCTTCTGGTAGGTAGCGGAAAAAACAATAGCGGCTTGGCAGATCGCTCTGCCAGGGGGTGGCTGCCTGCACCCTGCTTTCCGTAGCAAAGGGATTTTTATTTCCTTCGGCTCGATAGATGCGGTAGGAGTCAGGAGGCTCCTGGGACTCATACCTCCACTGGATATGGATCATGCCTGAGGCCGTAGACAGCACCTTCCTCTCCCATGGCTCACCCCGGTCATTAATAGGATTAGTCGGGGCCAAAACTGCCGCTAGGCTCATTCCAGCAGACAAGCATAAGAAAAAAATAGCCGCTGTAACTATCAGGGAAGAGAAATTTATGGTGCAGTGTTTGCTGGTCATGGCTATTTGGCTTCATCCTTCCAGCATTGTTTTTTTTCATTATACCAGACATGCTGACCAGAGCGGGTAGTGAAGCAAACCAGCCCGGTTTTCTCATCAGGTTCTATAGTCACCACCTCTTGAGGAAACCCTAAAAGAGGCAGAAAATGCGGCAGATGCACTACCTCAGCCTTCAGAGGTGAGCAGATTAAAGCTTTGGGTAGCCCGTTTTTTTCAGTAAATCGCACCCAACTATTAGTTTTTTTATCTATTCTCAATATCCCGCCCTGAATAGGCTGCAAGGGGGATTCTCGAAAGTGTCGCTTTGACTGAGAGCCATCTGGCTGGCAGAATAAGGGCAAAGATTCCGCAGGTCGCGGAATTGAGCGAATAGCTACCCAGACAAAATTTTTGCTTACCGCCAGGGCTGTAAACTGCCAAAGGGGCGGATAATACTTCTGCTGCCAGCGGCTGCTCAAGCGAACCTGAGCAGGTTTTGACTCAGCAAATCTCTTTCGCTCCCTGCCCAAAGAGGGCTCTTGGGGAGGATGCGAGCTCACGGAGAGGGTAAAACCTGGCTCTCCTACTGCTGTCTTGCTTCCCACCGCAAATCCAGCCCCAGGCTGGGTAAATCTTTGTGCCTCCTGGGCCGAAATTCGCACTCCATCAAGGAGGTAGATAGCCTCTCGCCTCTGACTATCCCATTTTACTTCTAGTTGAGAATAAACTACCGGAGCCTGATAATAAGTCCAGATGCCACCTGCTCTTTGATACCTGCGGATGAGTTGCGGGCTCCAAAACCAGAGGTCTCCTTCAGGATCTTTAACCATCTGTGAATTTGGAGAGGAAGAGCGGGGCAGACTTTCGGCCCGTCCGCTGAAGTCAAGAAGCAGGATAAGACTAAGAGCTAGAGCTAGCCAGACCACATTTAGAAAGAGTGGGCTGATTGAGCGGCTAATCAGTGGCTTTGGTGTTGACATACGATTTTTCGCGCTTGTTGTTATTATTTTGCTGGTTTAAGAATAAGTTACTAATAGATTATAGCAGTTTTTTAGACTCCGTGTTAAGGGGAAAACCCTTTTGAGTAAGGGGAAAACCCTTTTGAAAAAGGGTTTTCCCCTTGTACCCCTTTCCTAAAACTTTAATATATATATTAAAGTTTT
>JAILZY010000063.1 GCA_023512255.1 bacterium | reverse complement strand
TGATTTTACTGGATTTGCTATTAGAGGTAACTTTCTAAGGATGTCAAGGCGCTAAGAAATTTCTGCAAAAGTGTAGTATTCTGAAGAATTTTCCTTTTGAAGAAAGAGAGTTAAGGGGAGCCCAGTCTCCCCATGAAAAACTAGGCTCCCCGAGAAATAGAGGGCAGATATTGGAGAAAATGCCCTCTCTTTATTATTTTTTCGACTTTGGTCTGAAGCTAGATCGGTAATTTTTCTACCTTAGAGTATAAAATTTTGCCTCTTCATTGGCCATGGTGATTTTTTGGTTTGACTACCGACACTTTTTACTGACCAGCCCTGTTTATTGGTAGAATTTGATCGAATTAATATTATACTATTGTTAAGTAGCATAAATTAATATTATAATATCATTAAATATTATAAAAGATAGTATTAGGCAGTGATCTTCAACGGGAAGAAGAAGGAAGGATATTAAGTGTGGATATGAGCAGATTAAGAAGAATTCGAATCGGCTGCTCCGGCTGGAACTATCCCCACTGGAAGGGGCGGTTTTACCCAGATGGTCTGAAGCAGAGAGAGTGGTTCGATTTCTATTGCTCATCATTTGATACAGTAGAAATTAACAATACCTTTTATCATTTGCCACAAGAGGAGGTCTTTTGTCAATGGGAGAGACAAGCCAAAAGTGGATTTATTTACGCTGTCAAGGCTAACCGTTATCTTACCCATCTGAAAAAACTGCGTCATGTCCAAGATCCTCTTGCGAAGTTCATTGCCAGGGTGCGCTTGTTAGGCAGCAAGCTTGGGCCTATTCTCTATCAACTGCCGCCTCACTGGACAAAAGATTGCCAGAGACTTGAGAGCTTTCTTGATCTTTTGCCTAAAGATCTTGTGCATGTGTTTGAATTTCGAGATCAATCCTGGATGGAAGATGATATTTTCCATCTCCTAGATCGCTACAGATGCTCATTTTGTATCCATGATATGCCTGGCTTAAGCTGTCCCCGCAAGGTTATTGGCCCGGTGTGCTATCTTCGCTTTCACGGTATGGGGGAAAAGTATCAGGGGAAATACCCAGCGTCAGCTCTCCTGGAGTGGGCTGAATGGATTAAGGGGCAAGGAGTGGATGTCTATGCCTATTTCAATAATGATGCCCTGGCCCATGCTGTCTTTGATGCCAAGCAACTTAAAGCCTATCTTGAGAGTTGATCTATCCTGTTTCTCCACCTTACTCCTTCTATAGGAGCTTCCTTGCGGCCTCTGCTGCTTCTCTCCACTCCCTTGATGGGGGTATGTCTTAGTGGGGGTGAATAAAAGCCTCAAGCCCTTATCCTCAAGGCCATGCCCCCTCCCATCAAAGGGGTCAGGACCTGCCAAAGGGGGTCAGGGCCTGCCGCTGCCGGCGGCCGGAGTGTGCGATCCCCTGCCCCCCTCCTATCAAAGGGGGCAGGGTCTGCGTGTAACATCAGTGGTCTTTTCGCTAATAAAGTGCGCAAGCTTGCGGCGGGCACAAGGTCCGCCCCTACAATTGATGCCCGCCCTACAATTGATAGCCTAATTGATCCGCGGCGCACTTGGGTTACGCTGTTAGCAGCGATTTTTCCCCACTTAAGGCATAATCCGCTGCGCACCTGTGTACGCACTTAGCGAAAGAACCAGTATCGTTACCCAAGAGGGCTATACCAGCTCAAACTCCTGATCGAGCGGGTCTCGGTGATGACCATTTCCCCCGGGCTGAGGGCTTAAGCCGCCGCCCGTAAGGTGCTTGAGACTGTCAGCAGTGGCCGAAGTGCTGGTCGAGGCGTGAGCCGCAGCCCTGGTCAGGCGAGCGGAGCCGGCCTTGGAGCCAGTTTTAGAAAATGCGGCTGATGCCGGATACTCTCCGATCCCTCGGCCCTCAGCGGATCCTGCCCCAGCTCCGGACAATGAGGCTATTTTGAAGAAACTGACTGTGGTTCGAAGCTGCTCGGCCTGGGCAGCCAACTCCTCGGCGGTTGAGGCCATCTCCTCAGATGCTCCGGCATTTTGCTGAATCACCTGATCAAGCTGCTGGATGGCTCGATTGATCTGGTCTGCTCCTGTGTTTTGCTCAGCACAGGCCGAGCTGATCTCCTGAACCAACTCAGCCGTCTTTTGAATGTCTGGTACCAATTTGATGAGCATCTCACCGGCCCGCTCGGCCACCTCGACGCTCGATGAAGAAAGTTTGCTGATTTCACCCGCGGCCACCTGGCTTCTCTCAGCCAGTTTGCGAACCTCAGAGGCCACAACTGCAAACCCCTTCCCGTACTCTCCAGCTCGGGCCGCCTCAATGGCCGCATTCAAAGCCAGAAGGTTAGTTTGTCTGGCAATCTCTTCAATAATCGAGATCTTACCGGCAATTTCCTTCATCGCAGCTACGGTCTCAGCCACTGCCTGGCCGCTCTGCTTGGCGTCGTTGGCCGATTTTAAGGCAATCCGCTCAGTCTGTTGGGCATTTTCGGCATTTTGCTTGATGTTTGAGACCATCTGCTCCATCGAAGAGGAAACCTCTTCAGCCGAGGAGGATTGTTCAGTGGCTCCTTGCGATATTTGCTGGGTACTTGAGCTCATCTGCTGGCTGGCCGAGGCGACCTGCTCGGCAACCCTCTGGGTCTCAAGAGCAAAATGGGTTAGGTTATCAATCATGGCATTGAGATTATTCTTGATCTGATTGAAATCACCCTGCCAGTCCTCAACTATCTTGGCTGGCAGATCCCCCCTGCTTATCCGATCGATATAGTCGGCAGCCAGCTTCAGTGGCTTGATCAAGGCATCGAGGGTATCATTGATGCCTTCAATGATTCCCCTAAACTCAAAATTTATCCGCTCGGTGTCTCCACGGGTGTCTAACTGGCCGCAGACCGCAGCTTCGGTCAGCCGTTTTGACTCGGCTAAAAGTGCCTTGATGATGCCGGCGATATTGCGGGTAAAAACTATTCCCAGCACAATGGCCAGGGCAAGGCCGAAAATCATGGCTACGATCAGCACCTTCTGGGCTGAGGCCATGAGATCGTCAGCCTCCTTAGAGGCTTGATCACCCTCGGTGATATTCATAGTAACGAGCTTATCGAGGGACGCCTCGGCAGCCAGAAAGGGTTTTCGATTTTGAAGATAAGTATCGATAAGCTGGCTGTCAAGCTCTACCACCTGCTGGCTATCCAAATCAAGACCATTGGCTAGCAGCCTATCCTTGGCCTGCGATAGGTTCATGACCTTGATGTGGCCGCTCTTCCACTGCTCCCATTCTGCCGTAAGCTGCTTCCAAAGGCTGGCCTCCTCTGGCGGCTTAGGAAGCGAATCATAGGTCTTTACGGCCTCATCAACCTTTTTCCAGGCCGCCTCAATGCTCTCATAGGCAGCCTTGCGGATCTCAGGATTTGTAATCCTGCGGTTGATCAGCTCAAGCTCATCCCTGGCAATCGCTTGGTGGGCTTTGCTCATCAGGAAAAGTTGCTCCACGCTGGGCAGGCAGACCTCAGCCAGCTCATCTGTGCCCTTCATAACATTGTTCATCCCGCGATAGCCTACCAGACCAATAATCATGGCAATGGCCATCATCAGACCAAAGCTGATAATTATCTTCACCCCTAACTTTACGTTCTTTAGCATAGCCTCTTTTCTCCTGTTACTTTCGTTGCTTGGTTACTTTCGCTGCTTGCCGCTTGTTCTCCCTGCCCCATACCGAAGTCAATATCATGCTCCTACGCTTAACTTGCTCTAATACACCAATATCAGACACCTACACCAATATCAGCACCAATGAGGGAAAATTCTGAAGAAAGATATTCGTATTCCTTGAGTTTACAAGGCCTTCTTTCTTCTTTCAAATCTCTGCTGCCGCCTCAACTTGCTGTCGCTCGGCGGAGGCGGCCTCAGCCGCGGCCGCCTCCTTGGCCAGGTGGAGCTCTCCGATCGAGAGCACCTTATCCATATCGAGAATCATCAGGAACTTGTCTCCCTGCTTACCCATCCCTTTGAGGAATTCCGTATCGAGGCCAAGCCCTATTTTCGGTGGAGGCTCAATTTGATCCGGGGGAAGATCGAGAACCTCCTCAACCGAGTCAGCCAGACAGCCAATGGTAACTTGCTCTCCATCCAGCTCAGTCTCAACAATCACCACGCAGGTGTCTACCGTGCGCTCGGTGGGGGTCATGCCGAATTTCAGCCGCATGTCGATCACCGGCACTACATTGTCCCGCAGATTGGTAACGCCCAAAAGATAGTCGGGCATACGGGGCACTCTGGTAATCGTAGGAAAATCAAGAACTTCTCTAACTTTAGCAATATCTGCCGCAAAGAGCTCATTTCCCAGGGTAAAGGTAAGATACTGATTGGAATTGCAGATGGAAGTCTGACCCATAATTTTCTCCTCCTTTTTCCGCCTCTACTTGTGATTCTGGTGGTTAGCCGATAACATCCTCAAATTGACGAACAAGCTCCTGATCAAGCGCTCCTCGCTCAGCCTCATCTTTCATAATCCTCAAAGCATCCTCACGGGTTAGTCGTGTGCGGTATGATCGGTCAGTAGTTAGGGCATCGTAGATATCAGCAATAGCCATGATTCTGGCTACCAGGGGAATAGACTTTCCTTGCAGGCCATCGGGATAGCCTGTGCCGTCAAGCTTTTCATGATGATGCCGAATAACCAATAAGGCATCACCTAGCCTCTCCTTAAGGGGAAGGCAAATGTTAAAGCCGATCTCCGGATGTTTTTGAATTACTGTCCGCTCAGAGGGGGCAAGAGGACCTGGTTTATTCAATATCGACTCCGGGATCCCGATTTTTCCAATATCGTGGAGCAGGCCGCCGATTTTCAAGGCATTGAGTGCAGCCTCATCAAGCCCGATTCTATTTCCCAGCAAAAGGGCATAGTTGGTAACCCGCTCAGTATGGCCGAGGGTGTATTTATCTTTGGCCTCAATGGCGCTGGCTAGGGAGAAGATGACATTTTCCTGCCGCTCCAGATGATCATTGAGATACTTTACTCGCAGCAAGGACTTAACCCTGGCTATAAGCTCTTCTTTCTCGAAAGGTTTAAGCAGATAATCATCAGCCCCAACCTCAATACCCATAATCTTATCTTGGAGCGTATTCAGTGAGGTAATCAGGATGATCGGGATGAGTCTGGTCTTATCATCCTCTTTGAGTCTGCGGCAGACTTCATAACCATTGAGATTCGGCATCATGATATCCATGAGAATAAGATCCGGCCTCTGGCGCTTGACTATGGACAGAGCCTGCATTCCATCATAGGCCCTGAGGGGAAAAAAGTTGAGGGGAGCAAGCGCCTCTTCTATGGATAGGATATTGCACTTCATATCGTCAACAATCAGGATAGTGGCTTGACGATCTTGGAGCAGATTTGATGATTCTGCAAATAGATAGCATTGATTTTTCCCCCTGATTTTGACCAAAGAGAGGGCTCTTTGGGCCTTGGCGATCAGCTCATCTGCACTGGTGGCATCATCAGGGAATGAGGCTATTCCTCCGCTCAGGGTGATGGGCTGCTTTTCCTGAATAGGCCAAGGGGCATCAACCCCCTGAAACAGAAAGAATCTGATCTGATTCACCACTGACAGGGCCTGCTGAGAAGAGGTGCGCGGAAAGATCACCGCAAACTCATCACCTTTGTATCGACAGGCAATATCTGATTTTCGAATGTTCTGTCTTATGGTGTCACTGACCGATCTTAAGAGATAATCGCCCTGGAAATATCCATAACCTAGGTTATAGGATGAAAAATTATCAAGGTTTAAAAAAGCCAGCGAAAGAGGCGAGAGGTCAGCTTTTGCCCGCTTCATCTCCTGAGGAAGAATCTGCTGAAAATAGGAGTGGCTGAAAAGACCGGTCAGGTCATCGACGATGAATCTAGTAAAGTAGATCCGCTCTCTATCTTGGATCATGAATACCTCAATCTCCCCCCGCAAGCGATACCGATCAGGGGCTTTTCAATGTCAATGAGAGCCTTACTACAATGCGGGTCTTCTTTAAATGTATCTTTAAATGTAGATGAAAATGCCAATGATAGTCTTATCACTCTAGATTTTCCTAAAAGTATTCAATAAGAAAATGGGAGTCTCCATCAACTATGGGAAACATCTTTTCTCAACAAACTGCTCAAAATAGCTCAACATTATCTCCCAGGGACGAATCCTGGTGAGCCTTGCAAGATGCCTCTTCGTTGGCAGTCTGGTCCTGATTTTGGTTCTGGTCCTGGTTTTGGTTTTGATCCTGACCACCTTGGCCGCTGTCTTGATCATGATACTGAGCAAGCAGACCCCCTTTAGGGTTATCTTCTTCGATGCTGCTGCCAGAGATTGCTTGCCAGTGGATTTGCCTCTCCTTCTCCATGGTGTAGTTATCAGCGGAAAATCCTAGATCGTCCTTAGGCTGATTTTCTGGTCTGTCTGGTTTAAGTTGATGCTCAGGGCCGAGAAAGTCTTGAAGCTTAGTTCTGATTCTTTCTAATTCCTCAATGCTTCGCTTGATTCTAGTTCGGAAAAGATCGTCAAAACAAACACTTTCGGCCAAAGACGAAAGCTCTTCTGCCAGACTATTCTCTTTTTGGCCAAGCAGGCCGATGAGTGCGCTAAGCTCCTGGTTTAGGGACTTTAAGCTAAGAGCATTATCCAAGGTCAGCCGGATAACTGATCCGCTCTTGCTCCTTTGCTCAGCGAGAAGAGTCATGGTTTCCTCAAGTTTCCTACTGTCTTCAATCAGGGTAGATATTTCCCCACAGGCTTTAGCCGACAATTCGCATGAGCGGACAGCCTGTTGGTGAATCTCCTCAGCCAAGACGTCGAAGACCTGGCCTGATTCAATATTACGGGCCGCTTTGATCAAGGCGTTAAGGGACAGGAGATTGATAGCATATCCTACCTTCTCCATTTCCTTCATAGATTTTTCGACCTCGACCGCGGATTGGATCGTTGGCTTCAGGGTGCGGGATATTTCTTCCTCAAGTTCCTGGCACTGATTGAGAATTGAGACCAGGTGCACGATTTCACCCTCCAGCCTCTGCACCTTCCCCGCCTCCTGGCTATGGGTTCGATCACAAAAAGCGGCAATAGCCTTATCCTCACCCTTCAGTCTGCCGGCAATCTCAAGCAGGCTTTTTCTTATCCCCACACCTGCCTGATCCATTTCGAGACTCACGTTTTCTAGCTGCGACCTTTGGATAACTAGAAGCTGGCTGACAGCGGGCAGAAGTTCAAACCACGGCTCAGCTCCTTGACCGGCAGAGTCCTTCAGCCTGCCTCCTGCCCGATCAAGAGCATCATGGACATGCTCAATCTGCTGGCGGGCAATATCATGGAACTGGAGAGAGCAGACGATCTTGCCGATTTCCCGTGAGATTTCCTGAGCACGTTCAGCCATTCCGCTCATAGCCCGAGACGAGAGCTCAAAAGTCTCCTCTACCTCAGCCAGAGCCGCTAAGATTGACTCTCTGGCCCTAGCAATCAGCTTCTGGTAGCTCCTGAACTTGTCGGCTATATGCTGTCGGGCTAAATTTACCGATCGAGCCGATCCGGCAATCTGGGAGAGGAGTTTTTCCATGTGCTGGTTGATGTTTGACCAGATATGATCGATCTCCTCACCGAGGATCATAAATTCTTGGCTCTCTTTGCTGCTGGAGCGATGGCTTTCAATTTTGATAGAATTGCCCAGTATCCGGAGAAGACGGGAAATCTGCTGGAAGTCATCCCTGAGCTTGCCAAGCTGTGAGAGCCGGCTGCATATCGGTTTCATATGCTGGACAGAGCTAGTCATAGTTTCATTTTGCTCACCCAAGCCAGCAGTGGCACTCTCAAGAAGGTGCCGGATGTTAACCAAAATCGCCTCATCGCTCCTTCCGCCAAGTTTTTCCAGGGTAAGTCTAAGCTGCTGGGAAAGCTGCCTTGAGGTCGAAGAAAATTCCTGAAGCTTCTCTCCCAGAGCGAGAAATTCCTGCTCACTCTGAGAAGCCATCAAAAGGAGCTCTTGGCTGATTTCCTCAAGTCTCGTCCCCAAACCAGGAAGATGCCGCCGAAGCCAAAATCTTTTTAAGGATGCACTAGACAGAAAGTTAGATAGAGTAAGCATCACCCTTAACGCTCCTGTTCAAGCATTTTATTGACCACTGCCGCTACATCGGTAAAATCACTCTCAATATGACTCACAAACCGCGGCCGCAAGGTGTGCCCCCTGGCTACGGTTTCTCTCTCAAGATCAGGCAGAATAACCACCAGGCGAAGATCAGCCAGTAGCTCCCGGATGGAGAGCAAAGCCGAAAGCTCACTCCTAGTGGCCGCAAGAAGCACAGCCACACAAAGGCTACTCATCGGCTGACGGAGCCGATAGGATAGGTCTGTGATTGTCTGGTAAATTTCTCTCTTCCTCTCAGAAATCAGGGGAGCAATTATCCTCTGAAGTCGCTCTGCGGCGCCTTGGGTAGCGGCTGCATAGAGAAGCAATTTCATTGACTACCACCTTTTTCTTATGAAAATTCTGGAAATCGCAAGGCCGCTCTGATTCTAAGGAGCAGATTGTCTGCTTCTCGCCAAGCAGATTGTCTTTCGCAAAGCTTTCTGACTATTGCAGAGGCGCACATTGGGTGTCCTTGCTTTTTTGGATTTCGTTTTTTAATTCACTGAAGATTTTAATTTCCTGAAGAGATGATAAACAAAGAGATTATAAACAAAATACATGCCATAAGAGCCGCTCGATGCGGCTTTGATATGGCATAATATTGCTATTTCAAGAGGTTAGCGGCTTTCAGCCGGATAAGCCGGGCGGGATACAGGATAAGAGAGCCTCAAAAAATAGAGGATATGTGTCCTGAAGGACAGGAATTTTCACTTGGATGAGGAGTTCATATTTCTGGTAAGAATAAAAATTACAATATCTTATTATCTGTCTTGCGGAATGGGACTTGAGTCCTGCCGCATAGGACTAAGAGGTTCTTTCGCTAAGTATCCGACCATAATAAATTATAACGTTTTGTAGGATAAGCGCCTCGCTGGTCAAGCACAGGCGAGACGCTTGCGCTACTTGAGTAAGTTATAGATCTTTATGCTCGGACACTTAGCAAAGCGCGCAATTTCGGCGGCCACAGGTGGCCGTCCCTGCGATTGATTTGGTAATTGGATCTGCTCTCGCACTTGGTGAGAAAACCGTTAAGAGGTTTTTTCAAAACTCACTCCAGTCAGGCTCAGGGCATTCAACGGTTATAATCTCATCCCTGGTTGGATGCTTGAAGGTTAGGGATTTTGCCAAAAGCCGGATGGTATTATCGGGCAGGGGCCTTGGAGCGCCATATTTCACATCGCCGACAATCGGATGTCCTGCAGCGCCAAGCTGAGCGCGGATCTGATGCCGTCGACCCGTGTGTAGGGTGATCTCAAGGAGTGATTTTCCCCCCCCTCCTTCCCGCAGTATCCGGTAAGACAAAACTGCCTGCTGAGCCCCAGGCTCGGCCTCTTTAGTCACCACCGTCCTTTTGGCTCCTCGGGTAAGATAAGTAGTCAAGATTCCCTCTTTCTGGTCCATCTTCCCATACACTTGAGCCCAATAGATTTTAGTAACACTGCGGGAGCGAAACTGCTCTGATAGCCTTCTGGCACCCTTGGATGTTTTGGCCATGACCACTACCCCAGACACCGGGCGATCAAGTCGGTGAACCAGGCCGAGAAATACCCCGGCTGGCTTTTTGTAGGTATCTTTGATATACTGTTTAATCATATCCATCAGGGAGATATCTCCCGAAATATCTCCCTAGACCAGAACACCGCCTGGTTTGTATACGGCTATCAGGTGGTTGTCTTCATAGAGAATCTGAAGATTCTCTTGATTTGGCAAAAAAAGGGATTTTGGGATCATACTGTATGGATCTTCGATCAGCAAAAGAGGCCGCAAAAGGCACCAAAACAGCAAAATCGGCCGCAAAAAGCACCAAAAGACAAAATAGCAGCTTTCAGCCCCAAGGAGCCAAAAGCTCGGCTCGGCAAGCTCGGCAATCCAGGCAAGCCAGATGCCTCCCCCCTAGCCAGGCACTTCCCCCTCCCCCCGGGCTTCCTTCACTCAAAAGGTGGTTCATTAAATGTAATCTACCACTTAGCGACAAACAATACAAGCAGCTTTGGCAGTATCATAACCTTTTGCGGGAAAAAAATGAAGAGTATGACCTAACCCGCATCTTTCAATTTGATGAGATGGTCCAAAAGCATTACATTGACAGTATCCTAGTGGCTCAGCTTCTTGACTGGACACTCCCATCCCCTCTCCTTGACCTTGGCACTGGTGCAGGTCTTCCAGCCATTCCACTTAAGATAGCCTGCCCTGAGACCGAATTCATACTTTCCGAGGGACGGCACAAGAGGGTCCGCTTTCTCCACGAAGTGGTGGAAGCCCTTGGCCTTGAGAAGATTGAAATCTACGGCCATAAAACCTCAGCCTCGTTCAGCCGTCCGATAAGAGGGGTCATTACCCGGGCTGTTGAGCCTATAGCCAAAACACTGGCTAGGGTAAAGCGGAGTCTGCAACCTGGAGGATGGGCAATATTCATGAAAGGCCCAAAATGCGAACCAGAAATCAAAGAAGCGATAGAGAGCATGAGCCGATTTTATCGGCTCGAGCGAGACATTGCCTACACCATTCCCCACACTCCCCATCAGCGGCGGCTGGTCATATTCGAGCGGCTTTCGGATCAGCCAGAGACAGAACCAGAACTATCCCCCCAGATACCACCACTCATTGAAAGCCCAGCCAATGAGACCTTTAAGTGGATAAAGGCTCTTTTGACTCCTCGGGGAATAAAGAAAGAGGGGCAGGCTCTGGTTTTCGGCCGAAAAATCATCACCGAGGTGATGAGGGATTTCCCCAAGTTATGCCTTGGCTTGATTCTCTCGCCATCGGAGGAAAGAGCCGGGGAGCAGAAGAATATGGAAGTGTCGGAGCAGGATAAGGCAGGGCCGCAAGATCTTAGCCGCTGGCCTCTTCCCCTGGAAACTGGCCGGCAGATGCCTCTCTATCGCTTAAGCCACCAACTTTATCGCCAGCTCGATATCTTTGGAACCGAAGCCAAGATCCTAATCGTGCAAACACCTCCCATTAAGACCTGGCAGGCTGATGAGATGGTAGAAGCAGGGTGTACCCTGATGATTCCCTTTCAGGACCCTGAAAATATCGGCGCAGTTATCCGAAGCGCATTAGCTTTCGGAGTGCGGGAGGTCATTTTGCTCAAAGAGGCGGCTAACCCCTATCATCCCAAAAGTATCCGAGCCGCAGGAAGCGCCATTTTTCGAATGAGCTACCGCCGTGGGCCATCCATTCAGGAGATTCAGCCACTTATCCAGGCAGTGAGCAGTCAGGGAGTCGGCCTGATTAGCCTGTCTATGGAGGGAGCTGATATCAGCCAGATCGAATTTCCAGACCGCTTTATCCTTCTGGCAGGGGTCGAAGGGCCAGGGCTACCTCAAGGGCTTAGGGCCTCCTCCCAAACCGTGGCTATCCCTATGGAGCCTGGTCTTGAGTCGCTGAACGCGGCTACGGCTGTGGCCATTGCCCTGTATGAATGGAGAAGAAAACTCAAGGCAAAATCAGCCGTATATAAAAAGAGTTAAAAAGAAGCAAATTTTGTCTAGCTCACGCCCTTCCGAGAGGAGCCGAGTAATTTTTCGGCTATTCTTCAAGTAATTTCTCTTTCCCTTTTTTTGAAAGCGACTAATTATTTTTATTAACAGCTACTATAATCATCTAATGATTATAGCCATTATTTAATGGCTATTAATTTAATTTAACATTATTTAAAGCTTGACTATTCTATAAAATATGTTTAATAATAAATTATTTGTTTTAATTGAAATTGGAGATTTTTTGGCCATGCTGAGCGCCGAGATTAAAAAAGGAGGGCCATCGCACTCTATATCGCCTTTAGCCTTGATTTTCGGCATCTGTTGTATTTTCAGCATGGTATGTGTATGCGGATGCCTTGGGGGAGGGAGCAGCGGTAGCGAGCACAGTCATGATCATGATTGCGAAAGCCCTGGCTCCGAAGCTCCCCCTGCGGAGGTGCCCGGTGAGATAGCGATCCCCGCTGAGATAGCGATAAAGGTGCCTACAGATTACTGGGGAAAGCTTCCTCTGGCCCGGATCGAAACAGAGGAGGGGAGGCAGAGGCCAAAAATTAGGGCTATTTTGGAAGGTTGCTGCGGCAGGCTACACATTCTTTGTCTGCGTGCTTTGGCCGATGGAGACTATCAGATCGGCTATATGGTCTGGGATTGGCAGAGCGCTCATCAGCAGCCGTCTGATCAGGAGCTGCTCGAGCCTGCGGTTTTTGAGCCTGTGGCTAGGGTTAAAAATTATCTGCTTCCAGCCCTTACTTTGACCTGCAGCGATAGCTGTCCGGTGGCTGCCTGGCGAGGTGGGAGGCTGCTTAGGGGATGCAGTGAGGATGAGGGAGAGCAGGAGTCTCAGGCCATGCTCGGTCTTAGGGCAGGTGGGGTTTGGTCATCTTGCATTGGGGCTGAAGGTGAGGAGGGTGAGATCGGCTCTCTGGTTAGGCTTGCCGGAGCTGAAGTATCAATCATCGCTGATTCGCGAGGGTATATTCACCTGGGCTATCAGCAGGCCTCTGAAAACTGCCAGGATAAAAGCAATCTGGCTGATCTTTATTACCTTAAGAAACATCGCTCTAACCTTGAGGAAAAAGTAAGTGCGCAGATGGTGGAGAAGGATGAGGGAAGCGGGCCTCATACCTTTGGAGCCCATTGCGCTATTATCCTGGATGAGAGCGAGCAGCCGGTGATTTTCCACTTCGCACGGTTTTCGGACCAGAGCCAGGGGCTTCGGATGGCTAGAAAACGATCTGATGGGACATAGCAGAGGGAATGGATCGAGCAGGGATGTGAGGTAGGCTGGATAAGCTGCGCCAGGGATAAGCGGAGCAAAAGGGTAGGGGTGGCCTACTATGTAAAGAGCTATACGACAGGGGGTATTAAGCATTGCTTGCGATATGCCTCTGCTGCTGACGGGCAGTTTTCTTCCTGGGAGCTCATGATGGTAGATGACAGCGCAGAGTGCGGAGATTATTGCAGTCTAGCTTTTGACTCTGAAGGCTGCCCGGTGATCGCCTATTATGAAATTAAGGCAAAAAGCGGCTATCCGCTGAAAAATCTTAAACTTGCATATCTTAAAGCTGACTTTTGGGCTCGGGAGGTAGTAGCTTCGGAAGGAGATATTGGCTTGGATAACAACTTATACTTAGATGACGATAACCGAGCATTCATCTGCTCCTACTCCGCGACCGGGAAAATGCTTTACCTATTCTACCGCGACCTAACCTACTGGTATGACTAAATGGTTCTTTCGCTAAGTGCGTAATACAAGGTAGGGTTGGGTTTTAAACCTAACTCCTACGTCTAGGGCGGCCCTTGGGGTCCGCTCAGCTTGCGCACTTTGTTAGCGAAAAGACCACTAAATGGTTCTTTCGCTAAGTGCGTAATACGGTGCGCAGCGGATCAATTACACTATTAGCGGATCAATTACGCGCTATCGCCTTGTTTTTGTGTCATGGCCTTGCTCCGATAGTTGTTGCATCCTCCGCATAGGTCGAATTGAAGGTGTAGGAAACCACAACCCCTTGATCATTAAACCGGACGATGAGATCGCGCGTTTTCGGGCTCCCCAAAAGCGAATAGCGATAGTGGGCATAGGTCCAGGTTTTCATCCCATCGTCAATTCCTGTACGCCACGGAGTCCCAAACAAAAGATCAATCTCAGCCCGGGTCGTCTTGCCCTTCTGAATCTTGGATACAGCCTCAACCGGAAATTCTCGTCCGATGGTAACACAGCCTGCTAAGCCAATGATGGTGGCGGCCAAAGTGAGCAGGAAGCAGGCCGAAGCTATTTGCTTTCTTATTCTCATCTGTTTTCTGAGCCCTTTCATTGGTTGATCCCTCCTCTGGTTAGCTTTTGATACCAATAAACACAGAATTTTCAAAGCACATAATTTTCACCCTCAGTAACTTAGCGGTTTTCTCGCCAAGTGCGTAACACAAGTGGGCAGTGGATCAATTACGCTATCAATTGTAGCCTGCGGATAAGCTAATTGTAGGGGCGGCCCTTGTGCCCGCCCCCAGCTTGTGCACTTTGTTAGCGAGAGGACCACTTAGCCATCCATCATATTAGCCCTACCATCAACATCTATTAGCCTATAATATTAGCCTATAACGTCTTGGATTGACAAGTAGAATCTGGGGCACCCCTAATCAGGTAGGCATGCCTTTGAATTTCAAAACCTGTTGACACCTTTGGCGAAAAAGTCGAAAATAGACAAAAGGGAGCATATATTATTGAGACATTGAAGATTTTTCAAGTGATCGAGGTGTTTTTCAGGTATGGACAGAAACAGGGAACCTCCAGTCCCATCAGGGTTTCCGAGCTGGTGGAGCAGTCTGCTGTGGCCCATTGTTTTTCTTATCCTGATTGTTTATTTCCTAGGTATCTACAGTGGTAAGGAAGCCAGGACCATATCTTACTCTGAGTTTAAGCATAGAGTGGGCCTAGGAGAGGTAGCTGAAATAACCTTCAGAGGCAGGGAAATAACTGGAATAATCAAGAAGGTTGAAACCAGCCCCCAGGAGCTAAAAAAAACCACCCCGCCTAGGGTAAGTCAAAGGTCAGACAAAAGCCTTCAGGAAGAAGAAGAGCGAATCAGCGGGCAGTTTAAAACCATTATGCCTGCCCTTGATGACCCTGAGCTCTTAAAACTGCTCGAGCAGCATAACGTTACCATCAAGGCTGAATCAGCAGACAGGAGCTGGTTTGGCACCCTTCTGCTCACTCTCCTGCCTTGGGTTCTCATTATCGGCCTTTTTGCCTATGGCAGCAGGAAGCTTGGCGACCGCCTGGGTGGGGCCGCAGGAGGGCCTTTTGCCTTCAGCAAGTCCAGGGCCAGACTTTATACTAGGTCAGATATCAAGATCACCTTCCAGGATGTGGCCGGACTATCTAACGCCAAAAAAGAGCTTCAAGAGATTGTTGATTTTTTAAGCAAACCGTCGAAATATCGAGTGCTAGGGTGTGAGTTGCCCAAGGGAATCTTGCTGGTAGGCCCGCCGGGCACTGGGAAAACCCTGATAGCCCGGGCCACTGCTGGTGAGGCCGGGGTGCCATTTTTCAGCATCAGCGGCTCTGAGTTTGTCGAGATGTTTGTCGGTGTCGGGGCAGCCAGGGTGAGGGATATGTTCAGCAGAGCTAAGAAAGAAGCCCCTTCAATCATCTTCATTGATGAGATAGACTCTATTGGCCGCGTCCGAGGCAGCGGGCTTGGAGGCGGCCATGATGAGCGGGAGCAGACCCTGAATCAGATTCTGTCCGAGATGGACGGCTTTGCTCCTCATGAATCTGTGGTGGTCATGGCGGCCACAAACCGGCCTGATGTGCTCGATCCTGCCCTGGTCAGGCCAGGCCGCTTTGACCGCCACATTACCCTTGAGCTTCCCCAGAGGAAGGCGCGGCAGCAGATCTTGGAGATTCATACCCGTAAGATGCCGCTGGCCGAGGATGTCAATCTTGAGACGCTGGCGGCCAGAACAGTCGGATTTTCTGGCGCGGACCTGAAGAACCTGGTCAATGAGGCAGCCCTTTTGGCTGCCCGGAAAAATAAGAGCCGGGTTGAGGCTGAGGACTTTGAGCAAGCCAGGGATAAGATCATCATGGGTGTCAAGCGAGATGAGATGGTCAGCGAGCGGGAGAGAAAGTTTATTGCCTACCATGAGGCTGGCCATGCCTTGCTGGCCAAACTTCTGCCAGAGGCAGACCCTCTTGAAAAGGTAACGATTATCCCCCGTGGGCGCTCTCTGGGAGCAACCGAGCAAACCCCAAAGGAAGACCGCTATAACCTGAGCCGCACCTATCTCCTCAACCGGATAGCCATCTTGCTGGCTGGCCGGGTGGCGGAAAAGATTGTCTTTCAGGATATTACCTCAGGAGCTGCCGACGATCTGAAGGAGGCCACCAGACTAGCGCGGCGCATGGTTTCCCAGTGGGGAATGAGTGATCGGCTCGGTCCAATTACCTTCTCACGGGGTGAGACCCATCCTTTTCTAGGCCGGGAGCTGGCCGAGCAGAGGGATTTCAGTGAGATTACGGCCCGGCTGATTGATGAGGAAATACAAAGAATAGTGCGGGAGATGGAAAAGAGGGCCGAGCAGATCCTTCGATCAAACCGCGATCGGCTGGATATTTTGGCTCAGGGGCTGCTAGAGCATGAGAGCCTGTCAAATGAAGAAGTTGATCATCTGCTGGGATTTAAAAAGGATGATTCGGATAGCTAACTCTTCTTTTTTCTTTCTACACTTTTGCAGAAATCTCTTCCCCTGCCTTGAAATTTTTGAAAATTATCTTTCATACCAAACCCAGTAGAATATACCAAACCCAGTAAAATCTAGGGTATTCGGAGAAAAAGTGCCAAAGTATAGCTTTGGCAAGAGTGCAAGGGCCGGATTAAGTGCCAAAGCATAAAGATTTATAACCTTGAGATAGTAGAGAGCGATGAACAGGTGAAATAATTATCCTGGGCTGAAATAATTAATCCTGGGCCGAGATGTTATAACTCATTATGGTTGGTTGTCATTATGGTTGTCGCTCAGCTTTTTGTGGGGGTATGGCTTATGTGGGTGATGGTTTACGTATGACCGATGGTTTACGTGTTACTAGCTCGATAATGATAATCAGAAATGATAATCAGAGGGGCCTTTTTAACCTGCCATTGAAATGCTATTTATAACTATATTTCAGATAGTTAAGGAAATTACTCCCCGACTTACTTACAGGTTATCCACAATTATTGTGAATAATCTATAAAACCCACTGTTTTTTGAAAACCTTTGAGACTATAGCGGGACTTTCAAAAACCCCATTATGAGCCAAAAACCTCATTCTTTAGCGAAAGCTTACAATCAATGCACTTTCGATTAAGGGCAAAAAACCATCACTCATGTCTATCATTTGTGGACACCGGAATCCCGGTAATTTTACCTTTGGATTATCGCTTTTGCTCAGAATGACGGCATACTGAAATGATGGCATACTGAAATTACTCGACTTTTCGCTGGAAATGGACATTAGCGAGCCAGAGAGGAAATGGACATTAGCGAGCGAGGCAAATAGAGTTAGTCGGCAAAAGATACCAAAATATATTACAAAATTAATCAAAAAAAGCGCTAAAATAGTACAAAAATAACGAAGAAACAGTGTAAATATTTCGATGAATAATATAGACATGTTTTTCTCTACTTCCTGTAACCAGCCGGCTGATGTCCTCCTGCATTGGCCGGCTTATTTTCTCCTCTCTACCTACCTACAATGCTTATAATCTTTTATCACACTGTCTATTTATAACTTATTGCGAACTCAGGTTATTTTAATAAAATGACAGAAATAATCGCCGCTGTCTGAGCGATAATAAAGCTAATAACCCACCTGATGGTACTATTTTTTGCCTGCTCTATTTTAAGTTCAACCTCTTTGATTTCTCTTTTTAATTCCAAAATATCGCTTTTGGTCGCCAAATCTTGCTTACTAGCATCAATTATTTCTTCAATATCTCTGATTGCAATCTGAGCCTTTTCTTTTCCCCATGTCTCCGCAAATATATTGAATAATTCTATCCCTTTTGTAATAGAGCTCATTTCATAACCGCCTTCTGTGGTTCAATGTTTATCAGTAAATCCTCTTCCAATTCGGATCGTTTGAAACACTATATTTTGCCGATTCTGAAAGCCTTAACTCTACCCTTATGAAGCAATTTAAGCCAGATGAAGCAATTTAAGCCAGCTAGCTTTATTGATCTTAAAGCTCTTAATAACTTTTGTTGTGGTCATATATTCATTTCCCATAATAGTAATCCTTTTAAATTAATAGATTATTTAATACATAATGTATCATTATAACATAAAATTATCAATAACATAAAATTATCAATAGGAGCTTGATTCTGAACCAGCATTTTTTATTTATACGAGATTTATAAAAAATAAATGCTTACGCTTTCGCTCACCAAAGCCCCAAAACAGGGGGGGAGGAGGTTTAAATAAAAAAGAGAAAAACACAGGGTAGGGAGTATTCGGCCAAATTTGGGCCTCTGGTGAAACGAAAGATATTCTCTCTCCAACATTCTTGGGGGATAAAATACTGACGGTTCAGGATCGCCGGACCATCATCCTCTCTTCAGGATCGCCGGGACCATCATCCTCTCTTCCCCACACCCTTGAGGGATAAAAAATACCTTGCCGAGATCAGACTCCGTCTGAAATTTTCTCCCCAACACCCTTGGTGGATAACCGGAAAGTTGGCTGGAAGCCAGCTCTACCTGGGTCCTCAGCCCTCAGCCCTCAGTTCTAAGTCCTTAGTCCTATTCTTAAAAAGTGTCCGGTCTCTTCTAAAAAAGCGTCTGCTAGTGAAGCCGTTTTTAAATTTTGTCCATAAAGCTATTCTAATCGTTAGTGGATAAAATTTAATTATTGACAAATTCATAAATATTTATACAATAGATCTAATTACAAGATTTAATTGTAAAGACCAAGATCAGGAAAATTTAAAAATTTTTGAGGATCTCTCTAATGAGAGTAGGTGAAAGATTAATGAGAATAGGCGAGAGATTAGCTAACCGATCCAACCAGCCAAAGGTTTGGCCAAGCCTGTCTATCTCCCCCATGCTTTGCCTGCTGCTCCTGCTGCTGATAATTAGCCCCGGCTGCCTGCATAGCCATCATTCGACTCAACCACAAGGGCCGAGTCATCATCCAATCATAGAAAAGGGCGGAGAAAAAGGCGAAAGAGAAAGCGAAGGAGACAGGGGAGGGCCAGAAATTCAAAATCAAGCCAAGTTCGAAAAGCAGCCGCAGGTCGAACAAAAACATGAAGAAAAACATAACGCGCAGGCTGAGGAGAAAAGTCAGCCGCAGAGCAAAGAGGAAGGAAAAGGCCAGCCGCCGCAAAATGGCGAAAAAAGCAGTCCTGAGGAGAAAACCCCGCAGGCTCAAGAGGAAACCCCGCAAGCTCAAGAGAAAGCTCCACCTCAGGCAACCCAAGCTGAAAGCTCTCTTGATGAGAAAGATAGCGCTTTGCCGGCCGCGGCCTTACCCGTATCTGCCTCACCGCCAGAGTGGATCAACCAGAAACCAGCCTGGCAAGATGGCTGTCTTACCCTAGTTGGTGCCTCCGAGGACTGCCCTGATGAGCAAACCTCCAGGGTCAAAGCCATGGAAGATGCCAAAGCCCGAATCGTGGATTATGTCAGCGGGCTGGTTAGGGCAAAATTTGAGCGCCTGGCTGCATCCGATCATTTGCCTGGCAAATTCATTGATCCTAATCGCGACAGTAGCAGTTTTCGGGAATTTTTCTCATCCGCGATCGCCAAAAGGGTCAAGGGGAGCAAAATCTATGAGGAAAACCAAACGCGGCCATCTGGCGAAGTGGTCTACCGCAGTTTCGTTCTAATCAGTATGCCTCAGGGGGTGATTGAGCATTTAATGAAGAATTTTGCCGCATATCGCAGCATTCAGGCCCAAAATGAAGCTCGGCAGCAGACTAACAAGGTGGCCAGAAGGCAGGCTCAAAAAGCGGCTGAATTCTGGAAACATCTTGATCTTGGGCCTCTTTACCCATAAGGAGCTAAAATTTTTTCTTCATCCACTCTTCATCTACTCTTAATCCAGTAAAAGATCCGCTAAGGGTCTTAAAACTCTTCTCTTGCCCGAGAGCGGCTAATCGTCTGGTTCACACACGCTCTCTCTCTTTCCCTTTCTATCTTTCTTACCTTCCCGTAAGCTTTTTCTCTTTCTTTAACTTCCCGTAAAAAGCTTCTTTTTATTTCTATACCACCGATGTCTTATTTTCCCCTTGGAGGGGAATTGCTTCTTTCGCTAAGTGCATAACCCAAGTGCGCAGCGGATCAATCGCCTTCCGGGCCGCCTGAGCCCGCCGCCTGCCGCGTAACCCAAGTGCGCAGCGGATCAATTACACTATCAATTTTAGGGGCAGACCTTGTGCCCACTCCCAGCTTGCACCCTTTATTAGCGATAGGACCACTTAATTGCTTCTTTCGCTAAGTGCAAGAGTACACACAATTAATTGTAGGATAATTACCCAATATTACCCAATTAATTATATATAATTAACCAATCAATTACACGAGCTGATCTTTTATCCGCCCAAATTGCGCACTTTGTTAACGAGAGGACCAGATGTTCCCCATGTTGAAAAAATAATGTTGAAAATATAAAGGGGAGGAGAGAAAATAAAGAGAGAAGAAAGTT
>JAILZY010000164.1 GCA_023512255.1 bacterium | reverse complement strand
ACTTTCTTCTCTCTTTATTTTCTCTCCTCCCCTTTATATTTTCAACATTATTTTTTCAACATGGGGAACATCTGGAATCTTGACAGATGTAAGTCTCGCGGATAATAAAAAATTAGAGCGAATACAGAAAATGGCCATAAGGAAAGTACTTATGGCCATTTTTGCATAGATCAAACCGATTGAAAAGCTACACCTTCCTGGTCTTTTATAGCTTTAATCGTCTAAACAGGAAGGCTGCCCAAGATACTCTTTAAACAGGCATAGGGCATCAGCCGGAGTGACTTTACCATTTTCATCTACATCAGCACACTCACCGCAAGGCCCTGAGCCAAGATAGCATTTAAAGACAATCAGGGCATCAGCCGGGGTAATCCTTCCATCACCGTTTTGGTCACCGTCGCAGTTGTTGGCACAGAAACAGCCGCCAGAGATAGAATCAATGGAAAGGCCGCTCATCTCGTTAGTAAGATGCTCCAATTTTACAGGATAACAGCTATGGTTTAGTCCATCCTTGACAATAAATTTAAGGAAGAGGAGATTGCCGCTTATCTGGACTTGAGGAAGTGGTGCTAGTTCTTTTACCTCAGAAAGTGGCTCTGCTGCTTTTTCTACTTCGTATATAGTTCTATCCACGTCTGATATTATCCCCAGGCTGGTTGGATATGGGGGATGAATATTATTCGACATACCAATTATCATCAGTCGGCCAGAATTGGATAACCCAAGGGGAATAACATCAAGCCATTGTAAAGAGTTTACCAACTCGCCAAGCTCATAGCCTGTGTAATCCAAAAACAGAGGGATTATACTCAACTTCAAAACTGAACATCGGGATAGGAATGGCATTCTGAAGTCGTACCGGGATGAGAACCTCCTTGCCGATTTTGCCGCTTGTCCCCGGAATATCCAACTTGCCAGAGTCATCTTCTAGGCATTCTATCGGCTCAACCGTGAGGGTGGAAAGGCAATAAGAGAAATTTCCGGTGCGGTCTTGAGCAACGAACACAACCAGATTTTTCCCTGGCCGAATTAAGGGCTGAGAAGTATCTAAGTTATCATCCAGAGCCTCAGAGAGGAGATTTTTCGCCCGCTCAATTTTCTCCACCACTAACTCAATTTTCTCCATTATGGGCTTATTATCTTTTTTAAGAATTATTACCCCCTCTGACATGTCCGGTTTAACAGTAAGGATTTCGTTAGGGATAATTCCTTGCAAGAGATAATATCTTACCTTAACCTGGCCATCAATATTATCATAGGCTATGGCTTGACGTAAGAAATCAATTACCTCAGGATTATTGATCGGCACACCATTAGAATTTACCTGGGCAATTGATCTCTCCTGGGGGCAGAAGATTTCAGGTGGTGTATTATCTAGGCAAAAGTATCCTCCGCTTTTAGAAAATTTGGCTAGATCATCAACCAAATTAGTAAACTCCAAAGGATAGCAGCCTTCTTTTTCTCCCTTGACCTTGAATCTTAAACGAACTAGGTAGCCACTTGTCCCTTTGGTGATACCCTGTCCATAATCCATCCCGCCGATTCGCAGGTTGCCAGAGGAGAGGTTGATGACATCAACCATGGGGAATTTGGCTACTAACGCTCCTCGCTCATAACCAGCATATTCTAAGATATCGGCTGGATAGGTTACCATAAAACCAAAAGAATTAATGGTCTGAGGAGCTGTCTGAATTCTGATTGGAATGAGGACCTCCTGTCCTATCCTGCCTCCTTTCCCCTCGATATCGATCTGGCCGCTATCATCTTCTTGCCCTACATTTTGCCCTACATTTTCGGCTTCTGGGGGAAAATCTAGGCCGGGTAGCAAGCTTCCAGCCTGCACTGGCCAGCCAGCCATATCATCGCCTAGCTTAGCTACGGTTACTTGGGAAGACTTGCATTCTAAAACCTTAAAAGCAACTCTTCCCACCGTGCCGCTTTCTCCCTTAGCTATACCGCCGCTGCCGAAAGGATCAAGGCCGCCAACCTTTATCGTATTGTTATTTACCTTGTTGAATTGGCACATTGGAAATCTTGAAGATGAAAGCAAGTCCCCCGGCTCAAACCTCACATAATCCAGCACCCTGCCATCAAAGCTTATCTCAAAGCCGAACACATCCACCTGATTAGGAGCACTGTTTACCGAGATGGTAAAGGTTACCTCTTCACCGGCATCTGCGCAGCTTTGATTATCAATAAAGAACCCATCGGCAAAAGCGAGCGGAGAAAAGACAAAGAGCATGGCCGCCAAAAAAAGAAATATGCTTCCTATCTTATGCCTTACCATAGTTTTTCTCCTTCAATTAGTGGATGGAGGGTTAATAGGCTGTGCGGGACCGCTAATCAGATCGCAGGGAGTCGGAGGCAGGGGATTATCGGTCAAAGTAAAATAGACTCTTTTTACTCCCTTGCCTATCCTAGTTCCCGGACCGGAGATCACTCTATTTACTCCCACATACCAGATTTTGTCATTTTGTCCACTTGGCCGCTCATGATCTTTCCCTCCAATCCGCAGAAGATAGGGTGATTGCAGCTTAAGATTAGCGTTAGTAGGACCATATAATACTCTTAGGGATTGATCTTGAATTTGAAAGCGGGCGACAGTAGTTCCATGGAGCAAAAGGACATCATTCATACTGAGTGAAGGATAAGGGCAGCGAAGGCCATCAGATGTTCCCCATGTTGAAAAAATAATGTTGAAAATATAAAGGGGAGGAGAGAAAATAAAGAGAGAAGAAAGT